>JBLIMK010000051.1:0-27677 GCA_047638715.1 Verrucomicrobiales bacterium
CTCAGTGCAGATATCAGTCTCGGCGAGTTCATGAGTCGGTTCCACGGACACAACGAGCGCATCGACATCGAGTCGCTCCGGCTTACCACGAAGCTCTGGCTGGATGTCTGCGACCGACTCTGGGTCTAGTCCTGACGCAGAGGGCCAGCGGCCAGCCACACATCACCACGACCGGCCCTGACGAACCGGGAGGCGCGGGAAACACCACCCACACATCACGACAACCGGCCCTGACGAACCGGGCGGCGCGGGAAACACCACCCACACATCACGACAACCGGCCCTGGCAGACGGAGCGGTGCGGGAAACTAGGTCGTTCGGACTAAAGGGAATAGGCCTCGGACTAAAGGGAATAGGCCATTGTGACGAAACCTTTGGTGCGGGCATGTTGATCGGAGCATCGGAATGGTTACAACACTCTTTGACGGGAGTTCGCTCCTCTTGCAAGACGACCTCCTTCATCAACCCCTGGAAGACACGCTGTTCGACATCGAGCCGTGGCATCTCCCGCTCGACCATCTGGCGTCGTCGATCCGACAGGTGTTCGCTGCGTATGACAACGAGGGGGCGCTCCTCGTCGTCGAGATCGATGAGATCCATCCGCTCCGGGCCGAGCGCCAAGGGTCTCTCCTCGACCACGTCGCAGGCATTGCGCGGTCATCGATCCGGAGATTGGACATTCTCGAGCAGGTCGACGCCCGGACCATCGCCATTGGCTTGCCCGGTTCGGGTCGTATCGGCATGACGAGGGTCGCGGATGCGATTCGTCAACGGGTCGCAGCTTCGGTTGTCGACATCGACACGTCGATGGCAACGACCGTGACGATCGGCGCCGTCCACACGACAGAGTCAAAGCTCGTCGATATCGACGACCTGCTCCTCGCCGCTCGGGTCAACCTCGACTCTGCCCGAGCCGCCGGTGGAAACCGCACGAATTGGTCCGACTGGTCGTCGTTTCACTAGTCAGAAGCGTCGAGCGTCACGATATTGAGCGGGCCACGCCGAACGCTGGCAGTCGCATCTCGGCGTTTCCCACAGAACCAGACGGCGGCCTGATCATCGGCTTCGAGATTCTTCAACCACTGCGAGCCGCTCCGCACCGTGGAGACCAAGACGCGGTTCCCAACTCGAAAGCCGAGCACCGGTACTTCTCGTGGCTCACCGCTCACGCGACCCGTGCTCTCCAAGACGACGGCACCAAGACCGATCGGCAATGGCGAGCCCAGTCCTACTTTGACCAACGGCTTGACCACACGATTGACGTTGCGAAAGACCGCTTTGGAGATGTCGTTCGACGCCTTGGATTCCTCAGATGTCGCCATATTCATCAACCCGATTCTCGTGCTGGTTCGATTACTGAAACGTAGTCGACCAGTCGGCTCGCGATCTCAAACGTGATCTCGGGATCCTCAAGATCTGGTTCGATCCATGATTCCGAGACGCGACGCCAATTATCTGCGCCGTAGAACACGTCCATCTGCGGCTCTTTGCCGAGCTCTCTTCGCCACGACTTCTCGCTCGTACGAATCCGATCGATCACCGACACGTTTCGTTGCATCTCCTTGTGCTCGGAATGAAATCCGATCTCCAGGGCCATACCTTCGACGCCGTCTACATAACGGCGCGAAAGGAGCTGCGCCTCGTAGTGCTCCTTCGTTGGAGCCTCCGTGTCAAACCACACCTTTACGCCTCGACGATGCGCTCGCACGCGAACGTCACCGATCTCGGCGGGCGTCATCGCCCGAACCAATTCGGCAACCTCGTCGAAGGCGGTCAACTCCATATCTCAGAGCGTACGCCGTTCAGCTTGCGGTCTCGACCGGCCCCAAGAGTCCGAGTTCGTTTGCCCGTTCAACAATGGACTCACGTCCGTGAATACCAAGTTTGTGTCGAATCGAGGTCAGGTGGGTTTTGATCGTGTTCTCAGAGACGTGCAGCTGTTCGGCAAGCTCTTTTCTGGGTAACCGATGTGGAAGGAGCACCAACACGGCCTGCTCCCGATCGGTGAGCTCGCGCGCCCCGATCGGTAGGTCTTCAACATCGCGAGCGACGAACCGAATCTCGGCTTCAACAGCACGAACCCGCTTCTCGAAGTGCGGATCTGGCATTGCACCGATCGCCGCCTTGGCACCGCGCAGCGCCGCCCGGGCACCGTCGATGTCTCCTGTCCGGTGAAGAATTCGCGCGTCCTGTAAGTCGATGGCGGCATCGTGAAGAGGTTCCCGGTGATCCGCTGCGAGCTCGCGTGCGCGGTCGAGGTCTTCTTTCGCATCCGCTGGGAGCCCCAATGCAAGCTTCGCTATCGAACGCGCTAGGTAGGACAGCGTTGGTTGCAGTTGGCGTTCATCAGCCGAGCCGATCATCGACAACGCCTGGTCAGCATGGGCCAACGCGCCTTCTGGATCGCCGCGCTCCGCCTCGATCATTGCGAGGTAGCCATAACAAAAGATGACCTCGATCAACATGTTCGAGGGTCGTGCTATCTCGAGCCCCGCCGCAAAAAGATCGTGGCTGCGGTCCAGATCGCCGTCCCAGAAAGCAGCACACCCAGCAGCTGAAGACGCCGCTCCTCTTCCCGAATCGATCCGTACGAAGAGGCCACCGACATCTTCTGAACGTGGGTAGCTCGATTCTTGTGCCAAAGCGTCGTTCGCCCAGTGGAGCATCTGCCCGAGGTCGCCGATGTGACGAGCCTTGTGCGACCTGATCGTCGGAAGCTGCGTGCGAAGTACCTCTTGCTCGATATCGGTATCTGCCGCTGCGAGCGCGCTGTCCATCCACTGTTCGAGTTCGTCGTAGCGGCGGAGGTTGAGCATCGTCCACGACATCAATAGACAGGTCTCTGTCCGCAGATTTTCGGGAGGGCCCAGCCCGTCTACCCAGTCGATAACGGTGTCGAAGTGACCAGCGTTTGAGAAAAGCGACGAGCTCGATGTGATCAACGTCTCCGCTCGGCGGATGTCGGCCCCGGCGCTGGCGTGCAGGACAGCTTCGTGGACGTCACCGCGCGCTTCGAACCACAACGATGCCCGGCGATGTAGCTCGGCGAGCTGCTCGGGATGATCTGCGGCCAGGGCCGAACGAAGATGCTCTCGGAACAAGGGGTGGTAGTGAAAGACAGTCGCTGCTTCATCCAACGCTGACGTGAACACGTTTTCAGCGACGAGGCCGCGCAACACCTTCAGACTTCCGATCTGGCCGGTCAACGCATCGCACAAGTCGGGGTCGAGCACAGACACGATGCTCGTGGCCAGCACGAACGCTCGAACGTCATCGGTGACTCCGTCCATGGCCTCGACAGCAAGATATTCGGTGAGGTGGCGTGTATCTCCAGCGAAGCGCTCGAGCTGTGCGTCGATGTCGGGATCATCTCGGAGCGTGAGTCCCGCCAGATACAACCCGACCGGCCAACCCTCGGTCCGCGAATCGAGTCGCTCGAGCTGGGCGACCGTGAGATTGGAGAGGCCGAACGCCGAACGCAGCAGCATCTCGGACTCCTCGCCGCTGAACGCGAGTTCAGCGATTCGAGCTTCGGTCAGCAAGCCTTGGCTCCTAAGGCGGCCCACGGGCAATCCCAGATCGCTGCGAGAGGTGCAGATGATTCGCAAGTTCGGCACCGGCCTGCGAAGCCAATCGCCCAATTGTTGCTCGATGACTTCGCTCTCGATGAGGTGCATGTCATCGAGGACGAGAAGGTACTTGTCGCCGGCGGCCTCGACCGCCGAGCGCAGTGCGAGAATCGCCGCGTCGACACCCCCCGTGGACAGATGGTCATACGTCTGATCGGCTCCGGGAACTCCGGCGGCGCTCAGCGCTGCCGCGACATATGTCCAGAACCTGGCCGGGTTTGCGTCCGCGGACTCGAGGGACAACCAAGCAACAGGGTCGCCGAGGCTGTGAATGAGCTGAACTGCCGCTGTCGTTTTGCCGTAGCCAGGAGGGGCGACGATCGCGGTCAGGGCTGCGTCGGAGGAGGAAAGCTCGCGTATCAGTTGCTCTCGAGGCACCGTCTGTGCGGGAAGCATTGGCGGCCTGAGTTTGGCCCAGACCAGCGGAATCGGAGGTGCGATCACCCCTTCAGGGTGCCAACGATCGACCCGACTCTCCTCACCCGCATCCTCGAATCACCCATGCCCGGACCGGCCCCATGGGTGATTCGTTGTCGGGGGCGATGTTGTCGATCGCAGCAGTCGGTTTGATGGGCTCCTCGGATCGGCCGGTTCGAAGGAAGGACGCATCATGGAGTTCAAAAAGAAGATCGGCATACAGGCCTCGACCGACCGGGTCTGGCAGGTCGTTGCTCACGAGTTCGATTCGGTCGGAACCTGGTCATCCGCGATCGCCTCGTCGGCCGCAAACCACGATGTGGCGGTACCCGAGGGAGCCACGGTCGGAGGGCGGGTGTGCGCGACATCAGGCTTTGGCGAAATCGAGGAGACCTTCACGAAATACTCCGAATCGAACAAACAGTTCACGTTCGCCATCACCGGCATGCCTTTATTCATCTCGCTCGCTCAGAAAACGATTCGTGTTCGCCCCACCGGCGCACAATTTGCCGAGGTCAGCATGCATATCCAGATGGAGACGACGGCGGTCGGCAAAGTGATAGGTCCCGTGTTCACGATCAAGTTGAAGGCCACGCTCAACACGTTCCTCGAAGAGTTGAAGAACTTTGTCGAGAACGAAGAGATCTCCTCGAAAAAGCGTAAACAACTCTCCAGGGCTGCGGCGTAATGTCGCATCGAGTTCGTGGTCGCGCCGACCGGACGGCTTTCAACTTGGCCCGCTAGTGTCGTCTCGTGGTTCGGAGTACACGCAGGTTCCAATGCGCGCTTACAGCGCTCGCTCTGATCGGCGCGAGCTGCGGTGGAGCTTCAGCCAGCACGCTTCCGCTCGAGTCGACGACCACATCGACGACAGCCCCAACGACCACCGAGTCGATCGCGGCGCCTAGGACCACGAGCAGCGTCGCGCCCACGACGACAACGATCCCGGATCCCTATCGCACTCTGATAGCAACCGCACGAGACGCCACGTCGTACCTCACCGCCTACGACGGACCGGATGGGTTGCCGATCGCGCTCCCGTTCAGGGTCTCAAATCCGCACCAGTTCGAGGGCCCACTGACTCTGATGGTCACCGAGGGCGACCTCGGAGATGACTGGGTCAAAGTGCAGCTACCCATTCGGCCGAACGAAACGGAAGCCTGGATCCCCGCGTCGGACTACGTATTGAGCGAATCTCGTATCCGCGCCGAGGTCGAGCTGTCGTCGACGACGGTCCGCGTGTACGACGGCGACGAACTCATTGCGGAATCTCAGGCAGCGATCGGAACCGAAAAGACTCCGACGCCGGTCGGGACGTTCTTCGTGGCTGCCAAGCGACTCAACCCTCCAGAAGAGTCCTACCTGGGTACCTGGGCCGTCGTGTTGTCCAGTTACTCCGAAGTCTTGCCATCGTTCAGTGGCGGCCTGCCCGTCATCGCGATTCACGGCACGAACAATCCCGACGCCGAGCTGGGTCAGGCGATATCGAACGGCTGTGTTCGAGTTCCCGAGGAGGTAATCCAGTTCATTGCCGAGCACGTGCCGCTCGGCGCTCCGGTCGAAATCAGCGCCTAGAACGGCGCTCTCAGAACCCTCAGCGGTTTGCGGCCAGCGCTGCGAGGACTCGACTTGGGGTCAGTGGGAATTCGTCGAACCACACGCCAGTGGCGTCGTGGACTGCGGCGATCACGGCTGGCGCATACGTGATGTACGGCATCTCGGCCATTCCTCGCGCACCCCATGGGCCCAGAGGATCAGCGAGCTCCAAAATCACGCTCTCGACGTGTTCGGGAATATCGCCAATCCCGGGGATGAGGTAACTACTGAACCTCGGATTCCGAATCCGACCATCGGTCACGACGAGATTTTCGCTGAGGACGTAGCCATGTGCTTGCACAACTCCGCCCTCAATCTGGCCTCGCACGAGGCTTGGATTGATCGCTCGCCCGACATCGTGAGTGCTCGTGACGCGGTCGACCCGGATGTGCCCGGTCTCGGTATCGACCGAAACCTCCACCGCTTGCGCCATGTAACCGTAAGAGAAGTTCGGCTGACCAACACCAGTCTCGCGGTCGAGCAAATCGGTCGGTGGCGGGGTGTAACGGAACCTACCGACAGCGGGTCTCTGTCCATCACGCCAAGCCTTCTCAGCTTCTTCGGCAGCACCAAGAATCGAGTTTCCTGCCATGAAGGTCATCCGCGATGCGGAAACGGACCCGCTGTCGCCCGTCGTAGCTGTGTCGGAAAAGTGCCCGCTGACATGGTCGAGCGGAACTCCGGTGGCCTCCGACGTCATCTGGTGGAAGACCTGATGCGCTCCCTGACCGACCTCGGCGCCACCATGATAGATCTCAGCGCTCGTCGGTATGTCGTCTCCCTCTTCACCATGGAGATGTATCTCGGCCTCGCATCGCTCCGGAAACCCGTCGCTAAATCCCACGTTCTTGTAACCGCTAGCAAAACCGCGTCCACGTTTCACCGCTGCGGTGGCCGACGGCAACGAAGCGATCGGAGCGAACGGGCGAGCCTCGAAGAAGTCACCATCGAGGTGGGCCTCTTCGGCGCACCGATCGATGACCTGGGGCAGCGTCACACCATCGGGCATGATCGCCTGCGTGATGCCGTTGCTTCCATCCTTGAGCACATTGCGACGCCGCAGTTCTACAGGATCGAGACCTAGGACCTCGGCGAGTTTGTTCATCTGGGTCTCGGCGACGAACGACCCTTGCGGCCCACCAAACCCCCTGAACGCACCACCGGGAACCGTGGTCGTGTAGATCGCCTGACTATCGATGTGAGCGTTCGGCACCTCGTATGCACCCGCGACACTGAGGTGTGCGTTGCCGAGCACCTTGTTGGAGGTGTAGTTGTATGCCCCCGCATCGAGCATCACGTGTGCTTCGACCGCAGTAATCTTGCCGTTCTTGGTAGCGCCCAGCTTCGCGTGGATCGTGGCTCGGTGTCGTTTGTGATGGCCGATAATGGATTCTTCGCGCGACCACCGGCAATGGACCGGTCGATGAACGCCGAGCTCATGGAGTTTCCGGGCGGCGAGAGCCATGACGATTTGCAATGACATGTCCTCCTTGCCACCAAAGGCCCCACCGATCGCGGCGTAAATGACTCGAACTTCGTCACTCGGAACATCGAGCGCGTGCGCTATCTGCTGTTGGTCTTCCCATGCCCATTGACCACCCGTCTCAACCGTGGTCCGACCTTCATCGTCGATCCACGCAGTCGCAGCCTCGACCTGCAAGTAGGCATGTTCCTGGTACGGCAACTGGTAGGTCCCATCGACGACAACGTCGGCGTCGGCCCAGCCACGTTCCATGTCGCCTTTGCGAATGCGAAGCTCGTAATACGTATTCGATCCAGTCTCGGGATGAACCAGAACCTCGTCGGTGCGGGCGGCAACGATGTCGTCGACCACCGTCAGGCGTTCCCACTCGATCTCGATTAGCGCTGCCGCGGCGGATGCCTCGTTCGCCGTCTCGGCAATCACGATCGCAACTTTGTCCGCCTCCCACCGGCTTATCGTCGGGTCGACCGCAGACCGGCCCGTGTGGTTCAGGCCGACCATGACCGGCTGATCGAACATCGTGAGTCCGTACTCATTTACGGGGACGTCAGCTGCCGTGACGACGGCAACTACCCCGTCCGCCGAAGCTGCCTTCGACGTATCGATAGACAACATCTGCGCGTGAGGCTCGTTCGAGAACACGATCGATGCGAAGAGTGCATTCGCAGGTACACGGTCGCCTGAATAGCCTGCGGCGCCGGTGACCTTGTCGCGGGCATCTATGCGTATTTCTCTAGTTCCAACGGCGTGAAGTTCAGTCATGTTGGCCTCGCACGGTCACGGCAGCGTCCTTCACGGCTTGGATAATTGGGTAGTAGCCAGTGCACCGGCAGAGATTCCCCGAGAGCGCCAGCTGAATCTGTTCGTCGGTTGGGTCATCGTGTTCCTCGATCAATCGTGCTCCCGACATCAAGAAGCCGGGGATACAGAACCCACACTGAACGGCGAAGTCATCGACAAAAGCCTGTTGGATTGGGTGGCTGAGGCCTTCAACCGTGGACACCGAACGGCCCTCGGCCTGGGCGGCGGTGACCAAACAGCTCATCACAGCAGCGCCGTCGAGGAGCATCGTGCAGGCGCCGCACTCGCCCTCGGCGCAGCCCTCCTTCATTCCGGTCGCGCCGGCTTCATCGCGAACCCAGTCGAGTAGCGTCATGGTCGGTCCAGAGCCGGTGACCTCGACACCATTGACCGTGACCGTGATCGATGACTCGGCATGTCTCGTGGTGTCACCACCGGGAGCGACTGCGACGAGCTGCGCATCGCTGGACAGAGTCGGCGGATCGTCAGGCCACGTGTCCGCCATTGCATTCTTTGAGATTGCACGAAGAGAACGTGCAAGAAGTACCGAGATCGTCTCGGACCGGTACTCCGCGGTCGCTCGCCCGTCGGTAATCGGAGCAACGGCGTTCGCTGCTGCCTCAGATGCCGAAGAAACGGTGAGATCGTCGAGTGTGGACCCGACGAGCGCCTCGCTGAACGCGTCGACCAACACGACGGTCGCCGCGACAGATCCAAGAGCGAGCCGAGCACTCGTGACCACTTCGCCATCGAAGCCGACGACGATCCCAGCATGTACAACACTGATCGCCTGCGCTCGACGAAGGCCGAGCTTCACCCAGATTCCTCGCTCGTTCGCAGCCAACTTGGGAACGAGAATCGCTGTGATCAACTCGCCTTGGGCGAGGGCGGTCTGGCGGAAGCCGGTGAAGAACTCATGGACACGGACCTGTCGGAACGACACGTCGCCGTCCAGCAATGCACCGATCTCGACCGTGGCGTCAAGAGCGATCAACGCCGAAATCGTATCGTTTGCGGGGCTAGCGGTCGCCAGATTCCCGGCGATCGTCGCCCGGTTGCGAAGTTGTGGCGAGCCGATCTCGAGGCACGCCTGGGCGAGCGGCAACGCACTGGTGCGGATCCCGGCATGGCGGATGATTTGGCTGTGCGTCACGCCGCCAGAAAGGCGCCAATGATCTCCGCGATCCTCAATCTCGCGAAATCGATCGATCGTCGTCAAGTCGACGACCGTTACTGGCTCGCCGGGCCCACCGCGCTGTAGATCGAGCAGGAGATCGGTTCCGCCAGCGAGCGGGCGAGCCTCGGGTTCGACGGCCAAAGCGCGAAGCGCCCCAGCGATCGACGCCGGACGAACGACCGAACCGATCGGCCTCCCTTGTCGCTGAACTTCATGAACCTCAAAAGTTGACGCCATCCTCAAATACTCCTCGGGAAGGATCGTGGTCCGGATACGGTTTCAGCAGTATGACGACCGAACCCGCACCTGTCATCGACTTCGACGTTGTCGAGAACGCCGATGACGACAGGTTCGAGCTCCGTCGAGATGGCGAGATCGTCAGCGTGGCCGACTTTACAGAGAGCGGTCGTCTGGTCGTGGTACCCCATGTGACCACGAAACCTCTGCATCGGGGCCAAGGCAACGCTGGGCGTCTTATGGATGGATTGCTCGAGATCCTCCGGGAGTCCGATCGAACGATTGCGCCTCTGTGTCCGTTCGCTGCACGACACATTCGGGACAACCCTAAACATCGAGACCTGCTGGGCACCCATTAACCCTCCGACCGATCGATTCCGGTAAACAGGAGTACGACTCGTTCCCGAGTCGATGGCGGTTGAGTGAGCAGGCCGGCGAGACCTGATGAACCGGTTGAACACACCGGAATTTCCGTGTGGGCGTGCGCCATGTCGTAGGCGGAAACGATGAGCGACTCGGCAGCCACGATCGGTTCGCCACCCGACTTGTGGGTTCGTGTCAGCAACGGCAGCCAGTCGTAGGTGACGTCGTCGAGGATCCCCGAGGCGAAGCTTTGCGGATCGTCCCATGGCCACATGAAGTCGTCAGGATTCGCTGCGGCCGAGGCGAAGTTGAATTCGGGCTTGAGAAGATCCCATGCCCGTCGTAGTGGAGCACAGCCTTCAGCTTGGACGGGATGCAATCGGGCTGACGGAATCGCCATTGAAACCGACGTCGCGAGCGCGCCGCCACCGACTTGGATATACAGAACGTCGATATCGGTGAGCTGGTCGACAAGCTCCCAACCGAGTGTCCGTCCGCCGTCGAACGTTGTTGGCGTCTCGGTGCCCTGAACGCTGAACGCTCGTGCTCCTGACTGGACCGCTTCGCGGAATCGAAGGTAAGCCGGATCGCCGGCCTCGCCGTCACGGCGCTCTGAATAGCTGACCGTCGAGCCCAGCTCGCTGAGGCGATCGACCACGGTCGAGTCGGCCCAGGTCGGGACGAAGACGTCGAGCGGCCGCTGCATGGCCGCTGCGATCACGCCCGCTCCCATCGCCGCATTGCCGCAGCTCGCAATCGCCAGACGTTCCGCCTTCGGAGCGCCGAGCGCTTCCTCGACCAACATCGCAATGGCCACACCCATGAGGTGTCGAGCTTTGTGAGACCCACCAACATTGTGGGGTTCGGATTTTATCCAAAGGTCGACGTCGAGTCCGGCGGCCCTCGCGAGCGAAGCCGCCTCGATCACAGGAGTTTCTTCGAATCCATGGCCCTCAACACCGCTCACCGCAGCATCGAGTGAACCCACAATCTCGACCCACTGCTCGTCCGACATTTTCCGATCGCGAACGGCCGCGTAGCTGTCCAGGCGCGTTCGATATCGAAGGAATGGATTCGTCTCCAAGTCCATCTCAGCCGTGGCTCGCGCCGCTCGCTTCGTTGAACGAGTCGATCATCGTGTCCCACTTGTCGGCGAGGCCGCGGAGGCCTGCCCACCACTCTTGGCTGCGTCGAGCTTCGAAGTCCGGGATGTCGATTCCCTGCTGCTCAACCCACGTGAAGTAGCCGAGGTTGAACACCCGGTTCCGCTCAACTTCGCCCATCATGAGGTGTTCTGTTGGCAGACCAGCCATGTGGTTTTCGAAGACATCGTTCGCATCGTTATCGTCGAAGCCGCCGGCGTAGTGCTGGCTCATGATGCGTTCTCGGTCGGAGTTGTAGAGATCGCTGCCATCGGTCGCGACCGACATCACGACATCATCTGAGCCCAAGTTCATCGCCTTCGCTGCGGTGATCGCGGCGAGGGTATTGCAAATGCTGCTGTAGCCAAAGTCGACGAGCATGTCGGTGAGCATTGGATCGATGCCACGTTCGGCGAGTACTCGCTTGCCAGCTGGGCTGTTGAACATGATGTCGAGGCGGTTGGTCGAATCGTCACTGACGCCAACGATCATGTCGGTGTTGGTGACGTTGTGGATCAGCGGCACGTGCTTGTCGCCAATGCCCTGGATGTTGTGATCGCCAAAACCGTTGTAGAGCAAGGTCGGACACTCGAGCGCTTCGACCGCCACGATCTTTGTACCGTGTTCATCCTTGAGATAATCGCCGGCGCCGAGGGTGCCCGCTGAGCCCGATGCCGAGACGTAGGCGGCGAGGTTGCCGCCGGTGTCCTTTGTGACGTGCTTGAAGACCGTCTCGAGAGAGGGGCCCGTGACCGAGTAGTGGCCAACATGGTTGGAGAACTCGCTGAACTGGTTGAGGATGACGTTTACCGGGTCGAGCGCCAGCTTGTTGCACGCGTCGTAGATCTCCTTGACGTTGCTCTCCGTGCCGAACGTCTTGATGATGTCTTCGTCAGGGTTGGTCGTCCACCGCTCGAGCCATTCGAACCGCTCACGGCTCATTCCCTCGGGCAGGATTGCGACGCCGCGCACGTCCATGATCTTCGAGATGGCGATGCCGCCGCGGGCGTAGTTTCCAGTGCTCGGCCAGATGGCACGGTTCTGGGTGGGGTCGAAGCGACCGGTGACGAGCCGAGCGGCCAGGCAGCTGTAGGCAGCGAGTACTTTGTGCGCTCGGATCATCGGAAAGCGGTTACCGAAGGCGAGAACGATGCGGGCATCGACGCCGGTCATCTCGCTCGGTAGCTCGATATGGGTCGGCACGTCGACGAATCCGGGGAAGTTGTCGCCGGGCGCATCGGCATGTTCGTTGAACCAATGCACACGGAAGAGGTTGCGTGGATCAGCAGCGTCCTTTTCGACACCGCTCAGTTGATCGACGATCGACGACGGGATCGTCGACGGGTCGCGGAGCTGAGCGAACGTCGGGAGGACGATGTTCTGGTCGCGAAAACGCTGCACCGCGTTGTCGTATGCGGTCTGCCCGTCTGGAGCGAAGTCGCCAAAGACGGCCAGCCCGGATTCAGTTGCGGTCGTATCGGTCATTGATAGTGATCCAGTCTTAATCGTGGGGTCTGACCCCAATCGGCGTTTTTGGGTCAGACCCAAAAGGAATGTTCGGGGTCAGACCCCATCGAGCTTTGCGAAGAGTCGCTGCGCCGCTTCTGCAGCTTTTGCCTTGATTTCGTTGGCGTCAACCTGGGTTGGGACACCCTCGTCGAGCAGAACGTCGCCGTCCACCTCAACGCGGAGGGGTCTGACCCCGGTTGTGTAGGCGAGACGCCAGGGGTCCATGTCGTCGTAGTTCCAGGTGACGACATCGTTGCGGGCCTCGGGGAAGAGATTCCAGCCCTCTTCGAGCCATCCCCAGATGACATCCGGAGTCATGGTCACATCGACCTCGCGGGCCCTGACGAACGCAAGTCTGAACTCGTCGATCATGTCGCTGCCGATGCCATCGGTACCGAGCGCAACGGGGTTCGAGAACCGCATCGGACGGGCGTAGCCAACACCGTTGTTCATGTTCGACCGCGGATTGTGCACGAAGGTGCCTGAGAGTCCATGGTCGTCGGGCAGGTGAACCCCATGGATAATCAACCAGTCATCATCGGTGTGGCCTTCGAGCTTCTGCCAAGTGTCGGCAGGCCCCTCAGCCACATGAACGTGCACACCCACACCGTGTTTGCGGCCCATCTCTGCCGCGGCTGCGATCGTGTCCGGCTCGCACGTGAATGCTGCATGCAGGCCGACCTTGCCAACGCCGCCAGCGCTGAGGAAACGATCGTTCTCGGCCAACCCGGCAGCAGCACCAGCGGGGCCATGACGATCGGTGATGCCATAGGTGCAGTTGACCCGCACCCCAACTTCCGCGCAGGCATCGGCGATGACCGACAATGACCCCTCGATCGCGGTCGGCGATTCGTGGTGATCGATGACCGCGGTACAGCCCGCTTCGAGCGCGGTGAGGGCGGACAACTTCGCGGAGTGGTAGATGAGATCGAGGTCGAGCACCGTGTCGAGCCGCCACCAGACGAGCTCGAGAATCTCGAGAAATTCGGTCGGCGTACGAGGCGGTGCCGGCATCCCTCGAGCGAGCGCTGAGTAGAGGTGGTTGTGCGCGCATACAAGGCCTGGTGTCTGGTTCGAGGCAAGGTCGACTGCGGGCACACGAGTACTTTACAAAATGTAAAGCGGTTGTGCTGTCATCGGCGACATAGCGTGTGCCGTGCGCCGCAAACCTTGCTCGCCTAAGGCCGTTCGGCATAAACGTTCGGCATAAACGACCGCTCCTGAGACGAAGAGCCTTTCAAGTCGCGCTGCACACCGAGGCCGACATCCACGAGCTGCATCACCGTGCGTCGATACATGTAAAGATAGTGACAGGGAGATAACCATGGCGAGACTCGCACCAGGCATATTCGGACTCTTCATGATCGCGCTCTGGATTTGGGCGGTGCTGGACGTGATCGCGACCGATCGTGTACTCATTCGCAATCTGGACAAGACGGTGTGGCTCCTGCTGGTGTTGTTCGTTCCAACGGTCGGAGCGGTCGGGTGGCTCGCCCTCGGACGTCCGGCCAGCGCCGGTTTCACCCCAGGCGCGACACAATCGCGTCCCACTCGACGTGATCGCAGACCCGCTCCCCGAGGACTTGAAGATTCCGATCGCTGGTCGGCATCAACCACGCCGCCTTCAGATGGCTTCGAGTCGACTGCAGCCAAGCAGCGTCGTCTACTCGCGGAAGCAGCCGAACTCGCAAAACGCGACATCGATCTCGACCCGGACGATAATTAGCTCCACGCAGATGCGCGCTCGCGGTTGGCGTCGTTGACCATGGGCAGCTCGTTGCGCCACTCACCATCGTGGGCGTGCATGGCCGCGGCCACGGCGCCAGCAGTCGGCACGAGGCCGATCTCGCCAACGCCCTTGATGCCGTAGGGGCTGTTCGGTTCCGGTGACTCGACAAGGATGACATCGACCGGTGGCATGTCCTTTGGACGAATGATGCTCAGGCTCCTCAACGTCTCGTTCAGCGGCTTCCCGTTCTCATCGCAGGGGAAACCTTCGCTCAGCGCGTACCCGAGTCCCATGTGCACTGCACCCTCGACTTGACCCTCACAGAGAAGCGGGTTCACGGCCTTGCCGACATCGTGAGCTGCGACGACATTTTCGATGTTGCCGGTCTCTGGATCGAGCACGACGAGCTGCGCTGCATATCCGAACGTCGAGTGAATGACCGGGTTTTCGAGGCCCTCGTTCATCGAGTTGGTCCAGTCGACTCGATATTCACCCTCGTAGTCGACGCCGACCCTGCAGCCATCAGCTACGGCCTTCTCGCAGGCATCCTTCACCGAACCAGCGCCCATCAGCGTTCCGCGGCTACCGGTTGTCTGACCAGCGCCGAGTTCACGGGTCGAGTCGACGATGACCTCGATGCGTTCGGCTTCGATGCCCAGTTCCTCGACCGCGACCTGGAGCGCAACGGTGTGCACGCCCTGGCCCATCTCGGTCCAGCAGTGACGCACTTCGACCTTGTTGTCGTCTCGGAAATGCACGACAGCCTTGGCGATCTCCTTGAAACCATTCCCGAGGCCAGAGTTCTTCAAGCCAAGCCCAAGCCCGACCGGCTTTCCTGCAGCGATCGCCGCGTCGTAGGCGGGCTTGACAGCGTCGAGACATTCACGCGCTCCGAGACATCCGTCGTCCATCTTCTGGCCGGGTCCCCACACAGCTCCTGGCGTGATCACATTGCGGTTACGGATTTCCCAACCGCTGATGTCAGCCATTTCGGCCAACCGGTCGAGCACCCCTTCCATTGCGAACTGCGCTTGGTTTGCGCCGAAACCACGGAAAGCCCCGCACACGGAGTTGTTCGTGCGAGCAGCGATTGCCTCGACGTCGATGTTCGGAACCACGTACGGACCAGACGCATGGCCCGCAGCACGTTCGAGCACCTTCATGCCAACGGATGCATACGGGCCGGAGTCGCCGATCATGCGGACGCGTAGGCCAACGAGCTTGCCATCGGCATCGCACCCAGCTTCGTACTCCATGCGAATTGGATGCCGCTTCGTGTGCACGAGAAACGACTCTTCACGTGAGAACGTGGTCTTCACCGGACGGTCGAGCAGCCATGCAGCGAGTGCTGTCTGGCCTTGGTTCGACATGTCTTCTTTGCCGCCGAATGCGCCACCGTTGCTGACGAGCTCAGTAAATACGCGGTCGAGATCGATGTCGAGGATTCTGGCGATGTCGTTGCGGTCGTCCCAGATTCCCTGACCGCCTGAATACACGTAGAGCCGTCGTTCGTCGCTGAGCGGTGCGGAATCGCCCGTCGTTCCGGTGGCGGGCAGGGGCTGACCCGCCGCGATCGGTACAGCGAGCGTGCTCTCGGGTTCGACGAAGGCATGATCGATCCGCTGGGTCTGAAAGGTCTCACGCACAACATGGGCAGCGCCGGCAAGGCCCGCCTCGGCGTCGCCTCGGGCGTACGTCGAGGTCGACAAAATATTTCCGTCGAGCTCCCAAACAGCGTTTTCTGACGAGGCGACAGCCTCTGCAGGATTTGTCATCGGTGCGAGTACGTCGTACGTCACGTCGATGAGGGTTGCAGCGTGGCGCGCAGTCACTCGATTGTCCGCGACGACGAGCGCAAGCACATCGCCGAGGTAACTCGTGCGGCCGCCGACGGGAATGAAGATCGGCCAGTCCTTGTAAATGATTCCGGCGCGAAGTTCGCCGGGAACATCGGCGCCGGTGATGACACCTACAACACCTTCGACAGCCTCGGCCGCCGACGTGTCGATCGCGACGATGTCGGCACGGGCGTGCTCGCTCAGGTGAACAGCGCCGTGGTGGAGACCTTCGGGAACCATGTCGTCGATGTAGGGCCTATCGCCGAGGGCCAGCGCTTCGGCTTCGTACTTCACACCTCGGCTTCCGACTCCGCCAGGTTGGATCGCTACTGGCACCTCGCCCTTTGCGATATCTTCCACCGCGTCGAGAATCTTGATGTAACCCGTGCACCGGCAAAGATGTGCGCCGAGCAGCGCAGCGGCGTTCGTACGTGTGAGGTCGGCGCCCTTTTTGTCGACCATCGCCTTTGTTCGCATGAGGATGCCCGGCGTGCAGAAACCACATTGAAGGGCACCATGTGCGGCGAATGCCGAAGCCATGTTGTCTCGTTCGGCGGGGTCGACGCCTTCGAGCGTGAGGACCTCGGCGCCGGCCGTCTTGTCGAGCGAGGTCTGACAGGACACACGAGCCTTGCCATTGACGATGACCGTGCAGCAACCACATTGACCCGATGGCGCGCAGCCATCCTTCGGCGACATGACGCCCAGTTCGTCTCGAAGCGCCGTCAGGAGATGTTCGTGGTGGTCTCCAACGGAGACGGGCGTGCCATTGAGAATGAACTCGGTCATGGCACCACTTTACAAAATGTAAAGCAGAAGGGAAGCGAAGATTGGAAGTGTCGACAAAGTTAAGGCTCGATAACACCCTTTTGTGAGGTGATTCGCTGATAGAGCTCGGGGCGACGGTAGGTCGAGAAGTTGAACAGCGTGTCCTTGTAGTTCGCACACCAGTCGAGATTGCAATCGGCAACGATGACCTCGTCGCCGGTCGTCATGGCCTGGGCAATGATCTGGCCCGACGGCGCAATGATCGCCGATTGAGCGAGCGACTCTACACCTTCCTCGGTGCCGCCCTTCGCAACCCCGACGACCCACGTGCCGTTTTGATAGGCCCCGGCCTGCATACAGAGGTGGTTGTGGAATCCCTGCAAGGCGTTCTGCCCAGGATCGGGGGCGTAGTGGATTGGGGTGTTGTAGCCAATCATGATCAGTTCGACCCCCTGTAGTCCCATCTCTCGATAGGTCTCGGGCCAACGGCGGTCATTGCACGTGGCCATGCCGACGATGCCATCGAACGCTCGGTGCACCCCGAAGCCCTCGTTCGACTCTTGGAAGTAGCGACGCTCGAGGTGCTGGAACGGTCGCCACGGCTGGTCATCGTCGTGTCCCGGAATGTGCACCTTGCGGTACGTGCCGACCACTGTGCCGTCGCGTTCAACGAGGATCGTCGTATTGAATCGTTCGCCCTCTGGGGTCAATTCTGCGTAGCCAAGCGCGAACCCGATGCCGAGCGATTTTGCGTCGTCGAACAACGGTTGGGTCTCGGGGCCTGGCATGGCGGTTTCGTAGTAGTGGTCGTGACCAGAGATGTCGTCGGTGTACCAACGAGGGAAGAATGTCGTGAGCGCCAGCTCCGGGAAAACGACGAGTTCGACGTTGTGGGTGGCGGCGTCGGCCAGGAGATGACGAAGGCGCTCGACTACGGCAGTGCGAGGCTCGTCCTTCGCAATCGGTCCAAGTTGGGCAGCGGCGACGCGCAACATGCGTGGTGAGTCGGTCATGGTTCGATACCTCTCTCAGCGGATGGTGCACGATGGTACAGGCCGACTTGGCGCCGCGGCGTTGTTCGAGCGGGTTCGCAAGCTTTCTGTGAGCTCTAGCCTTCGGGCCCAACGATCTCGACGTCGGCCCCAGTCTGGGAGCGCAGTGCGTCGACAAGTTCCTCGATACCCATACGTCGAGCTGCGCCATGATTCGCGGGCAGCGGGGCGCCGAGCAGGATCAATTCGGCGGCGGTCTCCTTTGCGACGGCGAGGGTGACATCCTCGACGTCACCTTGTCGAACATCGATGGTGAAGGCCACATCTTGCTCGGTCTGCAGATCGATCATCCGCAACTGAGCGGCCAACAACCACTCGAGTTCACTCTTCACGGTCTCCGATAATGCTGGTGTCAGATCGCCGAACTGATCGTCATCGAGGATCGCGAGATACCGGAGATCAGACCGAGCATCACCTACCCGTTCGAACGCAGCGCGCAACGCTTCACTCCGGCCTGTGCCGCCCCAACTCACGTACACAACTTCACTCATCTTCTGTCCCCGATCGCGGTAGATCGGAGAAGACCTGATCCGTTTCCCACCTGTCTTCGAGCAATTCGAGCGCAGCGAGTCGATGGTCGATCTCGACCGACATCTCGTGAACGACCTCAGACGATGCCAACCCCCGGCGCGACATGTCGAGCAGGGCGGTCTGTTCGGCGAAAAGCGCATCGCGCCGAGCTGCCACCAGCATTGAAATCTCTAACTCTGGATGGGCAACAAAGTGTTTGCCGAGGCTTGTGGTCGTCTCGGCAATTTCGGCGTCGTAGGTATCGGTCATGGCCGTTGCCATCTCGCGAAACAGCACTCCCTCCTGTCCTAGTCGTTCGAGCTCTCGGCGTCCGGCCCTCTGTGAATAGATCCGTGCCTGCTTGCGTTGCTGGTCTTGTTCACTGACCGAACTGCCGCTAAGGCCCAGCCGCTTGATCAGCTGACCGATCGTCGTGCCTTGAACCAACAAGGTGAAGAGCACCACACCGAACGTCATGAGGCGGATCGTGTCGGACACTTCTTCGCTGAAGGCGCCTGAGCTCGCGACGGTCAATGCCAAGGCAAGGCTGATCGCTCCTCGCAAACCTCCCCAGACAGCAACGTGGCGATAACCCATTGGGATCTTGCGATCCGGCTGAAGGAGCTGGTGGAGGAAGTTGATTCCGTAGACCAAGAAGGTCCGCACCACGAGAATGGCCCCGATTGCGATTGCGATGTCTTTGAGGGAGGTATTGAGCTCGGTGATCTCGATTTGGATCCCGATGAACAAGAAGATGAACGAGTTGACGAGAAAGGTGAGCAGCTCCCAGAACCCGTCGAGCGTGAGACGGGTCGATGGCGACGTGTTGTGGAGTCCGATATTGCCAACCATCAATCCAGCGGCGACAACGGCGAGAATGCCGCTCAAATGTAGGCCCTCGATACCAACGATGGTTCCGAAGCTTTCCGCTACAACGTATGACCCGTAGGCGAGCGCGAGAGTCGTGGTTGTCTCGATCAGCGGGTCGTCGAGCCGAGCGAGAATGATCGCCGACACGACGTAGCCCAACAACAACCCAACAGCGAGGCCGCCAAGGCCGACGATCAGGAATTCCTCGATGCCGTGACTCCACGACAAATCTTCACCGTCGATCGCCGCGCCGAGCGCCAGGTTGAAGATGACCACGGCCACCGCGTCGTTGAAGAGGCTTTCGCCTTCGACCAGAACGGCCAACCGCTTGTTGACGCCCAGCGATTTGAACAACGCGATGACGGCGACCGGATCGGTTGCTGAAATGAGCGCACCGAATGCCATGGCGGCGAGCCAGGGCAGCCCCACCCATTCCATGACCACGTAGCCGATCAAAAATGTGCTGATGAGCGTTCCGCCGGTCGCGATCATCAGCACGGGTAACAAGTCGGCCTTAAGGCGCTGCCAAGGTATGTGCAGCACCGCTTCGAACAGCAACGGTGGGACGAGCAAACCAAGGATCAGCTCACTCGATACTTCGAGGTCGATGAAGTTGGGGAAGAAAGCGAGGATCAGTCCGAGTACGACCAGAGCAACCGTGAACGGCACGCGAATTCGCTGCACCAGCAGAGCGACACCCGCGGCGGCGACCAGCAGGACCACCACCGAGAGCTCCTGTTCGAGTAGCGACGATTCTTCCGCAGCGAGCATGAGCACCCACCAAGACTATTCGGTCGAGCTGACTTCATCGTTCCAAGTTCAAAGACCTCGTTCAAGTCCAAAGACCTGGCGCTGTCAGCGATAGAATCTCTACTGGCGATCGGATGGTCAGCTATCCATCCATGCAACCGATAGGGACGACATGAGCGCAGCAATTGAGCAGGACAATCTCGACAATTGGCGGAGTCACGAAGCACTCGCGGAGCGGATGATTCCACTCATCGGGGCTCTTTACCGCGAGCACGATGTGATCCTCTACTGTTTCGGTCGCAAGCTCGCACGCGAATCTGCAGTCGGCATCCTTCGAGCTCATCGATTCGCTCGCCAGATAACCGGTCACGAGCTCCTCGTCACGAGCACCTTCCCGCTTATCGAGGCGATGAGCGGCATGGATCTCGATTCGGCGAAGATCGACGTTGGCAAACTTGCCGCCGACTTCACCGAGACGAACGATGACATCGCCACTTTCCTCACGTCTCGCCTAAGCGACGTCATGACTGGAAACGGACGGCTTCTTTCCGAGCCAACCGACGTTGTTCTCTACGGATTCGGCCGCATCGGGCGCCTCCTCACCCGCATCCTGATCGATCGTGTCGGCAGCGGTGCCAAGCTCCGGTTGCGGGCGATCGTGTTGCGCCCAGGTGGCGAGGAAGACCTCCTCAAACGCGCAAGCCTGCTTCGCCGGGACTCGATCCATGGCCCGTTCGACGGCACGATCACTGTCGATCAGGAAAACAGTCGGATCATCGCCAATGGCAATCCAATCCAGATCATCTACGCCAACTCCCCCGCAGAAATCGACTACACGTCCTACGGAATCGACAACGCGATCGTCGTCGACAACACCGGGAGTTGGCGCGATGAAGAGGGCCTCAGCAAACACCTCGAATCGACGGGCGTTTCACGGGTTCTGCTTACCGCTCCCGGCAAGGGCGATCTGAAAAACATCATCTTCGGCGTCAACCACGGGACTATCGAGGACAGCGACCGAATCATCTCGGCCGCGAGTTGCACGACGAACGCGATCGTCCCCGTCCTGAAGGTGATGAGCGACACGTTCGGCATCAACTCGGGTCATGTGGAAACGGTCCACTCCTACACGAACGACCAGAACCTCACCGACAACTTTCACAAGAAGGAACGTCGCGGCCGTAGTGCACCCCTCAACATGGTGATTACCGAAACCGGCGCGGCGAAGGCGGTCGTAAAGGCGCTCCCTGAACTCGCTGGCAAGCTCACCGGAAATGCGATTCGAGTGCCGACGCCCAACGTGTCGCTCGCCATCCTCAACTTGAACCTCGGCCAGGCCACCAACAAGGAAGCGCTCAACGCACGATTGCGCGAAGCCTCGCTCAGCCCCGAACTTCGTGAGCAGATCGACTTCACCGCCTCTGTGGAGGTCGTGTCGAGTGACTTGGTCGGCGCCGAACGGGCCAGCATTGTCGACTCGGCCGCAACGATCGTCGACGGCGATCGGGCGGTTCTCTACGTCTGGTACGACAACGAAGCGGGGTATAGCTATCAAGTGGTGCGCGTGATCCAACACCTCGCTGGCCTGCTCTATCCGCTCGTCGGGTGACCGTTGTCCTTAGGCAATCCCCGCAGCCACGTGCCGTCCCGTGCTGAACACCGCCTGCAGCAAATATCCGCCCGTCGGTGCCTCCCAATCGAGCATCTCGCCGATGGCATAGACATCTGGAACTTCACGTAGCTCGAAGTTCTCGTCTATCGCTGACCAAGAGACACCTCCCGCGGTTGAGATCGCACGGTCGATGTCCGCCATAGCGACGACGTCGAGCGGTACGGCCTTAGCGAGAGCGGCGATTTCGGCAGGGTCACGAGGAAGGGTGTTCGACGTGGCTTCACGCATGAGCGACGCGCCTACCGCCGTCACGCCACTCCGGCGGAGCCAATTCGACACCGTGTCGCGGCTCTTGCGTTTTGATGCAAGGCGCGCCTCGAGCACGGCGACATCGAGGTCTGGAAACAGGTCGATCCTCAGGCGCGCAACGTCACGGTCGGGCCCACCTCCGAGCAGGTCTCTGATGCGCCGCGAATGGGCGTAGATCGGGCCACCCTCGAGGCCGGTCTTGGTGATGATTGGATCGCCACGAACGATCGAACTCCCGACCATTACGGCAGCGTTCTTCACCGGCTCACCAGCAAATCGTTCCACCATTACGTCAGACCACGTGACGTGGACGCCGCAGTTCGCGGGCCGTAGATGTTTGATTTCCACACCACGATCTCGAAGGATGTGTTGCCATGACCCGTCAGACCCGACCTTGGGCCAACTCGCTCCGCCGAGAGCCAGAATCGCCTTGTCATATCCAACCTCAGTGAAGCCCTCGGGCGTCTCGAATTGGAGTGCGCCACGATCGGCCCAACCAGTCCAGCGGTTCTCGAGGTGGAAGCTGACCCCGAGCGACTCGAGGCGTCGCAACCATGAGCGCAGCAACGGCACAGCCCGAAATTCCTCAGGAAAGACACGGCCACTCGAGCCTTCGAAGGTGTCGTGTCCGAGCCCAGCGCACCACGCGCGTAGCTCATTGGGAGGAAACGATCGGATCGCTGGCTCCAGCCGATCCTGATCGGGTCCGTATCGCCGGAGAAATTCATCGAGTGGTTCGTTATGGGTGATGTTCAGCCCACCCCGGCCCGCCAGAACGAACTTGCGCGCAGGCGAACGTCGCTGGTCGTACACCGCGACCTCATGTCCCGCGGTCGCCAGCACCTCAGCTGCCATCAGCCCACCAGGGCCAGCTCCGACGACGACGACACGCATGACGTCAGGTTACGTCCACGGTTCGCGCGCTCGGTGATAGGGCGTGCGATGCGGATTCAGTTGCCGAGTGGGTTGCCCTTTTGAGTCGCCAGCAGACGTTGCACGAGGTCGATCGATTCGTCGTCGACTCCCTTGGACTGCATACCATCGGCGGTGAGGAGGAAGCCGGGGGTCTCACGTGCGTCGTACACCGCCTCGGTTGTATAAAGGCGCGGTTTGATCATCGCCGGGTCGCCATCCTCTGGGCAGAACGTCATGCAATTTCCGCATTCGTTGCACAACTCGCTGAGCACGAAATATTGCTGACGGCTGTTCTCCATGCTGTCGAGTCCAGTCTCGACGAGGCTCGGGATCGAGAAGAACGCATCATTGGGACACACGGTGATGCAGAAGTTGCACGAGACACAACCGAACATCTCGAGTTCGTTTTCGACCTCCCGCGGAAGCTTTTCGTTCGCGTCGAGGTGGTAGTCCGCCCCTCCTGCGGCGCGAAGATGGGCGGCGTATGCCGCTGCCGCGCTCGAGTGACCAGCCGCGACAGCTTCGTCCTGTTTCGCCGCGCGCCATGACGTGAGATCTATTGCGCCGGATGCCTTGACCTCTTTTGTGAGCGCTTTCAGCATCGGAGCGAGTCGCCCATACCCTCCCGGTTTGAGCAGGTCGGAACACACGGTTGCGGGGTTGATACCCATCGCAAGCGCAGCTGCAATGTTCTCCTTCGTGATTCCTGCCGAAAAACTCACCATGATGTTGCCGTCATGCCCGGGGATCGCGAGCTCGCCCGGAAGCGCAGCCGCCAACTTGTCGAGCAACGTCGAGGCCAACACATGTAGGGGTGGCCCGCTGAGGTACATCGTGTCTTCGGGCATCCATTGCTTGGAGTTATTGACCACGAGCGTGTTCGTAAGCTTGATGCCGAATACACGGCCGCGCTCTGCGGCGTAGTCGCGCAGTTCAACGATGAGCTCGATGCCTCGTTCGAATTGGAGATCTTCGGCAAACTCCTGCTCTTTGACGTGAACATCGGTGTAGCCGAGTTCCTCGTTCACGATGGCTGCGACGGTCTCGTATCCGAGGAGCGTCGGATTGAGCTTCACGATGACATCGAGGCCGTGCTCATCGATGAGGTGTTTGGTGATGAGTTCGATCTCGTCGGGCGGGCAGCCGTGAAACGTCGACAACGTGAGTGTGTCGGACATCGTGGTCGAGAAGTCGAAGTCGCGGAATTCGGCGAATTCGTCGGGGATCTGCGCCCTGAGTGCCTCGACCTCGGCGGACGCATCCTTCATCCCGGTGACGAACGCTGCTACTTCAGGCGATGAGATTCCTGCCAGGTCGTACCCGACGGACATGTCGAAAACATGCGGACCAGGGTCGTCGCCGATGTGTGCACGAAGCGGCTCCCAGTTTCGCAAGATCTCGATCAACATCGACGCTTTCACGTACTCCGTCAAACTCTCCGGGATCTTGAGTTCCTGACTCCACTCGATGTTGTAGCCAATCGTCTGCATGTCGATGCAGGGACGCTGGATCTCGAGCTCGTCGAGAATCTGGACGGTCTTGAGCTCGAAGAGTCTCGAGCCGCCAAGCCATGAGAGCACGATGTTCTGGGCGAGCTGGCTGTGTGGACCTGCGGCAGGTCCGATCGGTGATGCACACCGACGTCCGAGGAACTCGAAACCGAGGTCTACGTCGGGGTCGGGACGCCAAATTCGCGCGGTTGGGAGATCGAAGATCTTGTTTCGGGTCTCCCATTCGTGTGCGATGCGAGTGAGCAGTTGCCCCAGGTCCATTGGCGTTAGGGGAGCGGTCGCGCCGTGCGGAGTATGGCCGGGGTGGTTGGTCAAAGAGTCTTGAGTCATCGCTATAAACGCTAGTCGCCCTTTACAAAATGTAAAGCGACACTTTTTGAGCCATCAGATTCGGCGTTCATTGGCGTCTCGACGTGGGGGCAGTTCTCGAGAATTGTCGTGAGGTCCGCCGCTCAGCGGGGTTCACATCCATCCCGACTGGCGGCCCCTAGATTGGCTCCCATGCGCAAACGCAACGCAGCCATCGTGGCACTCCTCCTTCTCGCTATCCTCGGTGCCAGCCTGCTGCAGTTCGTGCTCCTCGCTTCATGATCGTGCGTCTGTTGGCCGCGTCGTGGGCGGCACTCGCGATCGCTTCATTCTCGACCTCGATTTTGGCGCTGCAATCTTCAGCCCGTGGACGGGTTGAGCGGCTGCAATCCCAGACGGCGCTGCTCTCACGTATTGGACGGTATGGGTCACTGCTCGCTCTGGTACTCGGTGTTGCCGCCTTTCGCGCCTTCTTCACCGCCGATCTGCGAACATCGCTCTGGCCCTATACCGTCGCCCCATGGGTCGCCCTCTCCCTTCAAGCCATGTGGCTTCGCCCGTACATCAACGCGTTTGTCGACATGATCGAACGCAACTTCCATCGACCGGTGGCGCGGTTTCTAGTCGGCCATGCAGTGCTCGATGCGATCGCCGCTGCGTCCTTGATCATCCTGACCTGGAAAGGCGTCCGCTAGCGGAGATCAGCGAGCGGGGCACGGGGTGACGCTCACCGTGACGAAAGTAGTCGTCGAGTCGCCGGCGTTATCGGTGGCGACGACCTGGGACGATTGTGATCCGCTGACGAACCACGTGCCGATCTCGCCTCTCCACAGCCCACCAGCGCCCTGCTGCAACGCGGTTTCTGTCCCATCGCCTCCGGTCGGAGACCAGATGACCACGACCGAGTCGACTTCACCATCGGGATCTTCGACATCGACCAGGACGGTAGCGCGCTGGCCTGGACAGCTACCTTGATCGATCTGCACCTTGCCGGGCCGGATTTCGGTGCGGTTGAATACGGGCGACTCGTTGGGCGGCACCGTGGTGGTCGTTGTGGTGGTGGTCGTTGTGGTGGTGGTCGTTGTGGTGGTGGTCGTTGTGGTCGAGGTTGTTGTGCTCGTGGTCGTTGTGGGAGCGAGAGTGGTCGTCGGAGCCGTGGTCGTCGGTGCAAGAGTTGTAGGAGCTACGGTCGTCGTAGCCACCTCGGTCGAGGTCGGCTCAACACCCGTGGTTGACCCGGAATCCTCAGCGGTCGTCGAAGTGGACTCTGTCGTCGACGGGATCGGCTCCACCTGATCGGTGCTCGCTACCTCGACAGAGCCCGCAACTTCGACCGAAGCGACCGATACCAAAGTCTCTGAATCTCGCAACATCCATGCCGTGCCGCCAGCGAGCAACAAGAGAAATGCGAAGGCGGCAGCACTGGTCAGGAGGATCATCCCTCGAGCCGCCCGACCCGTCACGGCGCCGGTAGGGAAACCGTTCGGCTGCCAATCCCACGTGCCAGATCCACTGGGTGGATCGGCCGTCCGTGGAGCGAACCCAATGCGGCCACCGGTTCCGGGTCCAGTCATCGGCGCCCCGACGCCGAGGCCTTGCGACATAAGACCGATCGTCTTCTCGCGCAAACCTCCAGGCACAGCCATGGTCGGGAGAAGACCGAACGAAACTCCCGACGCCAGCGCGGTGGCGCGTGTCCGTTCGCAGATCTCGCACGCCTTGACATGGCGGGACACCTTCGACCGAACGTCGAGCGTGAACCGCCCATCCCAACCGCCGAGCAACAGATCGAGTTCGTAGCACTCTTCTCGGCCCTGACGAGCAACGAGGAGTCCGCCGAGCGAGGTGGCGATTCGATCGCGCATCCGAGACAGCAACACATTGGCGTGACTCTCCGTTACGCCGAGTGCGTCCGCTAGTCCCTGTCCGACCATGCCATGACGGAGATGGAGTTCGAGCACTTCTTGGTCGCGTTCCGACAAACCATCAGCGGCATCCCACAGCTGCGCGGCTGCCTCCACGCGCAAGAGATCAATATCGGGATCTGTGTCGGGGGCGACAAGAAACTCCATACCATCACCGCCCGCAGCTCGGGCAGCGACCTTTCCGCTGGCGATGATTTGGTTGCGCGCAATCGCATAGAGCCACGACCGGAGCTTTGAGGGCTCGCGAAGCTGCGACAGCCGGGTTGCCGCTCGTACAAAAGTGTCTTGGGTGGCATCGGCCGCGTCTGCTTCGTTTCTCAGCCGGGAGCGACAGAAGCTGTAGATCACGTCCGCGTAGCGATCGTAGATTTCGCCGACAGCTGACCGATCTCCTTGGAGCGCGCGTTCGACGAGCTCCACGTCGTCCACGCTCGAAATAGCTACGTCCATGCCCGCACCGCTCCCGACGTCCCTCCGAGGACGTCCTCACCAAACCTCCATTGTGGACGCGTTGCGCTCCGGACAAAAGCGCGGCCCCTCCAGGCGCGCCACTGGGGCGGACCGTTAGCGGTCCGCCCCAGGAGCGAGCGTCGATTGGAAAGCTCATGCCGTTTGCGCATTGCGGCGGGTCGTAAGGATCGCGACGAGCCCTCCGGCGACGGCGACCAGTATCCACATGGCCATCATGGCCATCATGAAAGAGGAGATTCCGCCACCCTTCGATTGACCGGACCCGGGAACTGATCCGGCTGCACCACGGATGATCTCATCGATGTCGCCCGACTCGATGGCCTCGGTGTTGGAGCCCGGGTCTTCAACGGTTTCTCCCAACACCTCGGTGTCTACGTCAGCATCATCTCCGGTGCCGCTTGGTGTGGTTTCGCCGACGTCCTGTACGGGAGGTAGCTCGGTTTCATCGTTGGGCTGCGTTGGCTCAGCGGGCTGCACTGGAGCGGAGGCTTCGGTTGGTTCGACGGGCTCAGATTGTGGCGCTGTCTCGGGCTGTGGCTCAATCGGCTCAACAGGGTCAGGCTGTGGCTCGACAGGCTCGACAGGCTCAACTGGTTCTGGTTCTGGTTCTGGCTGTGGACAGCTGAAGGTGAACGACTCCGAGCCGATCGTGGAAGCTCCGTGTTTGATCGTCACGAGCTTGGTCTCACCGGGGTCGATCGCCAGGAGCCAATCGAGCGAACTATGCGGGGCCACGGCTTGCAGTGCGTAGATG
>JBLIMK010000052.1:0-27669 GCA_047638715.1 Verrucomicrobiales bacterium
TGGGTGATCGGCCCAACGGAGTAGCCGACGTTGCTGGCTGCGATGGTTGGACCCGCTGGAGGTGTGAATGCGGTGGAGATGCCGGTGGCGACCCAACCCGTGCCAGCAGCGGCGCTGCGCGCATCGTCGACTTGCACGACACCGAGTTGGCCGCTGATCGTCGATCCACCGACGGTGTTTGCCACGGATCCGAGGCTGCCAGCATCAGTCGGCACGGTGATGGACAGTGCCCCACCTGTAATGGTCACGGTTGCGGTCGTGGCGCCAGTCGCAGGCTGTACATCGACCAGTGCTACTGCGCTCGCCACTATCGCCATGAGCGCACAAACGCGGCCGAGCTGATGTCGACCAGCAGCGCGGCGCCGCGCGCTGAAGGGATTCGAGATGACCACATTTGTCATTTGTAAACCGGATGCTTTCCATTTTGAGCGGAGACGCCGTTGTGCATCGTCAACCCAACCCCTTCAGGGTTCTGCGTCCGTGCCATCTCGGTATGTGCGGGCATAGTACAGTGCAGAAGTCACTGAATGCAAGATGGGATCGACAAATTAAGGCGCATTGCAGTTTACCTATCGAATGGGAGCCGTCGTGACCGTTCTGGTGAGCGGTTTGTGATCTTCAATCGCCCGATGGGAGCTTCGGGCGATCATGTGACCAAACTAGGCAATGCTCTCGACCGGTCGCCTCCTGCTCGCCTCACCTGGCATGCACGACGTCACGTTCGATCGAACGGTGATCTTCGTCATCGAACATGACGAGGGCGGCTCTATGGGCCTTGTGCTCAACCGACCCAGCGATATGTTGGTCAGTGATGCCCTTCCCGACTTCGGATCGCTCGCGAATCCCGACCGACTCTACCTCGGCGGACCCGTCGAGCAGGGCACGGCGTTGGTCTTAGCCGAACCCGTCGACCCGGCGGCTCCAGACATGCACTTCATGCATGAAGGAATCGGGCTCCTCGATCTCGCCACCGAACGAAACCCCGTCCAGCACCTCGAACGGGCGCGCGTCTTCTCCGGATATGCCGGATGGGGGCCTCGACAGCTCGAATCTGAGCTTCGCTCCGGGGCGTGGGTGGTCGCGAAGACCGAACCTACAGATCTGTGGGCAGCGGCCGACTATCAGTCGCTCTGGGCGAAGATCATGGCGCGCCAAGGCTCGATGGCCGACTTCCTCAGCCAGTACCCCGAACAACCCTGGCTCAACTAGAGCGCAATCCCAGGCTCACGCCTAGCTGACCGTGCTAGTTGATGAGGTTGATCTCCCACAAGACCTTCTCGAGGGCGCTCGCTGCCGAGATGCTGCTGTAAGCCAGGGGTGTCTGTGCACTCACACAACTCGGAATTGGCGACAGGACCGTCCATGGCGTTGGGTGACAAAACTGCACCACGCTGAGTCGTTCTCCGGGCTCACCTGGATCGCCTACGACACGATGCCTGCCGGGGGCGACTACGCCATTGGTCAATCGTTCCAGCATCATTCCGGTATTGATCACCATGTGACCGTCGGGCGGGACGGCGTCCACCCAGTCATCGCCAATCTGTACTTGCAGCCCCTTCGCCGTAGCCCGAGGAAGTGCAGTGATGAGGTTGATGTCGTCATGTGCGCCGGCCCAAACGTGTTCCCCGCCCGGCGCCTCGGGCATTGGCGGATATCGAATCGCCCGAGTGAGTGTCGGCCCATCCTCCAGCATCTCGTCAAAGAAGTGCTCACCACACTCGAGCCCAAGGGAGATGATTCGCAGAAACCGTCGCTGGATCTGAAAAATTCGTGAATGGAAATCGATCAGCACGTCCCGGATCCCGGGAACCGTCGCTTCCGGCAACACTGGCTCGTTGTACCGAAACGGATACTCAGAGCGCAGCGGATGCTTCTCGGGAAGCGCGGCCCCCCAGTTGAGCATCTCCTTCCAATCCGCAACATCAGCAGAGGCCGCAGTTTCGACCAGCAACCCGGTGTATCCTGTTTGCCCGAAACTTCCAGGGACCTCATAGCTCGCCTTCGCTTCAGCGCTGCTCGCAAAGAATTCACCGAGCTTCCCGTAGGCGTCGTCGAGTAGCCCGTCGGAAAGATCGTGTGCTGTGTAGACGAATCCGTTCTGAAGGCTGCGTTTCACCCCGTCGACGACCGCTGCTCGTTCGGAGGCGTCGCCGCGCTCGAAGGACAATAAATCAACGTCGAGGATGTCGTCTCCCATGGACCGCACCCTAGCTGAAGACGTTGGCGGCCGGGATGCTTGTCAACGCCTCGGATACACTTTAAATCATGAGCACTACACCTGGTCGCACCTATGATTTGATCGTCTTCGGTGCGACGGGCTTCGTTGGACAGATTCTTTGTCGTTATCTCAACGATCGCTATGGATCCGACGGTGATCTGAATTGGGCGATCGCTGGACGCAATCCAGACAAGCTGGCAAGCGTGTCTGGGGATCTCGGCCTATCGGTCGATCACATGGTTGCCGACACTGCCGACGACAATGCAGTGCGCTCGCTCGCCGAGTCGACTCGCGTGGTCGTGTCCACCGTCGGGCCGTACTCAATCCATGGCTCTCCCCTGGTGCGTGCAGCGGTCGCGGCCGGCACCGACTACTGCGATCTCGCAGGAGAAACCCATTGGATGCAAGCAATGATCGACGCGCATCAAGACTCCGCAACGAGGACAGGCGCCCGAGTCGTTCACTCATGCGGCTTTGATTCGATCCCCTCCGACCTTGGTGTTTTCTTCACCCAACAACGATCGCTCGAGTTGCTCGGCGAACAATGCAACCAAATCTCGATGCGGGTGAAGGCGATGAGAGGCGGTCCGAGCGGCGGCACAATCGCCTCGATGCTCAACGTGATCGACGATGTGTCAGAGAACCCAGAACTGCGCCAGGTTCTCGCAAATCCTTATGCGCTTGCACCGATGGGAATGCGCACAGGTGTGCGGCAGCTCAACGTCACGCTTCCGATGCGCGACGAAGCTTCTCGGCGCTGGGTCGCTCCATTCGTCATGGCCGGGGTCAATAGCCGAATCGTGCATCGAAGTCACGCTCTACAGGGACGGCCGTGGGGTGACGATTTCCTGTACGACGAGGCCACTCTCACGGGCTCTGGTCCCGTGGGTGCAGCGAAGGCGGGCGTCATGGCCGGCGGGCTCGGCGCTGCCCTTGCTGCGATTTCGGTGAAACCGATTCGAAAGCTTCTCGGCGAACGGGTTCTGCCACAGGCTGGCGAAGGGCCTAGCCCCGAGGCACAGAAGAGCGGGTTCTTCGACTTCCGCTTCTATGGGACCACGGCATCGGGTTCTGCCATCACCACCAGGGTCACAGGAGATCGAGACCCGGGTTACGGCTCGACGGCAAAGATGTTGGGTGAAGCAGCCGTTGCACTCTTGCACCTGGATCCTGCAGACAAGCCAGGCGGATTCTGGACTCCATCGACGGCGTTTGGGATGCCTCTTGTCGACCGGCTCATCGAGCACGCTGGCCTGACCTTCAGCATTGTGAACTGACCGATAACTCGGCGAGTTCACATAAGCCCGATCGCGAAACGAGCCTCGACGACCCGTCGTCGCTCAAGATGAGCATCGACTTCGGCTCCGAGCAAGATCGCCAACGCCATGAGCTGCAACCACAACATCACAACGACGATGGTGGCGAGGGTCCCGTAGGTCTCTCCATAGCTGGCAAAGTTGTTCACGAACACGCCAAACCCCCGCGACAACACCACCAGCAGGACCGCCCCAGCGATCGCACCACGCGAGATCACCGGCGCCACTCCCCCAGACACTAGTTCGCGCTCACGTTCCGGGTGTGAAGCGGGTCCGACCCGATAGAGGGTGGAGAGTGCAAAGACAAGAACGATAGACAACAGCGCGAACCGACCAATTTCGACGAGGAGCCGCATCCAGGACGCGTCGATCCAGTTCTCGATTTGAGCCGGCAGAACCGACATTGCGAACACCATTGTCGCTATGAGTGCGATCGCACCGATCAGCAAACCAACCGCCAGCGAACGTTTCGCGATGAATCGACGGTTTTCGCGACGGTCAAACACAACGTTTAGGGCTTCCATCAAATGGCTGATCGCACCTGACGCGGTGAAAACCGACAGCAGGATACCCACCGTCGCCGCGATGCCGGCTCCCGTCGCATCGCCATCGGCCAGACTGCGAATCTGGTCTACCACGAATATGCGAGTTGGTTCTGGGGAGTTACGCAGCGCTGCTTGTGCTTCCTCGACGAGAACGTCCGTGTCTGTGACAAGACCTGTGATGGACACGGCGGCGGCGAGTGCTGGGATGAACGCTATGAACGCGAAGAACGCGACACCGGCCGCAAAGATCGTGAGGCGATGCTGCCCGAGCTTGGCACGCACGTCTCGGAGAAGACCCGGGTTCTTCGCGGCTTTGCCTCGTTCACTTCTTTTCGTCACGTGTGTCACCAGTTCTTGCGTGGCGGGCGACTACCGTCGCGGTCGATGGAGCCATTCGTGTTTGGAGTCGATCTCGACGGCGTCTGCGGCGACTATACGTCCGCATTTCGCACGATCGTCGCTCGTGAACTTGGAGTTGCCGAGACGGAACTCCCGCTCGAACGTTCCTGGGACTTTCGCGAGTGGGGCCTCGGTCGTGCGGGAGGCTTCGAGCATCTGCACGCTAAGGCGGTCGCTGAAGACAGGATGTTCGCCACTATGCCGCCGATCGACGGCGTGACCAATTCACTCTGGCGGCTCTCGGACGCCGGAATTCACATCCGGGTGATTACCCATCGCTTGTACGTCAACTGGGGACACGCCTCGGCGGTAGCCGACACGGTCGAATGGCTCGATGCGCATCGAATCCCCTACCGAGACATCTGTTTCCTCGGCAACAAACCCGATGTGGGAGCAGACGTCTACATCGACGATGGTCCGCACAACATCGTGCAACTTCGTAGCGCCGGATTCAACGCGATCGTGTTCGATCAGCCGTACAACCAAGACCTCGACGGGCCCCGGGCACGTTCGTGGAGCGAGCTCGAGGACATGGTGATGTCACTCGCCGCTGAACGACTCGGCGTCATCGAGCAACAATTGCCGGGCGTGGATGCCGGCGCGGACCGGCTCGATCGTCGTCGAGAGACGTAGCCGCCCATTCAGAGCCGGTGGACGAGCTTCTCTCTCGCCGGCCCGAGATCGTTCGGGTTCGTGACACCGATCCACTCCTCCGACGACGACGGCACGGTGACGGTCAATTCGCCGGACTTCCGCAGCCGATCCACGACGTCGGGTAACAAGTACTCGGTCTTCGCCTCCGCCCCGAACTCGTCGTAGAAGGCGTCCCACTGTTCCGCGAGGTGTGGAAAGAGCGATTGGGGAAACGCGAACATGTTCATCGAGACCTTCGCGTCGTCTCCATGTTCGCCTTCTGGGTCTTCGGAGCGAATCTGTCCGTCGGCGTGTCGACTGATGCCGTGTGTCTCGGTGATTGATTCGAGCTCACCGTCGGAGACAGCACAGACCCCTCGCGACACCGAGCCTTCATCAGGAAGTGTTTTGGCGAGTTCGAACGCGACGAGTGCAGCGGTGCGATCGTCGCCGTCGCTCAGCGCATCTGCGGCGAGCTGAAACGACTTGGGGCCGTAATAGTCGTCAGCGTTGACCACGATGAAGGATCCTGGCACGACAGCGGCTGCCGACAGGACTGCGTGAGCTGTTCCCCACGGCTTGTCTCGTCGCGGCTCAAAATCGTCTTGACGGACGAGCACGAACCCGTCGAGAGACCCGTATTGGCGCATCAGGTGCCCCCGCACATCGTCTTCGATGTCGGATCGAATGATGAGCACCACCAGGTCGCAACCCGCTGCACGACCGTCCTTGATAGCGAAGTCGAGGAACGCTTCGCTGTTCGGACCGACCTCGACGAGCTGCTTCGTTCCACCGAAGCGACTCCCGAGTCCAGCCGCCATGATCACCAAAGAAAGTTGCATGCCACCATTGGTAGTCGGCGTTGGACCACGAGTGGCGTCAATCAGGCGATAGATCTTGCGGGCCGTACGCTGGCCCGATGCTGATAGACGCGCTCATTACAGACCTCGACGGAACGTTCTGGTCTCCGGGCATGGAGGTCCATCAGCGTGCCCTCGAAGTTGTCGGGCAACTCGACGCCCGTGACATACCGTTTGTCATTGCCACCGGCCGTCGCGCGCTCGGCGCCATTCATGGGCTCGAACCGGCCGGCCTAGCCGATCGACCAGCGATCTTGATGAACGGCGCCCTCGCTCGCGACAACCTTCGGGGTCCCTCGTTCCTCGTAGATGCGATCCCAACAGAGAGGGCAGTCGACGTCCTATCGGCCTTTCGGCGCGGAGGCCTCGAACCGGTCGCGTACGTCGACGATGCCTCGGCCGACATGTTGGTTGGACCGGGCAGTTCTCACGGCGGTGCGTACTTAGCGAAGGCGGTGGGCTTTTCGCGGGTCAACTCCCTCGACGACGCCATTGAGGGAGCGACCGTCATTGGATTTGGGGCTTTCGGTCATAGCTATGAGTTGCTGGAACCGATCGCGAACAGGATCAACGACGAAGCCCTAGCCACGGCGATCATCGGAGTCTCGCACTTCGAAGGCGACCACGGGATCATGATTCAAGAACACGAGGTCGACAAGCAGACCGGCATCGAGGCCTGGTGTGCACGCGCAAACATCGATGTATCACGCCTCGCTGTAGTGGGTGATGGCCACAACGACATCGAGATGTTACGGGCCGCAAAGATCGCCATCGTTCCATCGAACGCTCCCGAGGAAATTCGCAAACTCGCCAACGCGATCATTCCGCCGAACGAAGAGGGAGGGTGGGAACAGATCCCGTCCATCATCGGGTTGTAGCGTGACGTCATGGCAGTAATTGGATTCATCGGGCTCGGCGCCATGGGATACCCCATGGCCGGCCACCTCGTCACCGCTGGCCACACGGTCAAGGTCTATAACCGCACCCATACAGTCGCCGAGCGATTCTGCGGCGAGCACGAGGGCGCTCGCCGGGCGATGTCGCCAGCTGAAGCATGCCAAGGTGCCGATTTTGGAATCTTGATCGTGGGAAACGACGACAGCGTACGTGCGGTCGCGCTCGGCCCGGAGGGGGCCCTCGCCGGTCTTCGCCCAGGGTCCGTGCTCATCGACCACACCACCGCGTCGGCCACCATTGCCCACGAACTCGCAAGCGCCGCAGCTGATCGCGATGTTGGCAGCCTTGACGCTCCCGTCTCGGGTGGAGAGGCTGGCGCACAGAATGGACTTCTCACCATCATGTGCGGCGGGGACGATCCCACGTTCGACGTGGCCGAGCCAATCATGACCGCGTACTCGGGTACGAGGACCCTCATCGGACCAACCGGCACGGGACAGACCTGTAAAATGGTCAATCAGGTTGCCATCGCCGGACTCGTCCAGGGGCTGTCGGAAGCGTTACAACTCGGAATGTCTGCTGGGCTCGACATGGACCGTGTCCTCGCCACGATCTCCAATGGCGCAGCCGGCTCATGGCAGATGTCGAATCGAGGCCACACGATGGTGGACGACACGTTCGATTTCGGCTTCGCTATCGAGTGGATGGTCAAGGATCTCGGCATCGCGCTCGCAGAGGCGGAGCGACTTGGTTCACCGACGCCGGTGGCCTCACTTGTGGCCACGTATTACGACGAGCTTGTCATGAGCGGTGAAGGACGCAGTGACACATCTGCGCTCATCCGACGACTTCGATAGCCCTTAACAAGACTGCGAGAACAGTGAAACACTTTGACCTCCTCATCATCGGCGCGGGTTCGGGCAATTCGTTACTCACTCCCGACTTCGATGACCTCTCAATCGCCCTCGTCGAACGAGGCCTCTTCGGCGGAACCTGCCTGAACGTGGGGTGTATCCCATCGAAGATGTTCGTCTACGCGGCCGAGATGGCACACCACGCAGCCGTCGACGGACCACGACTCGGTGTTGACACGGCATTCCGTGGAGCCGATTGGCCCGCCATTCGAGACCGCGTATTTGGACGCATCGATCCAATCGCGGCCGGAGGCGAGCGATATCGAGACGTCGAGCAAGAACACGTCACCGTCTTTAAGGGGTCAGGCTCATTTATTGGCGACAAGACACTCGAGGTTGCCATGAATGACGGCTCCACAGAGACGATCACCGCAGATCGTGTTGTGCTCGCTGCGGGGGCGCGGGTCCTTATCCCTGACGCCCTGACGCAATCGGGCGTCGACTATTTCACATCTGACACCATCATGCGTGTCGATTCTCTCCCCCAGCGACTAGTCGTGATTGGCGGCGGCTACATCGGTGCCGAGCTCGGCAACGTCTTTGGTTCGTTCGGGTCGCACGTGACAATCATCAACCGAAGCAACGTAATGTTGCGCCACGAAGACCCCGACATCGCACGGCGATTCACCGAGGCCTACCAATCCCGCTTCGATCTTCGCCTCAACGCACAAATCGTTGCCTGCGAACAAGACCAAGATGGCGAGATTTCGGTGACGCTCGACGAAGGCGGCAAGGAAACCGTCGTTCGAGGCGATGCACTCCTGGTCGCGGTCGGGCGCCTCCCCAATGGCGATGAACTCAACGTCGCTGCCACGGGTGTTGAGCTCGACGCCGACGGCTATGTGATCACCGATGAACATCTCCGGACCGGCCACCCCGACATTTGGGCATTGGGCGACATCACGAATCCTGCTCAGCTGAAGCACACAGCGAACGCCGAGGCGCGCGTGGTGGCGCACAATCTGGCCAATCCGGATGATCTTCGCGCGGTCGATCGCACAATCACTCCACACGCGGTCTTTGGATATCCCCAGGTCGCCGCTGCTGGTCTCACCGAGCCCGAATCGGTAGCCGCTGGGTACACGATCGTCACGACGGTGCACTCCTACGGCTCCGCTGCCTATGGATGGGCGATGGAAGACTCGACGAGTGTGTGCAAGCTCATTGCCGACGCCGATACTCGGTTACTTCTCGGGGCGCACATCATTGGCCCCCAGGCGTCCACGCTCATACAGCAACTTATTCAGGGCATGACTTTCGGCCAAACGGTGGACGAAATGGCGAACCGACAGCTCTACATTCACCCGGCACTGTCTGAGGTAGTGGAGCAAGCGCTGCTCAATCTCTAGCGATATCTGCGGGACCAAGGTCCAAAAGTCCTATAGGGGAAGTATCTACCGTTCCGACGTACCTACTGAAGCAACCAAGCTGGAACTTTTGTAGGACGGACGCGGAATGGCACTGAGGATTAAACCTGATCGCGGACCGGCTGGCCCTTCGGAGACCAAGACGGCACCAAAGATTCGGTCGATCCGCAGCAAGATTCTCCGCCGCGTTCTCCCGGTTGCCCTAATCCCTCTTCTCCTCCTCGGTGGTCTCGCGACCGCAGGCATCCTGCTGATTCAGCAAAGAACAGCAGATGCTGTCGGCTCGGCGGAGGAAATTCTGTCTGAAGAGGTCGTGCAGGATGCGGTGAGTCGCTCATCTGAGCGTGCTGCTCGCGACCTCGCTGACTACATCGACCAATGGATGTTTCGAATCGACCGTATGAACGGGCAAGCGACGTTCCGCGAACTAGTTGTCGCGACGAGCAACGAGACCAAGGATGCGAACTTCAGCTCGATGAACGGGTCGGACCTCGCTACAGCGGCCGTTGGTGACCTCACCCGTTCGACGCGAGTTCTTGCATTGACTGTTGAGGATGATCTCAAGACCGTCGAGGATGAGGTCCAGGTTCTCCTCGTGTCAGAACAGGGCTACAGCCTCGGGTCAACCAACGATACGACCATCGTGGACTACTCCGATGCCGGCTGGTTCCAACGCAGTCGTAGCACCGGCTCGTCCACCCGGTCGTACGTCAACGATGGTGAGGGGCCTCCGGCCTTTGAGATCGCCATCTGGACCGAGCCGCCAGCGACGACAACTGGTGGTGCGGTTCTGCGAGTGCGCGTTCCGCTCACCAACGTGCACCTCATTCTCGATGAGCTGGCGGCTGACGATGCGGTCGACGTCGTCCTCGTCGATTCATCGGCATCGGTCATCTTGGGCGATACGACGGTGCTTCACAGCGCTGACGTTGTGTTCGGTGCGTCGAACTTGATGATCGACGACAGCGGCTTCAACCGCGTATTGCTCGCTCCGGGGGTGGTTCAGGACGAAACTCGAGTCACATCGGCCCGCGAAATCTCCGACCGCATGACGTCCGCAGACAACATTCGGTTCCAGTGGTTGGTGCAGACGTCACAACCAATCGATCTCGCATCGAGTTCGCTGACCGAGATTCGCCAGGTTTCTGACGATGTATCCGTCCTCCGCCAGTACTTGCTGATTGGCGTTCTTGGGCTCGTCGCCGTTGCTGGTTTGCTGACGTTCGCCGCCGTTCGTTCCGTTGCGAACAACATCACGAAACCCGTCAAGGTTCTGAGCGACCAGGCGCAGTCCGCTGCAAACGAAGGCATACCTCTAGTGGTGGAAGCCGCACGAACGTCCGAGGAACTTCCAGAACTCCCGGCGTTCGAGGTCGACTCGAACGATGAGCTCTCTCTCCTTGCCCACTCGATGAATACGATGCAGGAGGCAGCGGTCGACCTCGCCGCAGGTCAGGCGAAGTTGCGTCGACAGAACGTCGCCCGCACGTTCGTCAGCCTCGGCCGTCGTAACCAGAACCTGCTGAACCGCCAACTCGAGTTCATCGACGACCTCGAGCGGCAGGAATCTGATGCTGATGCGCTCGAGAACCTCTTCCGCCTCGACCACCTCGCTACTCGTATGCGCCGTAACGCAGAGAACCTTCTGGTGCTCGCGGGTGAGCAGAGCCCGCGCCGTTGGGGCAAACCAGTCGCTGTACGAGATGTTCTCCGTGCTGCTGCGTCGGAAATCGTCGACTACCAACGTGTTCGACTCGGCGACATCGACACAGCAACGGTTTCCGGCAACCTCGCGACCGACCTGTCGCACCTCATTGCGGAGCTCCTCGAGAACGCTGGCAGCTTCTCACCGCCCAACACCCGGATCGAAGTGCTCGGACAACACACGTCGACGCACTATCGCCTCGCGATTGTGGATCAAGGCATCGGCATGGACCCTGCAGCGCTCTCTCAGGTGAACGACCGTTTGAGGAACCCGGTCGACTTTGCTGATGCACCATCGGCCTACCTCGGCCTCTTCGTGGTTGGTCGTCTTGCACAGGAGCTCGGAATTACCGTCCGACTGGCGAGCGCCGATCAGACTGGCGAAGGCCGCCGCAGAGGCACAATCGCCTTTATCGATCTGCCCGTCAGCCTCCTTTCGAGCGATGCAGCGACGCCGATCGAGATCAACGAGCGTACATCTGAGGGCGTCGCGAGACGTGCCGAGCAGGCCGATGCGACCGCGGCGGCCATAGCTGCTCAAGCACCAACTCCCGAGCGCATCGAAGCGCCGATCCCCCAGCGAGCGCATGCGCTATCCGCGGAGACGACTTCGGCCGGTTTTCCAAAGCGGAGCCGCGGAACGACCGATCCAATCGCTGAAACACCCGCGCCACACGAGGCCCCAGTGGCCGCTGATGTAGCGCCCGCTGCGCCTCCCACGGAGATCACCTCGGCAGGCTTCCCGAAACGTCACAGCGCGACGGGCGAGGCAGTCGAGAGCACTCAGCTCCTTCCACCCGCAGTCCCAGAATCGGTGGCTGTACCCAAGCGTGACGCTTCCGAGGTGAGCAATTCTCTCCGTAGGATTCGTGCAGCGGTTGCCCGAGGTAGAGCTTCGGGAATTGACGATGCAGCAGATATGACAGGCTCCGACCGCTCAATTCACGATCCGGACTCACTAACGCCGCCAGCCGTGCCGATGGCTAACCCAGCTCCAGCCCCTGCAGTTCCCGCGCCAGCGCCTGAAGCAATGCAACAACCCGTATCGAACCAGCCGACCCAACCACGGAGCGAATAGTGACCGTATCGACCGAAGCTCAGAACTTTGCCTGGCTGCTGTCACGCTTTACTCAAGAAACCGCTGGAGTCCGGGAAGCCGTCGCGGTATCTGCAGATGGTCTGCTCCTGGCATCATCTGCTGGCATCGATACGAGTGGCGTCGACCAGTTCGCGGCTATCGCAGCAGGACTCACCAGCCTGACCAACGGTGCGGCGGTCTGTCTCGGTTGTGGCATCGTCGATCAGGTGATCGTCGAGATGAGCATGGGCAACCTCTTCGTAATGTCGATGGGACACGGCGCCTCGCTCGCTGTTCTTTGTGAGTCGGGCGCAGACATTGCACAGGTCGCATATGAGATGACGCTTCTTGCAGAGCGTGCTGGCGCAGCCTTGTCACCAGAGCTCATCAGCGAGCTAAAAAACGTACTCACCGTCTAATACGAGCTGTCCGAAGGAAGAGCTATGGGGAACGACGAAGATTCAGAACTACTCCACGAAGGTACGATGACCCGGCCGTACCTCCTCACAGGAGGTCGGACGCGAAGCGAAGCGGGCGAACTGGCCGTCGAGGCCATGGTCGCAGTCAGTGCGGGAAGCACCCAGCCAGCCGATGACGACCTCGCCGCCATCTATTCGCTCTGCCAAACGCCGAATTCGATCGCGGAGATCTCGGCCAAATGTTCGATGCCGCTTGGCGTTGCTCGAGTGCTCGTAGCCGATCTCTGGGGCGCTGGCACGCTCGAGGTTCTTGAAACAACCCGCTCAGACGACATCGCGATCGTAAGGAGACTGCTCGATGGCATTCGGAACCGATAACACCCCCAGACCAGTCTCAGCCAAGGTCGTTATCTCGGGTGGCTTTGGTGTGGGAAAAACGACCTTCGTGAGCGCCGTCTCCGAAATCGCTCCTCTGCGGACCGAGGCAAAGATGACGAGCGCCGCGAGCGGGGTCGACGACGCGACGTACGTTCAGCAAAAGACGAGCACGACGGTCGCTATGGACTTTGGCAAGATCACTGTCGATCAGGGTTTGGTTCTCTACGTCTTTGGAACACCCGGACAAGACCGGTTTGGTTTCATGTGGAATGACATAACCGCTGGCGCCCTCGGTGCCCTCATCCTTGTCGATTCCCGTCGCCTCGATGAATGTTTCAATTCGATCGACTTCTTCGAGCAGCGCAACATTCCCTTCGTTATTGGTCTCAACCAGTTCGACAATGCCCCAACGCACCAGCTCGAGGACATTCGCGAGGCTCTCGATCTCCCGGCACACGTCCCGATCGTTCGAACCGACGCACGGAACTCCGACGAGGCCCTCGACACGCTCGTCCAACTCCTGGCGCACATTCTGCAGTCGCTGTCGGCGAGGTCCGTCGTGCAGCCAGGTGCTGTTGCTCCAATTCAGCCCGAACGACCAGCGCCCGTAGTCACGAGCGACATGCGTAGCGCAGCGATGAGCGCCCTCGCCGCCGAACGCAGCGCCTAGTTCATCTCGGCAATGCAGCGCCGCTAGCCTGACCCTGTGGGAAACACCTTCGGTCACACCTTTCTTATCTCGACGTTCGGCGAGAGTCACGGCGGAGGTGTCGGCGTAGTTATCGACGGACTGCCAGCCCGGCTACCCATCGACCTCGGACATATTCAGCAACAGCTCGATCGTCGACGACCTGGCCAGAGTCGGCTCACGACCCAACGCGACGAGGCCGACGCTGTAGAAATTCTGTCAGGCGTCGAAGATGGCGCCTCCACGGGCGCGCCGCTCGCGATGCTCGTTCGCAACGCCGACGCGAGATCGGGTGCCTACGACCATCTTCGAACCGTTTATCGGCCCTCTCATGCCGACTTCACCTACGACGCCAAATACGGCAACCGGACCATCGCTGGTGGCGGTCGATCAAGTGCTCGCGAGACGATCGGTCGAGTCGCAGCGGGCGCTGTAGCCCAGCAGCTCCTGCGGGCCCTCGCAGCTGCCAAGGGAACACCTTCCCCAGAGATCGTCTCATGGGTGGATCAGGTGCACGATGTCGTCGCCAACGTCGACGACGCCCAGGTTTCGGTCGATGACGTCGAACGCGACCCGACCCGGTGTCCCGATGCTGAGGCCGCTCTAGCGATGACCGCTGCAATCGATCGTGCTCGCAAAAACGGAGACTCTCTCGGTGGCGCAATTCGGACGATCGTCCGACATATGCCCATAGGGCTCGGCGAGCCAGTTTTCGACCGGCTCGAAGCCGATATGGCCAAGGCGATGATGTCGTTGCCAGCGACCAAAGGGTTCGAGGTTGGTAGCGGGTTCGGAGCAATCTCGATGACCGGCCGAACCCACAACGACCCCTTCGTTCCCGGCCCAGCCGGAGTGCCAGTCACCACTTCGAACAACAGTGGCGGGGTGCAAGGTGGCATCAGCAATGGTCAGCCGCTCCTGCTCCGCACCGCCTTTAAGCCAACGGCGACGATCTCCTCGGAGCAACAGACGGTCACGACCAGCGGCGATGCCACGACGCTCTCGGCAAAAGGGCGACACGATCCATGCGTTCTCCCGCGCGCCGTTCCCATGGTCGACGCAATGGTCGCGCTGGTTCTTGCAGATCACGCACTGAGACAGCTTCGGCACGAAGTTCTGTAGCCGGCGTCAGTCACCGCCCGCGCTGAAGTGCTGCCAGTCTTTGGCCGAAGACCAGGTTCCTCCCCAGATCCAACCAATGTTCGCCATCGCCTCGGTAACCGCGTCGCCAGGATAAATGCCGCCGAGAGTTTCTACCGAGCGATCCGAGAACGCTGAGCCTTCGCGAGGGAGGACCTGGGTGTTGGAGACATACGGGTTTACCAAAGGATTGATGTCGATCGCCGTCCCGAAGGCATGGTTCGACCAAACACCAGGCTTCCATGCCACTTCGCGACAGTTGAACGCAGAGGTGTTGTTCGCCGACATCGAAAGATCGTCATCACCCTGGTAGGCATCGACGATCTCCATCCTTTCGATCGGAAAGCGGCTCTGGAACAACGTGTGAAAGACGCCGACGATCTCTTCAGCGAAGTCTTCTCTGACCACGAGCTCGCCGGTGCTCGCGCGATCGTCGTAGTTCCAATGAGAGATGGTGAGAAGTCGAAGATCTTCTAGCCCGACGGGACAACCCTCACGCCATGAGTGGGTCAGCCGAGCAGCGATCTCGTCGGTGATTGGCGAGATCGAAGACGCGAAGCCAGGAACGTCGACCGTCGATGGCAGTGTCGCCGATGGCTCTACCGAAGCGGTGCTTGTCGTGGCAGGTGCGCTCGTCGAGGTGGCGGTGGTCGTAGCGATGTCGACAACCGTCGTCGGCGCCGCCGTGGCGGAAACGACCTCTGTAGTCGAAACGATCGCAGCGGTCGGATCCGATCCTCCGCAGGCGGAGAGAAAGGCCGCCGCGCAAACGACGAACCCAAAAGACAGCGACGTGGTCGACACTGGACTCGTCACGTTTGAACGACCTGTCGGGTCTTGATGTGTTTTATGGCGCTACTGGCCGACAGCTGTTTGAGCGGCTCGGTCGGCCGCGAGCGTCTCGACCGAGCGTTCGGGAAAGAGCTCAACGATCGCTTCATCCAACTCGTTTACCACCCCGCTTAACGGAAGAATGTTCAGGACACCCTGCCCATGCTTGAGAAGATCGATGACTTCCTCGCCGCTACGTACGAGCGTGGGTTGGCTTCCGTTGACAACGAGGTTGGCTGTCGCGATGTCTTCGCCGAGTTCGTCTTGAAGGTAAGCGAACACTTCGCGGACCTGTTCGAGCCGGATCCCGGCATCGAGCAGACTCTTGACGACCTTTAGTTCGAGCAGATTGCGGTAGGTGTACTGACGACGCGAGCCGCTACCAGACGCGTCGGTCAGGGACGGTCGAATGAGATCGGTGCGTGCCCAGTAGTCGAGTTGGCGATACGTGATGCCGACGATTTCCGCCGTGCTCTTACCGCTGTAGCCAATTCGATCGGTTTCAGTCATTGTGTCCATGCCCTCGTCCTCGCCGTCATCGGTGGCCGAGAATCGACCATGCTGGCTCCGTCGGAAGAAAGTTGACGACGCCAGTGAAATTACGGTGACGTAATCTTAAACAGATCGACGCGTGTGGTCAATGACCCTACGTGGTAAAGATCGCGCGTACAGCGCGAAGGTCATCAGGCAAAATCTTCGGGGCTGACGTTGTCGAGGAAGTCTCGGAAATCCTCGACGACATCTTCATCCTCGTCATCACCCTCTGGGGTATCGGTGTATCCGACCTCCGCGAGAAGGTCATCTTCGGCGTAAATCGGGACGCCTAAACGAACGGCCAGAGCGATCGCGTCGGACGGGCGTGCCGACATCACTCGGGCCTCCCCCGGCGAACGCATGTGAATATCAGCGAAGAAGGTCCGCTCTCGAAGCTCGGTGATTACGACTCGTTCCACCTCGACCTCCATTGCTTCGAGCGTCTGGGCGAAGAGGTCGTGCGTCATTGGGCGTGGAGGTTCGACACCTTCATGGGCGAGTGCGATTGCAGTGGCCTCAGGACCGCCGACAAAGATCGGCAACATAAGCCCGTCCTCGGACTCACCGTCCTCAGACCGCGCTCGGAGCAACACGATTGGGGTATTACTCGGCAATTCGACCCGCACACCCACCAGTTCCATCGGAACCATCCGACACTCCTCTCGAACGAGGACCGCAGCCTATCCGTTTGGCCGCTGGCCTTACTGGTCAGCGCCTGCAGTTCCGTGGAAGAACAGGAGCTTGAAGCGCCCGATCTGTAGTTCGTCTCCATCGACAAGTTCAGCATCGTCGATCAGTTGTTTGTTGATATACGTACCGTTGAGCGACCCAACATCTTTCGCCCGGTAACTTCCGCCGACGTTTTCGATTTCGACGTGACGACGAGACACGGTGACATCGTCGAGAAAGATATCGCTCTCGGGATGACGCCCAGCCGTGATGATCGGGGAATCGAGCGCGTACCGCGAACCGCTCTTCGGTCCGTCGTCGACCAACAGAATTCCCGTCGACTCGGCGAAGGCCTCACGGTCCGCGAGATGCTCACGGTCGAGTTGATCGGGATGTTCGAAAACTGGGATTGCGGCTGTGGGATCGTCTGGACCTCCACCGATTCGTTCGCCGCATGAAGAGCAGAAGTTCGCCCCGACATCATTGCGATGGTTGCAGGCTTGGCAGGTGCGATCCATGCTCATTCCCCCGTCAGTTCCCCATACGCCGTGGCGTCGAGCAAATCCTTGAGCTGCATTTCGTCCGTCATCTCGAGGACGCAAAGCCATCCCTCACCGTAGGGGTCGGCATTCACCGCGCCTGGCGCCGAGGCCAGCGCACTGTTGACGTCGACGACCGTGCCGGACAACGGCGCGTAGAGGTCCGAGACCGACTTGGTGGACTCGACTTCACCCATGCCTTCGTTCATCGTTACTTCTCCACCCAATTCCGCGAGCTCAACAAACACCACGTCTCCGAGGGCGTCTTGGGCGTAGTCGGTAATTCCCACTCGGACGCGATCGCCTTCGACGCGAACCCACTCGTGGTCTTTCGTGTAGAGGAGGTCTTCGGGGATGTTCATTGACGGCGAGTGTAGTCATGACCACCGACACTCGTTGGTCTGGTCGGGTTCAGCGACGCGAACGTGCGTCCGCCAAGGCTCGTCGGGAGATCGGGACGTATTCGGCTGCGGCGTACCAGGAGATGACGAGGCCGGGTACGCCACACAGCCAGCCAAGAACCCTAAACACGTCCGCTCCACCGATGTCGGAAGCGCCCGCGAGGAGCAACGGGTACGCAAACATCAAGAAGAACGTGCCGGTCTTTCCCCACCACGTCACGTCGAACCGATCGACGCCGAGCGCTCCGAGCCCGAGAGCTGCAATGGACACAAGGCCTTCTCGCAACAAGGTCAGGGCCGCGAACCAGGCCGGAACCGAGCCTTCGATCCAGGTGGAAATCACTGCGGTGAGCATCATCAGCCGGTCCGCGGTTGGATCGAGGAGTTTGCCGAACTCGCTTACTTGGTCGAACTTTCGAGCAAACCAGCCGTCGACCCAATCGGTGGCACCGAGTGCAGCGAGCAGGATTGCTGAGCCAATGCGATCGTCGCGGCTAAAGAGAAGCCACACAAACACCGGGATGCAAGCAAGCCGCGCCAACGAGATCGCGTTTGGGACCGTAAAGGGACGCCATTCGGTCCGAAGGCGTTCTGGGTCGACGCTCGTCATAAGGCCATCGTATCGACGACTACGATCAGCCATATGGCCAGCATCTTCACCAAGATCATCGACGGACACATTCCTTCGCGCATGTTGTGGGAAGACGACCTGTGTGTCGCCTTTCTCGATGTCCGGCCGTTGGCTCCGGGACACGCGCTGGTGGTGCCACGAACCGAAGTCGATCAATGGACCGACCTTGACCCCACCACCACCGCACACCTCGTCACGGTGGCTCAGGCCGTGGGCGTCGCACAAAAGGTGGTGTTCTCCCCAGCCCGAATTGGCATATTGATCGCCGGGTTCGAGGTGCCGCACACCCACATGCACGTCATACCGATCGATTCGATGGCCCAACTCGACTTTCAGAACGCAGACCTCGACCCGCGCCAAGAAGCACTCGATGAAAGCCTCGTCGAATTGCGCGCCGCGTTGTCGTCAGCGGGTCATCCTGCGGTGTCGGAGCGATAGACCGAAATCGTCCCGAAACGGTTCTCTACCTCGAACCCCTTCGCCTCGATCACTTGGTCGAAGGTGAAACGTCCAGTGTCGTTCCAGAGTTCGTCCGATTCATCGACGATGATCACGGTCGCCTCGAAGAAATCCTCAGACGGCTTGTAGATCTCAAGTCCGCGAGGAAACTCGACCAAGTCCGTGCGCTCGGCTAACAACGGAAGTGCTCGCTCCATCGCCGCGACAGAATCGTCGGGGTCGATCGACTCCGTTGCGGCTATCACGTCGAGATCGTTCGCGGACCTACTACCCCACGTCCATGGCTCGTTGTAGAGACTGCTCCCGGACGCGAACAAGAAGAAGGCTGCGCTCGCCACCAGAATACCGCCGAGAAGTCGACCGTTGACGAACACGCGACGAACCGAGCGCCGTCCAACAGCTCGGAGCGCAAAGGCTGCGGCGATGGGTAGGAAGGCCAAGGCTGCGACGTCTTGTTGCGGGTTCCCAAATTCGCCCGGTGGGATGTCTGCAAGGAAACCGAAGATGCCAAATACGACCAGTGGAAGCTGAAACCTCAGTCGTAATACCGGCAAAAACAACCATGGCGCGAACAGCAGCAACAGGTTGCGGAAGTTCTCTTCAGCAAAGAAGTCAGAAAGCGCCTGTACGGGGTCCGTGAGCATGCCCCAAAGGATCGAGATCGGACTATCTCCATAGGCAGCAAAGGCATCGCGATAGACGAACTCGCCGCCAGCGAGATCGGCTTGGAAGATCCACAGCGCGACAATCGCCCATATCGCACCGACGGCGGCGGTCAATCGGCCAGCGCGGATACGACCCTCGACGGCCAGCAACGCGCCGAGCCCCATAACGACCAGCCCGAGATCGGAGCGGGTCGACAGCGCAAAGGCCACCGCCAGCCCGTATCGAATCCAATGCTTGTCCTGGCTGAACAGGTAAGCCCAGAGGAAGGCCGGGACGGCGAGAGCTTCGGGATGGAATTCGCTGAGGTTGAGATTGTGCAGCTGCGGCTGCAATCCGTACGCCACGGTGAGAACCAGCGCGGCCTCAATACCCAGCTCGAGCACCCGTCGAGCTATTCGCCACAGAGGTACGACGGCTAACGCCAAGGCGGCCGATTGCAGGGTGAGGAGCATCGGCCCCGCCGGAACGACCGTCGCCAGCTTTGCGATCGGCCACATGATGAGCGAGAACTGACCATCGAAGAGGTCTCGCTCGGTCAGCGTGACAAACGATTCTTGGCCCTCGCCGACCAGCCACATGCCCTGCATCCACGCAGCGAGTTGCGAACCCAATTCGAGGCTTCGGTAACGAGCGAGAGAGAGGGCGCCGAAGCCGACGAACAGGATGAGCGCGAGCACCCAAGGGATTGCACGATCTGGTCCGTTTCCTTCGAGACGCGCCTGCCAACGAAGACCCAGGTTACGGATCGATCTGCTGACCTCGGAGTCCGCCCATGTCGAGGTCATGAGATCGGCGTGAGCAGGGCTGGCTCGTTGTTTCGCACGTTGTTCACGAGCTCGGAGACGGCATACGAGGTCAGCAGACCGTTGGGCGAAGGAACCAAGAGCTGCTGGAGAGAGTCGACATCATCGTTCGCTGGATCGATCCATTCCTCCCATCGGCTCGGTGCGAGCAGCACTGGCATCCGGTCGTGGATCTTGGCCATATCGGTGTTTGGTGTGGTGGTGATGATCGTGCACGTATGAACTTCGCGGAGGTTCTCCGCATCGGTCCATCGCTCGTACAAGCCGGCAAAGGCCAAGGGATCACCATCGGCTCGGTGGATATACATTGGCTGCTTGGTCTTTGGATCGAGGCGCTTCCACTCGTAGAACCCGTCGGCAGCGACGATGCATCGTCGTTTTGTGAAAGCGGACCGATAAGAATTCTTGGTCGCAACGGTCTCGGCGCGTGCGTTGATCATCTTGGAACCAATACGAAGATCCTTCGCCCAACGCGGAACGAGCCCCCACCGCAGATAGTCGAGGTGTTTGGTGTCCTCGCGGATTCGCAGAACGGGGACGTCACGAGTCGGAGCAACGTTGTAGTCGGGACCGACCGCCTCGTCGTCGGCCTCCAGCGGTGCTTCGGCGCCAAAGTAGGCCGCCAACATGTCGGGCGGCGTCGTCGAAGCAAATCGTCCACACACGACGCGGATGTTACACGGTCACGATGGCAGCAAACGCACTGCGACGTCGGTCCGGTCGCGAAGCACACACGAAGACGAGTTCGCACCATCATCGATGATCACCGTGTCGCCGGGAGCGCCGCCCGCGATGCTGGCCTCCATAGCGAGCTCAGAGGCCGTTAATCCGGTGTCAAACTCGAGCATCGCGCGGGCCGATTCCAAGCCGCCGTCACGCTCGCGTTCGATTCGAACGCGCATAGCAGCAACGGGTGGCTTCGAAACGACGCTCGAAGGATCGATGGGCCAGACCTCGAGCAGGACGACGTCATCGCCAACGCACGCCAGCCGATCTCCCGTCGCCTCGAACATGTTGTTGCATGCCCCGCTTCCCGCAACATCGATGACCTGCAGATCGTCGGTGACGAGCGTGGCTACCAAACAATTGGTGGAGTCGCTGACACCCTGCCCGAAGATGCCGACGTGAAGGCGTCCGGCCCAAAACACCAATCCCGCTCGAGCCTTGGGGAAGTTGGCCAAAGATTCAACGGGTATTGGCGAAGGATTGCTGTCGGTGCTCCGAAATAGATCGACCAGCGCTACGGAACGAATGAGCTCGACGGTCGTTGGGCCGGGCTCATATGTGCGCGGCGCCGTCGGAGCCAAAAGCTGTGTCGAATTCGGCTGAACGGCCACCGATTCCGCACCCGTTCCGAACCAGTCGTTGCGAACGGACATCGCCAACAGAACGCCAGCTACGACGACGAGACCGAGCGCTACGAGGCCACGGCGCGACGATCGATCGAGGTCCCGAGCTTTGTCGTTGGAATGATCGGCCGCAAACGCCGACGCATCGCCCGATTGCGGTGACGCAGCGTGGTCGTCCCACGCATCGGAGAATCCACGTGCACCAGAATCACCGAAGCCTGCGAGATCGCTCTCGAGAGCATCGTGCAAGTCGCCGGGCGCGCGCTCCTCAGCACCCGAACTTGCTCGTCGACGACGCCACATACGGCTCTGACGGTAGCGGTCTCAGCGAAATTTGGGCCGCTTGGGCCGAATGACTCAGATCTTGACGCGGCGCGCCGATTACTCCGATATGGCGCCCTCTAGACTCACCCGAGTGCACCGCAAGTTCTTTCCTCTCGTCCCGCTGTTGGTGCTCGCACTCTCGTCGCCATTGGCTGCACAAACCGCTGATGAGACTCCCGGTTTGGCTCCTGCTGTTGGCCCGTGGGCCGGTGCTCCCCGAGGCCAGATCCACGAGATCACCCCAGGTATCGACTCGATCACCGTGCGTGGTATCACGAGAGATCCTGACTCCGCACAATCGGTGAGCTATCAGCTCCTCGTGGACGGTTTTGAGGTCGCGACCGGAGCGTCACCTCGGCCCAACGGGTTCGGCAGAGCGTCGACCTTTACCGAGTCGATTCGTATCACGCCGGGGTTTCACCGAATCTGTCTTCGGCTTAGCGATCGACAACTCGGCGACAGAACGGTGCACTGTCGAAACGCAGTTACCGCTCCCCCGAGTCGCGTCGACTCCGCCTTGATCGAGGGAGCCCGAGGAGTTCTTGTCAGCCCGAGTGGGGTCGTCCTTCCCGTGCTTGGCGGAGGACCCGGAAACTGGCGGGTGACAACGCCTTGCGGAGCCGAGACCACGCTCCAGAATGGTCGATTCATAGAGCGGGCCCGGGTCGTCATCGATCCTGGTCACGGTGGTTCAGAATCGGGAGCGGTCGGTGGCGGCCTGCAAGAAAAGAACGTCAACCTCGCGGTGTCCGAATTGGTCGTCTCCAAGTTCGAAGCGCTGGGGATCACCGCACAGCTCACTCGTACCGGCGATTACCGATTGCCGATCAAGACCCGAGCAGATATCGCTTCAGGACTCGCTCCCGATGTCTTTCTCTCGCTGCACCACAATGGCGGCGCCACACGCCCGAGCAGTCGGCCGGGAACGGAAATCTTCTACTCCGAGGCAAGACCTGAATCGCGACGGCTCGCGGCCGTCCTCTACGAAGAAATGAATGCTGCTGCGGCTCAGTTCAACGCCTCTTGGGTGTCGACGGTCAGCGAAGGCGCCTCGTTACGGCTACGCGAGGATGGCAAGGATCTCTATGGGATCCACCGCTTCTCTCCCCAGATCAACTCCGTGATCACCGAGTTCCTCTACTTGTCGAATCGCTCCGAAGCCGCGCTCATGGCGCGTAGCGACGTGATCGACGCAGAGGCTCAATCGATCGTCGACGGAATCTTCCGTTGGTGGTTCACCGATTCAGCTGGCACGACGCGGGGACGCCAATTCACGGACTCGTCGAGCACTGGCACCGGCGGCTTCGACGGTTGCTCGAATCCATCACTGACGAGTGGCAGCGTTGGTCTGAGCAATGTTCGAGAAAGTGTTCTCGCTGCCGCCGCCGGGCGAATTCCTGCACCCCAGCCGGCGCGCTCACTTCTGCCGGCGTTGACACTGGGCGCCGATCCGGCGATCGGGCGCTAGCCGCGACTTCACAGCTAGTCGGCGCTCTTCGCCCTGCTTGGACTGACGCGTGGCGGTTCGTACGGTTGCTTGGGGTACACGGGCGGCCAAGGCGCATCGCCCACGGTCTCGAGACCTGCGCGGAACTCTTCGACAAGCGCCGAGATGTCCTGAGGCTGGAGGTACATATCGGCCCACGGGTCGCCTCGGTCCGCCAGGAGCCGAGGAACGCTGAGCACCGTCAGCTCGTTCGGGTCGACCGTCTCGAGTTCGTCCCAAGCGAGCGGCGTCGACACTTGGGCACCGACGCGCGCACGAATCGACCAAGCGCCGAAGACGGTCTTGTGCGGGGCGTTCTGATTGAAATCTATGAACACGCGTTTGCCGCGTTCTTCTTTCCACCACGCGTTTGTCAAAATGTCTGGGTAGAGCGCGGAAAGTGTTCGGGCGACGGTGACCGCAGCGCCTCGGACGTCGTAGCTGTCCCATTTCGGGCCGCTCGGTGAGGCATCGAGCGGAACGTAGACATGCAGACCGGTACTACCGCTCGTCTTCAAGAAACTCGTGATGCCGGTCGAGGCGAACCATTCATGAACGAGCCGAGCGGCGGTGCGAATCTCTTCGAACCCAATTCCCGGAACGGGGTCGAGATCAATCCGCAATTCATCAACGTGGCGGTCTGGAACGCGAAAGGGCCAGAGATGCAGCGTAAAGGCGCCTTGGTTGACTGCCCAGGCGAGGTGGGCTGCATCCACTATGACGAGCGCGCGAGAAGGTGTTCCGTTCACGGTCTCAACCGTGGTCGTCTGAAGCCAATCCGGAGCACGATCGGGAATCCGCTTCTGGAAGAACGATTTCCCACCAACGCCGTTTGGGAAGCGCTGCAGCAGCACTGGGCGGTCGCGAAGGCAGTTGAGAATTGGCTCCTCCACCTCGAGAAAGTAGTCGATGACGTCGCTCTTCGTCAGTCCGGCCTTCGGGAAGTATTCCTTGTCCGGGCTCGTGATGGTGACCTCTTGGCCAGCGATCTCCCGCACCTGTTCAGACATGAACCGAGCTTACGCGCTCGTCCAGTTCGACTCTGTCGGGCTGGGGAGATTTGAACTCCCGACCTTCGGTCCCCCAGACCGACGCGCTAACCAAGCTGCGCCACAACCCGTTCGGCCTTCGATGGTAGTGCCTTCTTAGTGGACTGCAACCGGGCTACTCGAGGAGCCAGATCACGCCCGAAATCGCACGCCAAATGAGGTATGCACCGAGCGCGGCAACCACTATCCAGAAGTGCCAAGGTGCGGAGTGACCGACCATCTTCGTTTTCGTTTCGGCATTGTGCTCGCCCGATGCCGCTACGGCTCCGCCGCACGTCGGGCAGTTGCCCTCCGAAAGAGCGGTCGGCGCGTGATACGCCGAACATGAATCACACCAGGGCATCCGCCGCCTCGTTATCTCAGCTACGTCGGACGGCCAGGATGGCCACGTCGTCATCGATCATGCCATTGGCAAAGTCGCGCGCTTCTTCGAGCAGCGCCTTCGTCAATACCTCTGGCGAAGCGCCCGGGTCGCGGCGAATCGCCATCGCGATTCTTTCCTCGCCGTAAAGTTCGTCGCCGTTGCGGGCCTCGGCGAGGCCGTCGGTATACAGCAGGACGAAGTCGTCGGGAGCGAGCGGGACTTCCTTGCTGAAATATGCAGCCCCAGGATCGAGCATAAGTAGCGGCCCGGTGGCTCGCAGAGGTTGCACCTCGCGTGCATGCCATAGCCATCCAGCCGGGTGCCCTGCGGAGGCATAGCGAATCGTGCCCGCTTCGGTATCGAACACGACCACGATCATCGAGATGAACTCTTCGCCTCGATCCATCTCCGACATCTGCTGGTTCAGTTCCTCGAGCGCTTGAGCTGGGTCGCGGAACTGGCGCAGGAAGACCCGGAGCAAATACTTGGCCTGGAAGGCCGTGATGGAGCTCTCAATGCCGTGTCCGCGGACATCACCGATAACTGCGGCGAGACGCTTTTCCCCGACTCGGTAGACATCGAAGAAGTCGCCGGCCATCAATCCGGAACCAGACTCATAGACACGGCCGACTTCAAAACCGGTCACATCGGGAAGCGAATCTGGTGCGAGGCGTGCGGCCCAGGCCTTGGGCGCGAAGTCCTCTTGTTGCAATGCCTCTTCAGCGCGTCTCTCGAGGAAGAACCGCTGTCGGCTCAGCCGGGCTTCCTTCACCGCTCCGCGAGACCACACAACGGAAATGAATGCCGGTATTGCTGCTAGGGCGAAGACCATGGGGACTCGTTCATCGTCGCTCGCAGCAGTAGCGAACGCGGCGAATGCCAGAATCGTGTAGAGCAGCGCCGAATGTACTTCTTTACGAAACGCCGATTGGGCGAGACGGTACGCGGAATCTTGCGATGCGTTCTCGGCGTCGTGTTCGACGTTGGCGAGAAAGCGTCGTCGGTAACGAGCCGACCGAGCCCAGCCAATCGCTGCGGCGACGCAAACGAGGCCTAGTCCAATAAGTACGGCGGCCTTCATGGCGAAAAGCGTAGCAGTAGTCGGCGTCGGCGCTCTGATACGGGTGGAAACGCCATGTGTCCCTTATCGGCGACGGACTCGCATCTTGATAGGCGTATTGCCCATGTCGAAGGCTTCACGAAGGCTCCGTTCGAGGTATCGCAAGTAGGTTCGCGGGAGTTCTTTGTTGGTGAAGAGTGTAAACGTCGGCGGATCTGTGGCTCCCTGTGTCGCGTACAAGACCCTGGCACCATCGGGCGCCGACTGCGCGATCTGCGCAGATCGCATCACCTGATTGACCTTCCGCGTTGGGATACGGGTGGAGTACGCAACGATGGCTTCTTCAAGCGCCGGCCACAGCTTGTTGACGCTCTTGCCGGTGAGCGCACTGATGCGTAGAACCGGTGATTCGCCGAGAAAGTGCAGCTTTCGCTCGACCCCGCGCATCGTCTCCTTGCGGCCCTCCGCACCGAGCAGCTCCCACTTGTTGAGCAAAACCACGATCGGACAGCCAGATGCATCGACTCGCTCCGCAAGCCGCTGATCCTGCGCGGTGACACCTACGGTCGCGTCGATCACGAGAAATGCGACGTCGGACTTATCGACCGAGCGCAACGCGCGAACGAGGGAGTAATACTCGGTTTCTTCGTCGACCTTCGCCTTCCTTCGCATGCCCGCAGTATCGATGAATCGGATCGGGCCACCGTCGGTTTCAACGACGGTGTCGATCGAATCTCGGGTCGTACCAGGCCGGTCGTGCACCACCGCCCGCTCATCGCCAATGAGCCGATTGAACAGGGTTGACTTCCCTACGTTCGGCCGCCCAACGATCGATACACCGAAGATTCGGTTTTCGTCTTCCTCATCATCCTCGAGCTCCACCTCGGGCAGAACCGCAATGATCTCATCGAGGAGGTCGGCTGTACCGACCCCATGAAGCGCACTAACTGGCTTGGGTTCACCTGCGCCCAAACTGAGCAAATCCCAGATCACGTGCTGCTGCTGCTCAGAGTCGACCTTATTGGCGACGAGGAAAGATGGGGTGCCGACGCGCCGGACCAAATCGGCCACGAGCTGGTCGTCTGCGGTGGCGCCGACGGTTGCGTCGACCACGAACAAAACGACATCGGCCTCTGCGAGGGCTCGTTCGCTCTGACGAGACACCTTCGCGTCGAGTTCATCGCCGTCTTGTTCGGACATCCACCCGCCTGTGTCGACGAGCGTGAACTCGCGCCCGAGCCACTCGGCAACAACTTCCTTGCGATCACGGGTGACGCCTGGGCGTTCCTCGACGATCGCTTCTCGTCGGCCGATGATGCGATTCACGAGCGTCGACTTGCCGACGTTTGGTCGGCCGACGATCGCAACGGTGGGCAGGGTTGTCATGACAGCTCCAGTGCTCGACGCAACGCAATGCCGTCGGTCTCGATGATCTCGACGCTGCGAGGAAGGTCGTCGGGTGAGAGGCCGTCCAAGAAGAGGCCGCGGTTGAGGCAGACGTCGGGAAGAAGATAACGATGACCGAGCGGCTCGTCAGCGAGGACGCGTTGCAAGTCGGCTCCGACCATGAGGCCGGCAACACCGACATTGCCTCCAAAGAACTCGTTCTCGACGGTGATCACCCGAACATCGTCGCGCTCTTGAGTGGCCAGAAGAGGTTCGATGACCAGCGCCCCGAGCGCACCGGTAAGGATCCCGACCGGCGCGTTCTTTCTCGGCCTAAGCGAGACGAGCGAACCGTTACTGTCATCTCCGCACGTGCGAGGAGCCCGATATCCCTCCGCGGGTGCAGCATCGACCCAAGCAAAGAAGCCGGCTTCGGTTCCGATACCCGTCTCGACCTGGCCGGTGAATTCGGCCTCAAATGATCGGGCCATGCCAATGCCATCCTCGTACATGGGGATGTCGCCATAGTTCTCGCGTGCCGGGAACGGCCGATTCGCGTTCA
>JBLIMK010000053.1:0-27588 GCA_047638715.1 Verrucomicrobiales bacterium
GATCGGTGACGCTCCGCCACATACAAGAACGCCGAACCTTTCGGTGCACAGATCCACTTGTGGCAGTTCGCGGCATAGAACGAAGCACCCACGTCTCGAACATCGAGATCGATCATTCCTGGGGCGTGGGCGCCATCGATGAGAACTGGTATGTCGGGTTCGAGTTGATGAGCGATCTCGCCGACCGGCCAAATGAGTCCAGTTGCCGACGTGACATGATCGAGCATGACCAGCACGGTTCGTTCAGTGACTGCGGCCAGCACCGCATCTACCACCTGCTTCTGAGATTCGATTGGGAACGGCACGTCCGCAACAACGAGTGACCCTCCGATCCTTTCGGCGGTAACCGTCGCAGCGTTTACACACGCGTTGTAGGTCTGGTTCGTCACCACGATCTCGCCGCCACGGCGCAGCGTGCTCTCGAGCGAACGCAGCACCGAGTTCACCCCGTAGGTGGCATTTGGCACGAACACCAGACCATCGGTATCCGCGCCGATGAAGCCGCCGAGCACCTTCCTCGACTCCTCGAGAAGCGGCTGATACGTGTGCAACATGAACCCGACCGGGTTGCGCTCCATTTCGGATCGCAACCGCGCTTGCGCGTCGAGCACCTCGCTCGGACAAGCCCCGAACGAGCCGTGGTTGAGGTGAGTTACGTCGGGATCGAGCGTCCAGGTAGCCATTGCCAGCTACTCGGGAGCAGCCTCGTTCCAACCACTGACGGCCTTCACTTCGAGGAACTCTTCGATTCCCCACTGTCCGCCTTCGCGGCCGTTACCGGACTGTCCGTAACCACCGAACGGGGCACCAGCACCACGTGGAAGGCCGTTCATCTCGACCATGCCAGAACGAAGTTGGCGGGCGACGCGGCGCGCCTTGTCGTTGTCGGTGGTCTGCACGTAGTTGGTGAGGCCATACGGCGTGTCGTTTGCGATCGCGATCGCCTCTTCTTCGGTGTCGAATGGTGTCATTGAAAGCACCGGGCCGAAGATCTCTTCTTTGGCGATCGTCATCGCCGGATCGACGTCGGCGAACACTGTTGGTTTTACGAAATATCCCGTCTCACACCCATCTGGACGACCGGTGCCGCCAGCGAGCAGGCGGGCGCCTTCTTCTTCGCCCTTCGCGATGAGACCCTGGATCTTGTCCCACTGCACCTGGCTGACGACGGGACCGATGTGTCGGCCTTCGTTGTGCGCAATGTCGACTGCGGTCTTCTCGGCCACATCTTGGGCGGTCGCTACCGCTTGGTCGTAAATCGAGCGCTCGACGAGCATCCGCGTCGGGGCGTTGCAGGACTGGCCAGAGTTGTTAAAACAGTGCCGAACTCCTCTGACGACAGCCTTTTCGTCGGCGTCGGCGAACACGATGTTCGCGCCCTTGCCACCGAGCTCCAGCGCGACCCGCTTGACGGAGTCGGCAGCATTCTTTGTGATCTCGACACCTGCGCGAGTCGAGCCGGTGAACGACACCATGTCGACATCGGCATGTCCCGACAACTGCGTGCCGACGCCCATCCCATCGCCGTTAACCATATTGAAGACGCCAGGTGGGAACCCAGCCTCGTGCACCATCTCGGCAAAAAGCGCAGAGCTTAACGGCGCGACTTCGCTCGGCTTCAGCACCATTGTGCAGCCGACCCCGAGGGCTGGAATCACCTTGAGGGTCACTTGGTTCATGGGCCAATTCCACGGAGTGATCAATGCCGCGACCCCAATCGGTTCATAAAGAATCGCGTTGTCAGGCGAGTGTGAACCCAACGGACGCTCGAAGTCGAACCCCTTCAGCGCACGAATGATGCTCTTGATATGGCCAGCGCCAGCGCCGACCTGGGAGCTCTGGGCTAACGCCATTGGCGCACCCATCTCGGTCGAGATCGCCGTCGCCATCTCATCGCTGCGTGCCAGGTAGATCTCGAGCAGCTTCTCGAGCAGCCCGACCCGTTCGTCGAGGCTCGTTGCGCTCCAGCTCGGAAACGCCGCCTTCGCGGCTGCTACCGCAGCATTCGTGTCGGACTCGCCGCCGAGCGAAATTACCGCTGCTGGCTCTTCTGTGGATGGATCGATGACCTCAAGGTCATTGGCGACAGCTGGGGCGACCCATGCGCCATTGATGTAGAAGTTGCGGCGATCCTGAATGGTGTCGGACACGATTTCTCCTTGGATGGGAAGCTGGGAGTCAACGTACACAATTCTCTCCCGAATGCCGAGACAGAAAGTATGCATGCCCGAGCCGTCTGGTTTAGGGTGACGCTCACAACCAAATACGCCATTAGCTGATGTGAGAGAGCGTCCACAGGTCGTGACGACCACCGGGCCGCCGAAGGTGCAATCAACTCGACCCGCCAAGGTCGAGGAGAGAAACTCTCAGGCAAAAGGATCGCTTCGGTGGCATTCTCTGGAGAGCCGAGTCAGTTCGCTGACTCGCACCGAAGGGGCAACATCTCTCAGGTCCAGGACAGAGTCGCACGCAAGGCACCTCGCCTTGCGTGTTTTAGATTTTGCACTACAACCCGTGGAGCCTGAGATGACCGAACTGCAACGCACTCCCCTGTTTGCTTGGCACGTCGCCAATGGTGGGCGCATGGTCGACTTCGCCGGATGGGAGCTCCCCGTCTTCTACGAGGGCGGTGCCATCGACGAGCACCACGCGACACGAACTTCGGTGGGGCTCTTCGACATCGATCACATGGGCCAGGTGGAGGTCCGCGGTCCTGAGGCCATCTCTGTGGTCGACCAACTGGTCACCTCCGACATGACCACGCTTCCGGTCCACCATGCAAAGTACGGACTCTTGTGTCGCGAAGATGGCGGCGTCATCGATGACGTGATCGTCTACCGCACGAGCGAGGACACGATGCTCGTTGTGGTGAACGCCTCAAACCGGCCGACCGACCTCGCCTGGATCGAGCAACACGCCGACGGTCACGACGTCGTCGTCACCGATTGCTCCGATGACCTCGAGATGATCGCGATCCAGGGACCAAATGCTGTCGAACTCGTCGATGTCGCCGCTGGCGGCGGTGTCGCATCGATCGAGCGGTTCACCTCGGGCCGCATCGACCTTTTCGGAACGTCAGCCCTCGTTGGACGAACTGGATACACCGGTGAAGATGGCGTCGAACTGTACGTCGAAGGGGGCGTCACCGAGGTGTGGTCCGGGCTTCTCAATCTCGCTGCCGAACGAGGTGTGGGAGCAATGGCCATTGGTCTTGGAGCTCGCGACAGCCTCCGTTTCGAGCCCGGCTATCCGCTGTATGGACATGAACTCGGACTCGAGATCAACCCCTTCGAAGCTCGCCTCGGCTGGGCGGTCGATCTCGCAGCCGAGGACGGAACCCCAACGGACTTCATCGGCGCCTCGGCGCTCCGTCGGATAAAGGAAGCCGGAACCTCCCGTCGGCTCGAGACGCTTGTCATGATCGACAAGGGCGTTCCCCGCGACGGGTCGACGGTTATCGATCTCGACGGAAACGAGCTCGGACCTGTGGTGAGCGGCATGTTCGCTCCGACCGCTGACGTGTTCGCAGCGAACGCGTTCCTGCCACGTTCTCACGGCGTGGTCGACACTCAACTCGCCATCGACATCCGAGGCAAAGCCAAGGCTGCCGTAGTAACGAAACGCCCGCTCTACCGACTTTCTTAGCAAACCTGTGTAACCCGGGGTCAGACCCGGGGCCACACAACTTTTTACGACAACGACGAATCTTTGCCCCGACGAGAAGGAAAGAACACAATGGATTTCAGCGATCGCCATATCGGTCCGGACAGCATCGAGCAGGACAAGATGCTCGTCGCGGTCGAAAGCGAGTCTCTCGAGCAGCTGATCAGCGAAACGGTTCCTGCAAACATCGCGTTCGACGGCCTTCTCGCTCTCCCCAATGCGTTGACCGAAGTAGAAGTTCTTGATGATCTCGGGGATCTTGCAGGGCGCAACATCGTTCTGCGCTCGCTGATTGGTCAGGGTTACTACGACACGATCACCCCGACGGTCATTCTGCGCAACGTTCTCGAAGATCCAGGTTGGTACACGGCGTACACCCCATATCAGGCCGAGATAGCGCAAGGCCGCCTCGAGGCGCTTCTGAACTTCCAAACAATGGTCGCTGACCTCACAGGCATGGAAATGTCGAACGCCTCCTTGCTCGACGAAGCAACGGCCGCCGCTGAGGCAATGACCATGGCACGGAGACTAAAGGGCCGGAAGAGCACAGCGACCAGGTTCATCGCGTCCGACAAATGCCACCCTCAGACGTTGGCTGTGCTCACGACACGAGCAGAACCGCTCGCCATCGACCTCGTGATCGGCGATATCGCTTCGATGTCGATCGACGATCAGGTCTTCGGCGTCTTAGTGCAGTATCCAGACACCACGGGAGCGATCGCTGATCATCGCGCACTCGCTGCCAAGGCGCACGACGCGGGGGCGTTCGTCATTGCGGCCACCGACCTCCTCGCCTGTGCTGTCCTGACGCCACCCGGTGAGTGGGGCGCTGACATCGCCATTGGCTCCTCACAGCGATTCGGGGTGCCCTTGGGCGCTGGCGGACCACACGCTGCCTTCCTCGCAACCGCCGAAGCACACGCACGGAACCTTCCCGGACGATTGATCTCGGTATCCAAGGACCGCCACGGCGCAAACGCGCTTCGCATGGCACTCCAAACCCGCGAACAACACATCCGTCGCGACTCAGCCACATCGAACATCTGCACCGCACAGGTCCTCCTCGCCGTCATGGCTTCGATGTACGCCGTGTACCACGGGCCCGAGGGCATAACAGCCATTGCCCAGGGAGTGCACGAGAGGGCAGACCGGTTCGCCGCCGCCGCAGCAGCCGCTGGCTACACCCTGGGATCCGACCATTTCTTCGACACCGTGAACCTTACCGACGGGCCAGATATCGGTTCGCTCGCAGAGCGCGCCCGTACCGCAGGGTTCAACCTCCGCTCGTTCCCCAACGGATCCTTTGGCGTGGCGTTCGACGAGACCATCACCGACGGAGCGCTGCACAGCCTCACTACGGCCCTCTTCGATTCGGCTCCACCAGCAGAACTGAGCGAACGGATCACGGCCGAGCTGCGACGAACGTCGCCGTTCATGACCCATCCAATCTTCAACAGCTTCCGATCTGAAACCGAGATGCTTCGCTACATCACGAGCCTGCGCAACAAAGACCTCTCGCTCGCGCACTCGATGATTCCTCTCGGGTCGTGCACGATGAAGCTGAACGCAACCACAGAGATGATTCCGATCACTTGGGAGGGCTTCGCAAGGATCCACCCATACGCACCGATCGATCAGCAACAGGGTTACGCGGAACTCACGGCACGCCTCGAAAGGTGGCTCGCCGAGATCACTGGATTCGCCGCGACTTCGCTTCAACCAAACGCTGGGTCTCAGGGCGAATATGCGGGTCTCTTGACCATCCGCGCATACCACCGAGCCAAGGGCGAGGGCGATCGCCACATCTGCCTCATCCCCGACTCTGCGCACGGCACCAACCCAGCGTCCGCGGTGATGGCCGGTATGACCGTCGTTGCTGTCGGGACCGACTCCGATGGCAACATCGACGTCGCGGATCTCGAGGCGAAGGCTGCCGCCCACGCGACCGAACTCGCCGCGTTCATGGTCACCTACCCGTCGACCCACGGGGTCTTCGAAGAGTCGATCGAGCGCGTGTGCGAGATTATTCATCAGCACGGTGGCCAGGTGTACCTCGATGGGGCCAACATGAACGCACAGGTCGGGCTGAGCCGGCCGGGCGACTTTGGCGCCGACGTCTGCCACCTCAACCTTCACAAGACCTTCTGCATCCCGCACGGTGGCGGCGGACCCGGTGTCGGACCGATCTGTGTAGCTGCGCACCTTGAGCCGCACCTGCCGGATCTGGTGCCCGACGTGGACGCAGATTCCGGAATGGTGAGCGCGGCGCCTTGGGGCAGCGCAGCAATCCTTCCGATCAGCTATGCCTACATTGCGATGATGGGCCCCGATGGTCTGGCCGATGCGAGTCGGTTGGCAATCCTCAACGCGAACTACATCGCCTCTCGTCTCGATCCTCATTTCCCGGTGTTATACAGGGGCGCACACGGACGTGTCGCTCACGAGTGCATTATCGATATTCGGGACTACAAGGAAACCGCCACGGCTGAGGACATCGCCAAACGTCTCATCGACTACGGATTTCACGCTCCCACGATGTCGTGGCCTGTCGCTGGCACGTTGATGATCGAGCCGACCGAGAGCGAATCACTCGCGGAGATCGACCGTTTCTGCGATGCACTGATTTCCATCCGCGACGAGATCCGCGCGATCGAAGCTGGCGATGCCGACAGCGAAGACAACGTTCTCGTCAATGCGCCTCACACCGTGGCAGAGGTCAGCAGCGATGAGTGGACGCATCCATACTCGAGATCAGCCGCTGCCTACCCGGCCCCCTGGTCTACGGGTACTAAATTCTGGCCAGCAGTCGGCCGGGTCGACAACGGCTATGGCGACCGAAATCTTCAGTGTTCCTGCCCACCCATGAGTTCATACCAGTAGAAAGAATCAGCAATGAACATCCCAGAGAACCTCCAATACACCGCCGATCACGAGTGGGTCCGAGTCGTCGGCAACACCATCACACTCGGCATCACCGACTTTGCCCAAGACGCGCTTGGCGACGTGGTCTACGTCGAGCTACCCGACGTGGGTTCGACCGCAAAATCCGGCGAAGCCATGTGCGAAGTCGAGTCGACGAAGTCCGTGTCCGACATCATCGCTCCAGTCGACGGCTCGGTGACGAAGGTCAACGACGCGCTAGGCGACGACCCCGCAGTGCTCAACAGCGATCCATATGAAGCTGGCTGGATCTGCGAGATCGAACTTTCCAACGCCTCCCAGCTCGACGACCTTCTCGACGCAGCAGCGTATGGAGCACTAACCGCTAGCTGAGTTTCGTCGATAGCTGACGAAGTCCTCTACGAAGAGCGCACAGTACTGCCGTTCTGACCTTGAACCGCCCAGAGAAAACGAACCCCATGCCCGATCGATCCGGGTCGCCGCCCATCGAATTGGACCGATGGGTAATCCACCCGCTCGTTGGCGTTGAGCGCAACGCCGCCTTGGTGTAGTCAAGACCCTTAATTTTCCTGCGAAACGACGTAATTATTCACGTTCGCAGGATCTACTGCTACCCATCGTCGTTATTTGCCTCAGTATCGCGAGAGCTCTATACCCATATTGCGGGATGAGGAATTCCTCGCTTTGTGAGATGTCCGGCAGCCAACCAGCGCAATAACTTTTGACGAAAGGATATTCACTCCCTTGGAAAAGGCGATACCTACATGAAACTTACAAAGCGACTACTTGGTGCTGTGTCACTGCTGGCGACGATGTCGCTGCTTGCTCCTGCTGCGTCTAGCGCACTAGTGGCACCTGTAAGCCTGCAATCCTTACTCGGTCCAACCCTGTCTGAGCAGGCCATTTTTGCTGGCACTTATACAAGCATCGCCGGTGGCGCCGGTGCTGAACAACCGATCTTTGGCAATATTTTGGCGAACGGTTACGTATCCGCAGGCGCAGATGTAGAGGCCACTGGCAGGATCCAAGCTGGGGGCTACCTAACCACTGGCGATAGTGCAACGGTCGGCGGCCACACCCAGTCCGTAGCCGCCACCACGCTCGGCGCGAATTCGGTGGTCTCTGGCAATGTTCAGTCTGGAGCCGCTGTAACCCTCGGCACGAATTCCCAGGTTGTCGGCACCGTGGAAGCCGCAGCGGCTATCACCCTCGGAGTCGGCGCCACAACGGGAGACCAATTTCTGAATGGCCCAGTACCGGTCATAGCCGATGAGCGTCAATCCGTTACGAATGCGATAGATACCCTGAATACCATGTCGGGGACAGTGCTCGCAGCTGGTCCTATAGCCGATGGCACAATTCTCACCCCTGGGGTCTATAACGTCCCAGGTTTTCTGGCTGTACCTGCATCTGGAACTATCACGCTTGATGCCCAGGGCCAAGACAGTGAGTTTATTTTCAATGTCAGTACTTACATGTCCCTCGGTGCGTCCGCGAATGTAGTAGTGATAAATGGCACCCCTAACACCCGTGTTGTCTGGGGTCTAGGCGGTTACCTCAGCGTGGGCGCCCTGGCGACCCTGCCAGGTAATATCTTGGCGAAGGAGTACATCGCCTTTGGGGCGGGCGGAACGCTAACTGGCGTAGGCGATTCTTGCGCCGGCGTTTATACCCTTCTGTACGTTTCTTTCGCTCCAGGCACCACAATCGGTGCTGGCGACCATTGCCGAGGAGCAGTTGCTGGCCCCACCAACCCGATCCTGCCAAACGTCGTCATTAGCGAGATTCGTTACGCTCCGTTATCAGGGCAAACCGAATATGTAGAGATCTTGAACGCTGGCGAGATCAGCGTCGATCTCTCTGATTGGGACCTTTTCAACTTGGCCACCTTTGCGCCAGGCACCGTGCTCTTGCCGGGCGAGCGCATCGTTCTCGCGGCGAGCGTCCCTGACCTTCAGGCCGAGTTCCCTGGGGCGATGCTTGCTACGGCTACACCGTTCGCTCCTGGACAATCGCTCGACGATGTCGGTGAACTAATTCAGCTTCGCGACGGAACGGGCGCGACCATCGACGATGTGTCCTATCAGGCCGGAGGGCTCTGGCCCACGACTCCCGCAACTGAGGGAGCGTCGCTCGAGAGAATCTCTGCGGCTTTGCCCGGCAACGATCCTGCGTCATGGATAGCGTCAAACCCCGGAACTCCTGGCACCGCCAGAGGCACACTTCACTGTGCCGGATTCCCAATCACGATCAACCTCAACATCACTCCTGGAGCTCCAGGAACCGCAGGCAACGATGTGATCCTCGGCACACCGGGCAACGACATCATCAGCGGATCGGGGGGCGTCGATACGATTTGCTCCGGAGCCGGTAACGACACCATTAATGGTGGTCTCGGTAACGACCGGATCGATGGCGGTCCTGGTGCCGACATGTTGAACGGTGACGGTGGCAACGACTCCATCCTTGGATCCACAGGCAACGACATCATCAATGGCGGTGACGGTGCCGACACCATCAATGGCGGTGACGGTGCCGACACCATCAACGGCGGTCTCGGCCACGACACCATCTTTGGTAACGATGGAGCGGACGCATTGTTCGGCGGCTTTGCTGACGCCGGTATGGACACCCTGAACGGTGGTGAGGGTGACGACCTCCTCGTCTCGGGAGGCGGCGAGGACACCCTGAACGGCGATGGTGGCAACGATACGTTGAACGGTGGTGCCGACAACGACGTCATGTTCGGTGGTGCCGGCAACGACCGCATGTTCGGGCAAGGCGGCGACGACACCATGAATGGTGGTGCCGGCAACGACATGATCAACGGTGTCGAGGGTATGGACACGATTGATGGTGGTCCCGGTTTGGACATCATCAACTCGGGTCCCGACGACGACCTCGTGATGGGTGGGGATGGCGACGACGTAATCTTCGGACTGGCCGGGGCAGACGAGCTCCACGGCGACGGTGGTGCCGACACGATCTTCGGTCAGCTCGGCATCGACATCATCGACGGTGGGCCCGGCGCCGATTTCATCTGGGGCAACGAGGGCGGCGACACGATCACCGATCCCTCGGGCACCAACGTGATCAATGGCGGTGGAGGCGACGACCACATCACCGGTGGTATCAACGACGACGTCATCTTCGGGGACGGCAACAACCTTCAAGCAGGCAACGACACGATTAACGGTGGTGCTGGCTCTGACCAGCTCTTCGGCTTCGCTGGCAGCGACACGATCATTGCCAACGATGGTGTCGCTGACGTGATCCGAGGCGGCGACGGGGTTGACACGTGCACGATCGACCCAGGGATCGACACCAACGTGTTCTTCTGCGAAGTGTTACTTCCCTAAACACAGCCTTTTACCAGGTGCCCTGACCCCTAATCGCGATTAGGGGTCAGGCCCCTAATCTTTGCTAGCGGAGCCGTCTCACCGCCACTTCGGTGCTCGTGAGGCGGCTTCGCCGCGCTCGAGCCGAATATTCGGACCGCTTCAGGCCGAGACACCTCACGGTGTTCTTCGAAAGGCGAAGGAACTCGATGCTCGAAGATTTCTATGGCAGACCATCCCGTCTCGGACCCTGAGCGGAGCTCGGTACGCTCCCTGCTAGGTGGCGACGAACGCTACGGTTGCGCTGTGGTCGATCCAACGGAACTCGTCGTGACCACAAGCCTCAAGGCTTCTCAAACGGTTAGCGATCTAGCGATGGCCAAGGCCGACGACTGGGGCCTTTCCTACGTCGACCGCTCGGGCCAGTCGATGGACACAATTGTCGACGACGGCAGATCGGCGGCGGTATTCACCAGTTCCGGCCTGCACATCGCCACCCCCAGCGGACGTCTGCACTCCCACCTCGGAACCGCGCACATTCGTTTGCATTCGCTGCGTCGCGGCGATGGCGATCCACTGGTGAGGGCGGCTGAGCTTCGACCCGGCGATCAGGTGCTCGACACTACATACGGACTCGGGCGCGATTCGGTCGTCGCTGCCCACGCCGTCGGACCAACGGGGTCCGTTCTTGGTCTGGAGTCGAGTGCAGCCCTCTTCCATCTCTCGGACGAATCACCACCGCTCGGTTTCGCTGGCCTGCTTCCCGCCCCGATCCAACTCGTCCGGGCCGATGCACGACGGTGGCTCGAATCTGCGGAGTCGGCGAGCGTCGACGTTGTTTTGGTCGACCCGATGTTTAAAAGGCCGAAGGCTGCCGACGCCGGCTTCGACCTTCTCCGCTGGGTCGCGGATGAAACTCCGCTCGACCGAGAGTGGATTGAACACGCTCGGCGGGTGGCGCGGCGCTGCGTTGTACTGAAATCAGGCGAAGCACTGCCGTGGTTCGGCGACGAAGAATTACAACGGGTTCGCAGCCACAGCAACGCCGCCTTGTTCTGCGCTCCATCGAGCGCGGACCCACCCTCGACCGCTGAGAGCAGTCGAGGGTGTAATTCGGAGAGCTGACGTTCCTTCGTTTACTCGGCAGCGTCCTCGAGAAGTGACGGCTCGTAAACCACTCCGTCAGGCTCAACCGATTCGCCAACCGGTCCACTAAACCGATGTAGAGCGAGGCTGGAAACACCGAGATCCGCAGGGCAGATGAATTTGCGACACTTTCAGAGCCGATCGGCCCATTCTGAATGGATCGGCTAAGGATTCCTTGTGAGATGCCGAAGGATTGGGATAGAGGCATGCCGAAGTAACGGGATGTGGGCAATGCCTCAGCAGTTATTTGGACGGCGGACCAAAGGACTAAGGCGAAATGGGAAGATCAAGATCGGGAATCGAGAAGCGTCAGCGGCGGGAGGTCGCGGTCATCGCTGTCGTTCTTGTGCTGGTTGTGTGCGTCGGTGTGTGGTCAGCTCGTGCGGCTCACACTCTCCATTTGGCCGGGGTCGATCCAGCGGTGCCTGGTTTGTATGACGCAGTGGACGCTCTTGGTGAGGATCACAGTGCCGCTCTAGCCGCCCTGTCGGACACGGACGCTATACGAGCTCGGGTCCTCGTGGCTGAAATTGCTGGTTACGGGTCTTGGCTTCTCGATCCCGACGATACCGAACATGAACTGCGCGCCCACGCCGAGCTGCACGGAATGCTTGATTCGGCCGCGACCTTGGTGGAGGTCGACGCCGGAGATGCGGGGCGGAACGTAGCTGCGGCCGTCGTGGCAGCGTTCGCGGCTTCGGTTCTCGGGGTTGCACTGCTGGTGAGGTCGCGGGAGCGCTCTGCGAACCACCTGATCATGCAACGGCTTGACACCCTGGTTCGGGACTCGCCCGACATGTTCGTTGTCATCAGTCCTGACGGTGTGATCACCCACCGATCAGATTCCTTAAGTCGGATTTTGCCTGAGAGCGCTGGGCATTGGGACGACCTGGTCGCGCTCGCTGATGATGAAACCGCCAGTCGGCTTCGGGTTCACGTAGAGCGATCTGAGGTCGGGCCCGCTCTGGCGGTGTTCGAGGTCACCGACCGCGAAGGCGTAACCGGGAGTTTCGAGGTTCGAGTGTCGGACCTCGGGGACGACCCTGCGGCCGGGGGTCACGTGCTCACGTTTAGGGATGTGACAGCGAAGCTTTGCCTTAAGGACGAGCTCACTTCGCAGATGACAACTGAATGGTTAATCGGGATTCCGAATCCACAAAGGATGCCTGCTTGTCTCGACGCAGCTCGACGGTCGACGGCCGCGTCTGGATCGATAGCGGCGCTATTTGCACTGGACCTCGATGGGTTCGAAGCCGTGAAGGACTTGCTCGGGAACGCGGGCGGCGAACAGATGTTGCGGTTGGTCGCGACCCGATTGCAGGTCCGGGTGCGGGGCGTCGGCGAGGTGCTTTGGATCCGGAGCGACGAGTTTGTCGTGGTGCTCCCCAACATGGCGAGCGAGGCCGCCGTACGTTCGTACGCCAAAGTGCTGAGGGGCGTGTTTATCGAGCCATTCACTGTGGGAGACCGGGTCGAGCATTTGGGTGTGAGCATCGGTATGGCAATGGCAGATGAGCCAGCAGAGGTAGATAAACTCCACGCTCGAGCGGAGATAGCGCTGTTGGCTGCGCAACGCTGCGGTGGCGGAGGACTCACGGCATATGAACCTGCGCTCGAGGAATCGATCGAGCGCACCAACACAATTCGTCGGGCGCTCTATTCAGCGGTCTACGACGACGAGTTCGACATCAGTTATCAACCCATCGTTTCAACGGCCAGCGGCCAAGTCCGCGCCTTAGAAGCACTCATTCGGTGGAACAGCCCGACGGTCGGCGTCATCGGCCCCGACGAATTCATTCCCATCGCAGAAGCAACAGGCGAGATCTGCGCGATCGGCCACTGGATCATCGAGAACGTCTGCCGCCAACTCTCTGCCTGGATCGCACTCGGTGTGTCGGAAGACCTCAAGGTCTCCTTCAACGTCTCGGCACGCGAACTCGCAGAGGGTGACTTCCTCCAATCCATCTCGTCGGCCTCCAAGGCATGGGAGATCGATCCGCAACGCCTGGTAGCCGAAATAACCGAAACCGCGGCGATGGATCAGGACGGAGTAGCGATCGGCCGCCTCAACGAAATCCGTGCGGCCGGTTTCGGGATCGCCATCGACGACTTCGGCTCCGGCTACTCCAACCTCGGACAACTCCTCCGAGCCCCATTCGATGTTCTCAAGATCGACCGAAGTCTGTTGGTTACTCTCACTGAAATGCGTGAAATCGCAGGCGGCGACCCCCCTGACGCTTGCGCCATCCTCTCAGCCATCGTCTCGATCGCGGACATCCTTGGCATACCTGTCGTCGGCGAGGGGGTCGAGACCGCCGCACAACGTCAGCTGCTCGAGAAATCAGGCGTTACCTACATCCAGGGCTACCTCACCGGCCCACCGACATCTGCAGCCAATGCCACCCGTCTGCTCGGCATATCTCCAAACGGCCACCGCGTCCTCGCCGCGTGAAGTAGCTCATTTGAGTGCTCCAGGGGGCGAAGATCGGTTGTTGTTCACTGCATCCCTACACCCCTTTCGGGGTTCCATGAATTCACGAATTTATCACCGACCGGTGAACGCCGCGCCAGACTGCAGCGTGACCGATCGAGATGTCCGCAACCTCTTCGCTCGCTTGGACGTGAGCGGTGGTGCGCTCGCCGCAATCGCGCTTCGTCCCGGCGTCGGACTCGGGGTAGCGCTCGCAGGTGAACACACCGCATGGACCGAAGACGATCCGATGGCCACCATCGCCGCGCTCGATAAGGAACATTCGCCACGGTGGGTGTGGTGGGATCGCGCAACGGCGGACCAATTTGCGCTCCATGACCTCTCGATCGATCGATGCTGGGACATCCTCACCGTGCACCGACTGCTCCACGGCGGCTGGCGTACTTCTATTCCCCGTGCTTGGGCGTGGCTTCATGGCTTGTCGGAGGATTCGCTTCCGAAGACGGGTCAGCTCGGACTACTCGATGAGCCGCTCGACGAGGGTGGAGATCCGGAGGACCCGGTACTCGCCGACGGACACCTGCGGCCCGAATGGGTACAGGAGGGCTGGCATGGGTCTCCCGCTCGGTTGGCGGTCTGGGCGAACCTCGCACTGCGCTCAGCCGAGCTTCAGCACGAACGGCTTGCAGGCCGACCCAATCCCAAACAGGCCCTATCTACAGCCCGGTCTGAATCTGGTGCCGAGTTGCTGTGTGCCGAGCTCGAGAGGAACGGCCTTCCAATCGACGAGGGCGAGGCGAACGCGATCATCGAGGCCGCCGCGGGCCCCAAACCCGCCGGTCGAGCCGATGAGGATGCTGAGCGAGAGCGACGCGACCGGAACGTCCTCGACCTCCTCAACCCTCCTCAAGAGGTGAACCTTCGAAACCCGGCGGAGGTGAAGGCCATGTTGCGACGCACCGGACTCGATCTCCCGGACACTCGGGCATGGCGTCTCGAGTCGCTTCGAGAAAGCGATCCATTGATCGACGCCCTGCTCATCTGGCGGAAGCGAGAACGCATCGCCACGACCTATGGGCATGGCTGGTTAGCCGAACATGTCGAGTCGGGGCGGCTACGCGGCGAATGGTCGAGCAGCGATGGTGCTGCGGGACGAATGACAGCGTCCGCTGGTTTGCACAATCTCCCAGCGCCCATGCGGCCCGTCGTCGCCGCCGATGATGACCACCTCTTCGTCCGAGCAGATCTCGGCCAGATCGAACCTCGTGTGCTGGCAGCGGTATCTGGAGACCCAGCTCTCATCGCCGCGACGCTCGACGACGATCTGTATCAGCCGGTGGCAAGTCGACTCCGCGTGGAGCGCGAAATCGCAAAGGTCGCCGTCCTTGGAGCGATGTATGGCGCAACAACGGGCGAGTCGGCAGGTGCTCTCCAAGGACTCAAGAAGAACTTTCCGGTAGCGATGGACCTTCTCGATCGCGCTGCTGAAGATGGGCGCCGCGGGAATTCGATCTTCACCATCGGTGGTCGCAAGATTCCGATGTGGGTGGATCCCTCGGTCGATGGCGATCTGGATCGAGCCCAATCGGTCGCTGCCTCGAGAGGTCGTTTCGCTCGTAATGCCCTCATCCAAGGAGCTGCAGCAGAGTTCTTCAAGGTGTGGGCAATCATCGTGCGCCGGCGCGTCCGTCCTCTGAATGCCCACGTCGTGCTGTGTCTCCACGATGAGCTGCTGGTTCACGCCCCAGCAGCTGTGGCCGGTGACGTTGCTCAGCTCGTAGAAGCATCGGTTCTCGAAGCCGCCCATTTCTGGTCGCCGGACCCGAAGGTGCGGTTCCTGGCAGATATCAGCACAATCAAACGCTGGTCTGAGGCCAAAGGCTGACGTGGCGGTATACCCCGCAGCCAGCGAAAACTACATTCAAAAGGCCAACCGACCGATGTCTCCCCGGTGTCCGCGACATTCGATCCGTGCTTCGACACGGTCTTGGCCGCGGCCAAGACCGGAGATGGACGCGCATTCGAGCAGCTCTACCGAGCCTTGAACCGACGGGTCGCCGCCTTCGCGAAAGCCCGAAACGCTGCTGATCCGACGGGAGTCGTGAACGACGTCTTCCTGAAAGTCTTCTCGGATCTACCGAACTTCAGTGGAGGGGAGCCGCAGTTCTCGGCCTGGGTCTTCCGTATCGCACGACATCAATTGATCGATGAGGCCAGGAAGGCCAACCGGCGCCCTCAAGAGATCAGCAGCGAGGGCCTATCAATACATGAACTTGCGAATCGCGACAACGTCGAATCCGAGGCGCTGAGTCAACTTGGCGCTGAAGGCATCCTGCGCCATTTCGATTCGCTGACAGGAGAGCAGCGAGACGCCGTGCTTCTTCGGGTCGTGTCCGATCTCACGGTCGAGGCAGTCGCGGAGATCCTGGGCAAGAGAGCTGGCGCTGTGAAGGCGCTGCAGCGCCGCGCGTTTCGGGCACTCGCAAAAGAAATCTCTGGATCGGCCGTACCCCTATGAACGATTCGGACGTTCCCTTCTTTGAGATGCGCGACAACCACCTTTCCAATGACGACATCGAGTCGGTACTCGCTGGGCAACCCTCACCGGGCGTACCAGAGGAGCTGAGCAACTTTGTCGACGCGCTGCGTGCGAGGTCTGCGGTTCATGCAGACATCGCGGTCGGCGCGGCATTGAGTGAGTTTGTGGATGTCCTGGACCTCACCACGACCGCCAGTCTTTCCGCTGGCTCACCAAGGAGAACCAAAATGATCGCAGTAATCGGAGCTTTCGTCGCGACGACGACAGGCAAGATCGTTCTCGGCACGGCCGTCGCCGCGGCGAGTGTGGGCGGCGCCCATGCCGCCGAGGTCGTTGACGTACCAGGGCTTCCCAACGTGCCGGCCGCTGAATTTGTGGTCGAAACCGAAGACGACAAAACCGAAACTGAAGACAGTACCGATGAGCCGGGCGTCGATCACGAAGAAGCCGTTGACGACAACGATGTTGACAGCGAGAACGACGAGAACGACGAGAACGACGAGAACGACGAGAACGACGAGAACGACGTCCATGATGACGATTCGGACGACGACGATGACGATGACAGTCATGGTCAAATCGTCTCGGACTTCGCAAAGAACACCGACCTCGAAGGGTGCGAGAAGGGTCAAGCAATCGCCGATCTTGCATCGTCGAACGCCGATGATCATCGCAAGAACGACGACGAGTCCGAGTCTGATGACGATGAGCACGACAAGTGTGGCGACGACGATGATGACGACGATGACGACGACGACGACGACGACGACGACGACGACGACGATGACGACGACGAGTCAGACAAGTCGAACAAGGGCAAGGGCAACAGCCATAGCGACGACGATGATGATGATGACGACGACGAGTCAGACGACTAGGCCGCTCAGGATCGAGCGATATCTAGCGAATCGTTCCTCAAGAGATGTCGAACGGCAGGCGTCGTAGACCCACGGCGGCCGAGCACGGAGTGTCCCATTGTTCCAACCAGCGATTCATCGAAGCCGTATGCCCCGACCTGGGTCAGGTTGGGGCCGACGTGCGCTAGGAGTGCGGGCAGCCTCTCCAAATATCCCAAGAGCAACTCAAGCGTCGATGGCGACAGCGTCACCTGGCGGATGATCGCCATCGACGAACGTTGGTCGCGGGTCTTCAGTCTCGATACGAAGGGTCTTCGCTGTCGAGAATCGCCATCTGCGCCGTGAGGTGTGCATCGCCCATGTCGGCGTAACGTTTCCAACCCTTCGCAACCTTCGCAGCCATGTCGTCGTCAAGCACGGCGAGCGGTTGCCCGGTCGAATAGGCAAGGACCAGGTTCTTGCACGCCTTCTCGAGGTAGTACAGCGACTCGAACGCGTGCGCTACCGATGGCCCGGAGACCGTGACGCCGTGCGATCCCATCATAAGCACCGGGTAATCGCGCATCACACCAGCCAATCGCTGACCCTCGGCCATGTCTTCGGCGATTCCATTGAACCCCAAGTCGTATGCCACCTCGCCGAAGTACCGGGCGGTGTTCTGATCGATCGGGAGGATCGTGGGGTCGGCCAGGCTCGATATCGCCGTCGTGTATGTCGGGTGCGCGTGTAACAAGACCCGCGCTGCCGGCACCGTTGAATGAATCGCGCCATGGATAGCCCACGCAGAGACATCGGGTGCCTCTGGGCCGTCCATGACCGAGTCGTCGTTCGCGTCGAGGAGCTGAAGATCGCTCGCCCGAATTTGAGAGAAGTGGCTCCACTTGGGATTCATCAGGAACTTCGTCCCATCAGCCGAGACTGCAGCGCTGAAGTGATTCGCGATCGACTCATGCCAATCGAATTTCGCAGCGATCCGAAAAACAGCGGCCAACTCGACCCGCATCGTTGCTTCATCGGTCATTGGCGACCTCCCCAAGCTGCATACGGTTCAGGACATTTTTCGTAACTGTCTGCACAGCGGCGTCCCCTTCGAGAGCGAAAACCCAATCGGTGGAACCAATCGTAATTACTTCACCGCCGCTGTCGCCATATGGCCGACACGTCAGCATCACGGCGTTTCCAAAACGTGCCTTGGAGCGTGCATCGGGGGCGTTTCCGAAGATGCGCTCGGCAATAAACTCGAGGTCACCCTGATCGCTCAGCGCCGCGATCGACTTGGGGTATTCGCCGACACCGAGGTTGCTCGACGGCACGCACGCAACGATGTCGGTCTGCTCTGGCACACCTGCGTCGAGGGCGAACGTGTTGGGTACCGGTAGCTGCCACTCGTCGAGGGTGATCGGACATCCGAGTGTCTCGTAGCCGACCGCACCGTCATCGCGACCTAAAACGTCTCCATACCGGAGCCCGGTTCCCTCGAACAACCAGTGATCTTCGCGGTACACAATGAATCCGCCCACACCCTGTGCGGTGGCCTGACCAAAGCGGTGGTACAACCCAAACGCCGAGCCTCCGCCGAGCAACGTCCACTCCGGCTGACCAATGCTCGGGTCGCCCCACATACCCGTCGGTTCACCTGGGTGGTCCTCGTCGAGCGCAGGATCATCGAGGTGCCCTCGGTACTTAAAACAGACCATCGAGGTGCCATAGGTTGCGGCCTCGATTCGGACACGCCAAAAAATTGTGTTCCCCGAAAAAGACGCGAGGTCGCCTCCGCTTTCGACATGTGTCTCAAGCGCGGCTCGTTGCGGCGCGGACCAATACTCATCGTGTCCGACCAGAAGTACGTTGTCGTACCCATCGAGAGCCGTTGGGTCGTCCTCGAGGTCTGACGAGACTGCGTAATCGAAGTCGAATCCTTGTGTCTCGGCCCATTCCACGAATCGCCGTCCGTGGGTGAACCAGCCGGTCGACCCAATCGCCGAGGGATACGCGTTCTCTGTTCGATACTGCTGGAAGATCAGTCCATCGGCATCAGGAACCTCGCGGAATCTGGTCGGCCGTGCCTTTCGATCATCGCGGTCGACAGACGGGCGATCGAGCATTCCTCGAGCGAAAGGGCGAGCGAACGAGACCTTCGAGCCACCGGTGTAGAGACTCTTCCCTCCCCACGTGTTGTACGCATTCCACGTATTTGTTGGGAGCACGTACAGCGTCGATGGGCGCACATCGCTCGAACGGGCACCGCGCACAACAAATCCAGCGTGAGCAACCGACCGTTCGGGTTCGACGCCGTGCGCCGTGAGCGTCACCAGGTAGAACCCAGATCGCCAGTCGTCGCGCACCTCGAACTCCACCGAAACGGGCCAGCCACAACCTTCCTCGTCAGCATCATCGGGCACGGGCGTGTAAAAGCCCACGACCGAGGACGCGGTGAACACCAGTTCGCGTTGACGACCGCAACGTTCGACGCGCACGTCGATGGTGTCGGCCGTCGTCGACGTGTGGACCTCAACGATCTCGCCCGGGAAATAACTCAGGCGGCCGCAATACCCTTCCACGGCATCGTAGAACGTCTGGTCATCTGCCATCCCGTGACCCTAGGACGCAAGGCTTCTCGTGTCGCCGTCAGATGATCGACCTCTAGTGTTCTCGCCCGGCGCACGCGGCAGTCCGCTAGAATTTTTTTAACACACACGGGGATTTGAGAATGTCGAACATCGTCAGTCATTTCGAGAACACACTTCTGTCGGACATGCAGTTGTCTTCGCAGGCGGTCATCAACTCTGGCACCGCCGTGAGAGACTCGGTGTTGGCGATGGCCAACGCGGACACGAGTTGCGCGTTCATCATGGATGAGGCAGGGATCGCGGGCATCTTTACCGAACACGATGTGACACATCGTGTCGTTCGATCTCCAGATGTATGGGACATGCCCGTCGATGAGTTCATGACGCCATCACCGCACGTGATCGATCGATCGGCGTCTGCACTCGGCGCGCTTCAAGCAATGGGGCGAGGCGGCTTTCGCAATATGCCTGTCGTTCTCGACGAAGCCGGCCGTTATGCGAACGTCACCCACTTCGACCTGATACTTCTCGCTTCGCGGTATCTCCAAGACCAACCCAATGAAGGCGACTCCTTCAGCGCCGAGCATGTACTTCGATATGTCGACTTTTACGGCATGCCGAGCAAGGTTCCCGTCGAGGTCACGTCCGATACGAGCCTCTTCGATGTCTGTCAACTCATGATCAACCGAGATCGAGGACTCATTTCGATCGTCGACGGTCGTGGCGTGGTAATTGGAGAATTCACCCAACACGATGTATTTCGAAAGGTTGCGTGCCGCGTCGAAGACCTCAATGACGAGACCGTCGAGTCCTATATGACCGAGGCCTTCGCATCAGCGCTGCCCGCCTCCACGATTGCCGATGGTCTGCACGAAATGGCCGCAAAACGTCACCGCTACCTCGTACTCACCAATGAGACAGGCCGATCCGTCGGAGTCGTGACGTTTCGTGACATCGCCCAATTCTTCGAGGCTGCCTTCGCTATAGCGGCAAACTAAATCTGCAGCAGCTAGATGTGCGCGAACTCGATGGCGTCGGAATCATCCCAAGAGGTCAAACCGCGGTCGGTTCGCCCTGTTCTACGCCTTCCATTTGAACACTGGCAGCCGGAATGAATCGTGCGAGGAAGATACCGAGCAGCGCGAACGGAAGGAGCCACACGAGAGCGACTCGAATATCGCCCGCAGCTTCGGCGACCACGCCCACGATCGGTTGAGCGGTAGCGCTCATCAGCCCCGACACCCCAAACATGATGCCGGTGGCCGCTCCGGTCTGGGCCGATGCAGCGAGTTCACTCGCCTGCGCGAGCCCAACCGGGAAGAGGCTGAAATGAAAGAACGCAATTCCTGCGACCGCAAAGATCGACACGGCCCCGTCGGTGAGCGAAAAGACGCCGATCAGCGCCGCGGTTACCGCTGCTGCCGTAGTGGCGATCGCTCTTCCTCCGAATCGGTCGTATGCCAGGCCTCCGAGCGGTTGGGAGATCGCGCCTCCCATCAAGATCACAGTGAGAAGAAGACCAGCGTTGGTCTCGGCCCAGCCCTCGTCGACGAGCATCTTCACGAAGAAGTTGAGAAAACTCCGTCCCACCAACCCAATCATCGCGAAGGTGACAGCTGCGAGAAGCAGCGGACGGGTGAGAGCGCCGCGCATCGTTACGCCCGGGGACGGCTCTGTTTCTGGAAGCTTCGTTCGAAGGATGAGAGCAGTAATGACCATCGGAATCGCGATCAACGCCATCGCGACTCGCCAATCGAACAGCGCAACAGCCATGACAACCATCACGGGAGCAAGAAAGTGGCCCGCTGATCCGCCCCATCCGAAAATACCGAGCATTCGCCCTCTTCGGTCTGGGTAGGCCGAGATGATGAACGCTGTCGCCTGCGGATGATAGGTGGCGGCGCCGAGTCCAACCAGGGTGCTCACGAGGACGATGAACCAGAATGAGGGAGCCACGGCCATGGCCAAGAATCCGCCCGCTGCAACCATGAATCCTCCAACGAGAACCCAACGTCGCTTTCCCTTGCGGTCAGCGAAACTCCCGAGTAACGGTTGCGACACGCCAGTCAGCAGAGTGAAGGCAAAGGCGAGTATTCCGAGCTCGGTGTAGTCGAGATCGAATTCATCGGCGACCGCTGGCAGGAACGCCGGGAGGACCGTCGCGTAGAGGTCGTTGACAAGATGTGCGCTGACGAGCGCATACAAGATCGTCTTACGGTTCATGCAGCGACGTGCGTTACGGCCAAAACAATTCTGGACAGGGCGTTGTCGAGAACTGCTCGAGGACAGGCCACATTCAGGCGAACATGTCCCGCCCCATCGGAGATGAACATGTTGGCGCCTTCGAGAATGACACCCGCTCGTTCGGCAAAGAAACGCATCAGGTCGACATCTTCGGCGAAATGGCGTGACAAATCGATCCACGCCAGATATGTGGCGTCGGGGATCCGAAACACGGCTTCGGGGAGTTCTGCCGACAGACGGTTGTGGAGATAGGCGAGGTTCGCATCCAGATACGTTTGTAGCGCTTCGAGCCAGCCATGACCGCCTCGAAGCACTCCGGTAACAGCGGCGATGCTTATTGGATTGACCAGCGGCGATTTTCGCTCGATCCAGGTCGCCCGCAGCTCGTCATTGGGGATGACGAGGCTCGCTAGCCCCAGTCCCGCGAGGTTGAAGGTTTTGCTCGCAGACATACAGGTGATGATCTGGTCGGAGTCCGGAAACAGCTTCGCCAACGGCGTGTGCCCTGCGCCGTTGCGCAGGAGATCGCAGTGGATCTCGTCGGAGACAACCATGACATCGTTCGCGAGGCAGAGCTCGGTCATCTGGCGGAGTTCGGCGTCTGTCCAGACTCGGCCCGTCGGGTTGTGTGGATGGCACAAGAAGAAGATCCGCAGTGCAGGGTCGGCGACCTTCGATTCGAAAAGTTCGAAATCGATCGTGTAGGAACCATCCTCAGCCTCGATGAGGCCACACGTAACGAGCTCGCGACCGTGATGTTCTGGGGCTCGTTTGAAATGTCCGTACGCCGGCGTCAACGTGAGGACCTTCTCGTCGGGCCCAACGGTCAAGTCGACCAAGTCAAACAGCGCCGGGACGACGCCCGGAGACGTGAGAAAGTGCTCCTGTTCAGGAGCCCAGCCATAGAAGTGTTCGCACCAATCTCTGAACGCGTTAAACAGACCATCGTCAAATACTGCGGTGTACCCAAAGATCGGGTGCTCGAGGCGCTCCTTCATAGCGTCGATCGCTGCAGGCGCCGAGGCGAACGCCATGTCTGCGACCCAGAGGCAAACAACCTCGTCATCGCCGCACGGGAACTCGAGCGGTTCGTTCTCGAAGAGATAACCGCGAAACCCTTCCATCGCCGCAGCGTTCGTATTCTTGCGATCGATGAGTCGGTCGAAGTCGTAGGTCATCAGTGAAATACGATACTTCGTTCAGCGCCCGACACTTCATGCGCGGAGATACCGAGCGCTCCAGATATCTCAGGCCACAAAATCGAGAAGTTCGGCCAAGAATGGGAGACTGGGTTGGTGCTCGAGTCTCTACGGTCCGTCGTCAGCCTGAAACCACTCGAACGCGATCGAACGACGCGTCGTCTCTCGGCGGCCGCGAACGTCGAAGATCTGCGCCAGATAGCCAAGAAACGTCTTCCTGCAGGGGTCTTCGACTACATCGACGGCGGAGCCGAAGATGAGCTGGCGATGAAGCGAAATGCGAGCAGATTCTCCGATCGGACCCTCGTGCCACGGGTGCTGCGCGACGTCTCGTCGATCGATCCGTCGACGATGATTCTTGGCAAGCGAGCACCCATGCCGGTCATCATTGCGCCGACGGGCTTCCCGCGTATTGCCCATCCCGACGGGGAGCTCGCTACGGCCCGGGCTGCAGCCCGGGCCGGAATTCCTTTCTCGCTGTCCACGATGGGGACCCGTTCAATCGAAGAGGTCGCTGCTGTATCCGACGGGCGCAAGTGGTTTCAGGTCTACGTCTGGCGCGATCGCGAACTCACGAAGGACATGCTCGCTCGGTGTAAAGAGAGCGGGTTTGAAGCGCTCTACATCACCGTCGACACAGCGGTCCTCGGTCGAAGAGAACGTGACGTTCGTCGGGGAATGTCGCTGCCGCCCAAACTTGGGCTCGACACGTTCATCGAGGGCGCTCGTCGACCTCGATGGGTCATGGAGTTCTTGCGGAATGATCCGATCGTGTTCTCGAACGTTGCCGTGAGTACACAGCGCCTCGCCAAGGGTACCGAAGATGGTTCATCGGCCGTATCGCTCGCCACGTACATCAACTCACAATTCGATCCACAACTCTCGTGGGAAGATGTCGCCTGGATTCGTTCGCAGTGGGACGGGCCCGTGATTCTCAAAGGCATCCAATCGGTGGCGGACGCAAAGATCGCCGCGGCCGAAGGGATCGACGCGATTGCACTGTCGAATCACGGAGGTCGCCAACTTGACTCCTCCCCCGCCATCATCGACCTCGTCGCGCCAGTCGCTGACGCCGTTGGTGGCCAGATCGAGATCTACTGCGATGGGGGCGTGCGCAGGGGAAGCGATGTGTTGAAGGCCATCGCCCTCGGCGCTGACGCGTGCATGATCGGGCGACCACATCTCTACGCACTCGCTGCCGGGGGCGAAGCCGGTGTCGACCACGTGCTCGAGTTCTTCCAACAGGGTCTCGAGCAAACCATGGCGCTCTGCGGTGTCGCCTCGATCGCCGATGCCGATCGGGCGATCATCGAAGGCTGCTGAACCTCAGCGCCGGCGGAATTCGGTGAGGACGTCGCCCAACCACTCGATGCTCGAGCGGGTGATCGGGTCGACGCAGAGTTGTATGTGGGCCGCTCCTGCGTACTCGAACTCGCGCAGCTGATCAGCGAGTTCGTCTGGGCTGCCTATGAGCGGCTCGATCTCGAGGTCACCCACGTAATTGCCCATCTGGCGACCTCCACCACCCTCGAGTTGGACGAAGACGGCAGCGGTGGCATCGACATCGGCGACCGATCGACCGGCCGCTTCGATCAGACCGTCCACTCGCGACTTCTCCTTAACGAAGCCGGCGATGCTATTTCCGTATTGGCTCCACCACATGTTCCACGCATCGACGTGCGGAAGTGTGATGTCGAGCATGCGAGCGCCGATCGAACCGATCATCAGCGGCGGCCCACCCTCGCGGGGCGAACGTGGGTGCAAGACACACCGGTCGGCATCGTAGAACTCGCCGTGGAAATCGATCTCCCCTTCTCGAAGCAATGTCCGGAGAATGGTGAAGGCCTCGGAGAACCTGCTCACCCTGCGGTCGTAGGCGAATCCGTACGCGTCATACTCGCGACGATTCCAGCCTGCCCCGAGTCCGACGATGAGGCGACCTTGAGAAATCGCATCCACGGTCGCTGCTTGTTTCGCAAGCATCGTGGGTGCGTGAAAGCTGGTCGATGCAACCAATGGACCGAGCTCGACAGTTGTTGTGCTTGCCGCTATTGCTGCGAGTGTTGTCCACGCCTCCCATGGCCCTCGAGCGCCGACGGCGAGGTCATAGATCAGATGGTCGCCGTACCAGACCGAGTCGAACCCGACCGTCTCGGCTGCCTGGGCCAGCTCGATCAGCTCGGGGAAAGGAACCTCCCACTCGACCTCGGGAAGTTGAACACCAATCTTCATGCGACGCTTTGCGGGTTCGCTCATCGGGTGGAGCGTACTGGGTGTCGAAGTCCTGACGAGAACCGCTCAGTCGCCGGCTGGCCGAAGGTCCCGCAGCTGTGTGATGTGCGCCGGGAGGTGCATATCGATCTGGGTGGTGATCGCCACAAGTTCCCACGCCATTGGATTGTTGACCATGACATGGCCGTCGTGGATCAAACGACAATGCACGTCGGTTTCTCGCTGCTCCGCGGACAACCGCCGCAGTGCAGCCCGTGTCGATCGCGCCATCACGCGTCCGCGGCGCACCAAACCCGCCATGTCGCCGGAGGCAGCGATCCAACCATCGAGCACCCGTTGCTCTTGACACACAACATTCTCGAAACGGGTTGGTAGTCCGTGCACCAGCGCTTGACACGTATTCATCATTGCAGCGTCGTTCAACGCCACATGTGCGACGACTTGCTCAGCATTCCATTCCGCTCCCGGCGGTGGATCGAAGCCGCCGATCTCGGCCTCGGAAAAGAACGATTCGTACGCGGCGGAGAGCGCATCTAGATCGACTGCATCGGCATCGATCTCAGCCCCACTAGCGAAGTGGTCGAGCACGTAACCCCACGCATTCGGCCCCACGTAGCCCAGCCGTCGACCGTTCGCGTCATCTCCAAAGACCTCCCACCCACGATGCTCGATCACGACGCGGGTGCCTATTCGATCTTCCTCAAAAAGAACCTCAACCTCCGATGCCTCGGACCGGTCGCGTCCCGGATGCCAGGCGATCACGACACGACGGGAAGGTTCCCAGGCGCTGACCTCTCCCCATTCGACCTCCCGACCATCAATGGATTGTTCAATGAGCTTTCCATCTCGGAAGACCACACTCGCTGCGTCTCCGCCAAACAACCCGTGGGTCGGCAACGGCCACCATGCGCCGATCTCGGCCGTGAATACGTCGAACGTTTCATCGACGGGACGTGCAATACAGGCGCATCGCACGATTGGTGGAACGTTCATGAAACATCACCTTCGACATGGGAGACGAATGCCGCTGGTGCATCGTCCCAGAATGAATCGACCCAGGAGCGGAGCGCACCAAGGCCGTTGGGACGCGCAACGACAAGACCAGCACCCGCCAATATGTTCTGTCAAGGCGAGATCGATTCCGCGGCAGCTATGGTCGACGAATGGAGCACGACGACTGGGCAGAACTATGGAGCGCCGGCCGAATTGCGTTTCATCAATCCGATGTCAACGACTTTTTGACCAAGTACCTGCAGCAGGCTTGTGGAGACGACATTGGACGGGTCTACGTTCCTCTCTGCGGGAAAAGCCTCGACATGGTCTTCCTCGCCGAACACACAGATCAGGTCGTCGGCGTTGAATTCGTCGAGCAAGGCGTGGCGGACTTCTTCGACGAACGCGGCCTCACACCCCGCATCGACACCGATCCGCAGCTGAGATACACCGCAGACAAGTATTCGCTGTTTGCCGCCGACTTCTTCGACCTAACCAAAGAACACCTCGGCTCGATCGATGCCGTGTTCGACCGTGCAGCACTAGTCGCTCTCGACGCTGAGACCCGCGTCCGGTACACCGAACACTTGCGCTCGATCACGAGAGCCGGTGCGAGGATGCTCTTGATCACGTTCGACTACGACCAGAGCGCAATGGACGGTCCTCCGTTCGCTATCTCGCCAGACGAGGTTGAGCGCCTCTATGGCGACGGCTTCGACATCGTGCACCTCGAGACGCGCGAGGCGACCGACGAAACGTTCCGCAGCAGGGGGCTTCCGACCATCACCGAATCGGCTTACGCGCTCACGAGGCATGACCGACGCTAGGACCTCGCCGCTGAAGGCACGCTGCGAACCACCGACGCTCACCTGACAGCCCCACAATCAAGTGACGGTAGACCGGAACTTCGACATGAGGTGGGCGCCCGCCAATACTGGTTTATGTCGGGGCACATCACCTTCGGCCACGAGGCAAGAGACCTCGGCGTCCCAGTTCGCATTGTGAAAGAACGGCATCGTGAGGCGTCGCTCGCCGTGACGGCCGGGCGGAACGACGACCCGATGCATCGTCGATCGCCAACGATCGTTGCTCCATCGCTGCATCAGATCACCGAGGTTCACGACGAGCGCCCCGTCCGGCGCCTCCACATCGATCCACGCACCTTCGACCTCTTGCACTTGGAGTCCGGGCTCGGCGTCTAATCGCAGAATGGTGAGTGTGCCGTAATCGGTGTGGGCGCCTGCGCGCAGGTCGCCGGGATTGGGCGGGCTCGACAACGGTGGATAGTGCGCCAGGCGCAAGGCTGAGCCATGTTCATCAATGAAGGGCTCGAACCAGCCACCTCCGAGGTTCAACGCATACGCGAAGGCATCCATCACCGTCGCGGCAAGAGCGGCCATCTCGGCGAAATACCCTTCGAGCGCAGGCCGCAGCGATGGCATCGCTGCGGGCCAAAGGGTCGGGGCCCAAACATC
>JBLIMK010000054.1:0-26972 GCA_047638715.1 Verrucomicrobiales bacterium
AACGCCTGGCTGGAGTCGCTGAACACCACAGCCCCACTCGGATCGAAGATCGTGACCTCGACTTCGGCCCGATCATCGTCCCACTCGAGATCGAACTGAAGATCCCCCGTCGCCCCGACCGGAATGGTGCGGGTCAAGGTCGAATTACGGCCGAGCCTCCCCGAGAACGAGACCGTCTCGAACTCGGTTGCGGGAGGCGGCGGCGGAGCTGGGGGGCTCACGGTGACGGTGGTGGACGTGGTCGATGAGCCAAGTGTGGCGGTGATGGTCACGGTGGTTTCGCTGACGACGCTGGAACTGGTTACGGCGAAAGAAGCCGTATTGATGCCCTGTGGGATTGTGACTGTGGCGGGAACTGTCACGGCTGCATGTAATGAGGTGAGCGTCACCACAGTTCCCCCCGTTGGCTTCCGACCACGATGCCATCGACCACAATGTCGGCGTTCGGTGCAGCATCGCCGCCCTCGATACGTAGCTCGCCACCGCGTAGTTCCGCCTTGTCGACGCTGAGTGCCGCAGCTGGTGATGCAAACAAAACCACCGCGATCAATGACGTGGTCACGATGAGCGACATAAACCTGAGAACTCGTCGCATAACGCGACCTCCATTTTGCAAGCAGGCGCCACACTTCCCGCGAGGCGAACCGTGGAGTCACATTACGAGAGGACTTTTTAGTTGGGGTATTAAACCTTGGTCGTAGGACCATGGCCCTCTATCGGTCCTCCGTACCACTGCTACATGAACGCTCGACGATCGGTCTCGGCGACGTACAGGGCGCGGTCGCGCACTGCCTGAGCCTCGGCCAACGGAATCATCCCGATCGAGATCGAACTGCCAGCCATCTGCACCCGAACAGTAGCTAGCCCACGTTTCCTCTCGAAGAGAGATCGGCGAACCGTCACACCATTCACCTTTCGAAGAAGCGCCTCTTCAGACTTCCAGCCCAGGAGTTCTCGCCGATCGGCGATCGCGTCCGCATCGATACCCCAGCGCCGGAGTCGCACCTGACGTTTGGTGGACAACCACACGATCGGCACGATGACGAGAACGAGTAGCGACCACCAGCTGACCAAGAACCACAAGCCGATCGCGATGACACTCATCGTGATCGAGGAGTTTCGAACTTCTTTGAAGACCTCGAGCGATGACACGCGTCGGTCGAGGACGGACACGCCGCCACCGCCATCGAGTGCAAGCGATCGGAGTTCGCCTACTTGCTCCACGTCGCAGCCGGGAATTCGAAAGTTGCCCTCGCCGATGTTGTGCAGTGTGGCCGTCCGTATACCCGCGAATCGCTCGAGCAGACCCTGTCGAATCTCCACACGTTGAACGCGCGGGAGGCTGCTCGCGATGCTGCTGGTCGACAGCAGGCCAGCATCTCGGCGAAGGCCAGCGGGCGTCGAGGTGACGGTGAGGTTCCAATCCGTCAAGAGCACCCTGATCAGGTTCAAAGCCACGCTCGCGACAACGACGAGCAGAATCGCTGCCGGGACGAACCAAAGGAGCGTGGCCCTGCCCTCGAAATCCACGTCGGGTGCGTCGATGGGAATTCGATCGATCAGGTTGTCGCCAAAAGCGAAGAGCGGAGCGAGAACCGCGAGTCCACTGAACGGTATCTGTGTCAAAGCGATCGTGAGGATGCGACGAGCATCATGGCGGAGGACGACACGTTCCGGTGGTTCGGGCGGACGCAATACAAAAGAATCGTTCGCTGCCACGTCGCCTTCGGCAAGGCTCGGCGCTTGTGTCCCTGCGCCGCTCGAATCGCGGCGATAGTCAGCCCCCGCGCGTTGCAACGCATCAGCGACAGAACGGTCGATGGCATCGATGGTGAACTCGGCTGTCGAAGTACCCGCTGTGTCGAGCGAAACTTGCACGAGCCCAACCGCTCGATGGAGCAACTTTTGTTCGATCGACACGCTCTGCACGCGGTCGAGGGGCACGGTGAGCGTGTCCTGTGAGATCAGGCCTCGCTTCACGACGAGCTCGCCATTGTCGACCGCAAAGGTGTATCGCCACCACGAGAGTGTGGCCCACGAGAGCGAAATCACGGCGAACACGAATACGCCGACGACGAGCAGTAGAAGCGAAGGAGACTGGGACAGAACAAACCCGGCGGCGATGACGAGCTGGATGATTCCGATGTTGCGAATGAGGCGGAGCGCCAAGAACAGAATCGCAAAAAGTGACTGCCGTTGCGGTTCGACGAGCGAAACGCCAGTTGTATTCTGGGTCACGATTCTTCGACGAGCTCGCCCGCTCGTTCAACCACGAGGGCTCGCAGTCGCTCGGCATCGTCCACACCGAGTCCAGCGATGTTGAGGTCCGGACCTGCCGAGTTGACAGTCAATGTGGCCAGCCCAAATGCCCGTTCGACGGGACCCTGCGCAACTCGGGCGTGTTGCACTCGAACGAACGGAACCGTCTCAACGGTCTTCACCAAGACGCCATTCCGGTAGCTCAGGTCGTGCTCGCGCACCTGGTAAGCGATGTTCTTGACCTCGAGGACCTTCAACGCTGCCCTCAGTGCCGTGAAAGCGAGAAGCACAACCATGACCAACAACGGAATCCACTCATCCGACGCGACGAGCACTGCGATGACGACGCCGGCAACGAGCACGATGACCGAGAAGATCAGGCTGCCGATGAGCGACACCCGTAGGAAGTTGGGATGCACCGGCACGAAGTTCTCTTCGGCCAGCTGAGGCAACCCGGATACATCCACGGGCTCGTTCGAAAACGCAGAATCACTCACGAGATCAACGCTAACCCCAAAAGGGTGTGTAACCGGGCGTCTGACCACGGATTACACAAGTTGACGAATCGAGGGTTTTTATCGGCGCCAGCGATCGGCAAGTTCTTGGATGGAAGCCCACAACAGCTCACCGACATCCTCCTGCCCAAGCCGATCGAGGCGGAACGTCTCTTCGGTCTCCGTTACAGCACCGTGCAGCGCAGAGAACCGGTTTCGATAGCCCTGCAACACCCCACGCATTACCTCGGGATCGAGACGATCGTGGAGCTCAATATGGAGAAGGGTCATACCCGTGGTGTGGTTGTCCTTGACCTCGGGGATCATGATTATTGGACGCCCATCGGAACGCCCCTTCGCTACCAATACCTCTCGCTCTTCAGCCACGCGCTTCTTGGTGCCACGCAGCGTCGGTGTCTTGTCGGTGCGGCTGGGGATAGTCGCCGATACGCCTCCGCGATCGATGACCGTGATCGTTCCTGCATCAGCGTCGGCACCGTCGATGGAGTATCGAGTCCATCCAACGACTTCGGTCACCGCTGGATCGAGGTTCGCGAGCGTTCTAATTGTGGAGTACGTGAGTCCATCGCGCGGGGTCCCGGTCGCGAGAACCTCGGAGACCAGAGGAATTTGAAGCAACGTCTCGTCGGTGCGGGAAATACCGACCGTGACCGTCTTGGCCTGATGTTTGATTGCGTCAACCGGCCGGGTCAGCTCGTCGATCGCACTGCTTAGCGAGTGCGTCAGATCTTCGATGACAACACCGGGAGTGCCAACTTTGCCGAAGTCGAGTTGATAACTATCGAGGGGAATGTTGCCGACCGCGTATCGGAACCGAGACGCCAGCTGAACCGCGGTGCTTGCCTCGAGATGGCCATTCAACGAACCGACTCGGAGCGCTTCCATGAAGCGGTTCGCTGCTGGCTCCAAGTTCGGGTGGATCTGTTCGAGGAACTCTTCGCCGGAGAGTTGTCCGCGCGTCTCCTCGATCAGCCCTTCGATCGCTGCACGAGCTTCGCGAAGCGGCTGCGCTTGGGCATCTATTGCGAGCGCTGCTTCATAGCCGAAGAGGTGTCCAACGACGGTGGACAGCACGAACGCGACTCGCGGGTGCACCACGGGGACGTAGATCACGTCGAGGGCCGCTGAGAAACGAGTCTCGCCTTCATTAGCAATGACGATCGGCGCCGACTTGTGCGCTCTGAAAATCTCCACTTCCTTGCCAACATCGTCCGCGGTTGACCCCTCGAGGCCAGCTGCGCAAATGAGGATCATCGGCTCCGAGGAGAGATCGATGTGCTTTTTGTCCTCGGTGGAGTCAGCGGCGATCGATTTGTAACAAAGCTCGGAAAGTTTGATTCGCAGCTCGCGTGCGGCGATCAAGTTTGGTCCATTGCCGACACATGCCCAGTAACGCCGCGAGGGTGCATGTGTCCATGCAGCGCGGGCGATGTCAGGCCGAGCGCCGATCGTTTCGACCATGCGATCCGGCAGATCTCGCAGACTCTGCAGAACGGACTGTCGATCGGTCGGCTCGGCGCGGTCGGGAAGCGCGATGTCTGCAATCACGATCGCGAGAAGAAACCCAGCTGCGATCTGGGCGTAGAACGCCTTCGTGGACGCCACGCTCATCTCGACGTCGCGGCCGTCTGAGGTGTACAACACGCCCTCGGCACGATCGGTCAGATCGCTGCCGCGGCGATTCACGATTGCCAGGACGGACGCACCGCGCTGCTTGACGATGTCGACCGTTCGATTGGTGTCGGTCGTCGTTCCCGACTGGGAGATCGCGATGACGAGCGAGTCCGACATGTCTTTGCGAAGTCCGAAACCGCTGAGCTCCGTCGCGGCGATCGCCTTCACGCTCAGGTGGCCATCGACCTCGTCGACGATCGCCTCGGCCACAGCCTGGCCGGCAACAGCGGCCGTCCCCTGCCCGATCACGTAGATGGTCGAGATCTGTCCGCTTCGAAGCTTCTCTGCAACGGCCGACGGCATCGTCGACTCGCCAACCAACACGCTGAGATGACCGTCCGTATCGATCAACTTCCCACGGAGTGTCTTGAGAAAGCTGCGGGGGGACTCCGATATCTCCTTCAGGAGATAGTGCGCGTAGTCGCCTCGGTCGATGTCTCGGGTCGTGACTTCGGCAACGGCAACATCGGATTCGGAAACCGGGAGTTCGGTTCCGTCGTACCCAACTCGCTCGAACCCTTCAATCTCTCCGGCGAGCGCCCCACTCAGATGAAGGATCTGGCCGCGGCTCGCGCTCGGGTTATCTGGGTTGGCGGGTGTCTCGCCATCCATCCGGACGTATGCGCTTGTTTCTTCGACCACGCCGTATGGCTCCGACGCAACCACGAAGCTGTCCTCGGCCAACCCGACGTAGATCGATTGACCGCTACCTCGAAGCGCGAGAAGGAGGTCGTTGGGTGCTTCTTCACTCGATAGCCCAATAGCGACGGATCCTTCGAACACCGAGACCGATCGACGAAACGCTTCGGTGATGTCGTGGCCGTTGCTCAGATGCTTCGATGTCAGGGTCGGGATGACCTTCGTGTCGGTGGTGATGTCATCGGCGATGCAAAGGTCTTCGGAGCGGATGAGATCGCCGTAGTTGTCGACATCACCGTTGAGCACTGCCGTGCAGTACGGACCATCGGCCCCATTGGTTTGGTCTGAGTTGACCGGATGAGCATTTGGCTCGGAGATGATTCCGACGCTCGCCCAACGGGTGTGTCCAAGTACGACGACCTCGGCGGTCTCGTTGTTGAGCGCTTTGCGGAGAAGGGAATCGTCGCGGATGCTCGAGCGGAGCGACGCGGTGTTGTCGCCAAGTTCGCCAATTTCGGCCGCCACTTTGTACACAAAGCTCAGGCGATCCCCGACCGCCCGAACCGCGGAGTCTGTGAAGAGCTCGGCCCGGTCAGCGCGTGAGTCGAGTGCTGACTGGACGGTCGGATCTTTGAGATCGAGGCCATGGTTGCTGACCAGCAGATGGATTCCAGCCGAGTCGCGCCCGCGGACTTCCATGCGGTCCAGCGCCGACAGCGCTTGGTGAATCGAGAAGATCGCGTCGATGCCAGCACCGTGCACATTGCGGCCACCGATGTCAGCGACCACGTCAGCGGCGCGGAGCCGATCTCGCTCGATGCTCCACACGGCATCTCGGACCCGGATGAGTGAAGCGTTGACAGCCTCAAGATCGAGCGACTCGGCCGTGGCTTGTGCATCGAGTTGCGCTTCCAACGCATCGAGAATCGCCCGGACGAGTCCCAATTCTGCTCGCAACGCTCCGCCGAGGCCGGGGTCCGCGAGCATTGCTCGGACGCCGGGGGTTCCGCGGAGCAAACGATCGGCGGTCTCGAGGCGGTCAGCAACAGCGCTGAGGGGAGCATCCGCCGCGCCGAGCTCCACACCTTCGAGATCGGCCGCTGCACCGTGCACCAACGCGAGGACGTCGTCTCTCGTCGGTACGGCTCGCAGTGACGGCCGGCGTACGACGGCAATGATTCCGCACATGAAGAAGGCTCTCTTTCGACAACGAGGCAAGCGCGCACGTTGCGGGTCTCACGATTCTATGAATCAATCGGTCCGAGCTGGGGTTGCCTTAGAACCTTTACCGTTCAGGTTGAAAACGTGCGTAAAGCCAAGCTCGTACCGAGACTCACCTAAGTGAGTCGCTGAACGGCCTCAACAAGACGCGATGTCGAGGCTTCGGCAACATCGGCGTCGGCTGCCTCAACCATTACTCGCACCACCGGTTCGGTTCCCGATTCACGGATCAGGATTCGTCCGGTCGAGCCAAGAATCGCCTGCTCGGCGACGATCGCGGAGTTGAGTCGATCGGAAAGATCTGGGATCTTCTCAGCCATCCGAACGTTCTTGAGCACCTGCGGAAAGCGGGTCATGACCGACGCCGCCCACTCGCCCATGTCGATTCCCCGGCGCAATGTTGCGTCAAAGAGTTGTACGGCCGTGAGGACACCATCACCGGTCGTGGCGAGATCGCGGTAGATCACGTGACCGGACTGCTCACCCCCGAGTGAGAATCCGCCAGCGTCGAGTGCCTCGAGCACGTAGCGGTCGCCGACAGCGGTCTCGACCATCGCGATCCCTTGGGCCTCCATCGACAGCCGGAACCCGAGGTTGGCCATGACCGTGATCACAACCGTGTCGTGCGCCAACATTCCCCGGTCACGACGGTCGAGCGCACTCATCGCAATGATCCGATCGCCGTCGATAAGTTCCCCGTCGGCACCGACTGCAGCGATCCGATCTGCGTCTCCGTCGAAGGCAAAACCAGCATCAGCTCCGTGCTCTACAACGGCCGATTTGAGAAGGTCGGGATGTGTCGAGCCAACACCGTCGTTGATATTGCGACCGTCGGGCTGATCGGCCAGGCTGACGACGGTTGCCCCAAGGCGTTCGAAGATGAGCTTCGCTGTAGTCGAGGCAGAGCCATTGGCTGAGTCGAGCACGACGGTCTTGCCAGCAAAGCTGCGTCCTTCGACCGAAGCAACGACCGCATCGACGTAGCCATCGATCGAACCCTCGATGATGTGGGGCGGCGCGCCGCCGGCGGGAACCGCGTCGAGACTCGTGGACACATCAAGTTTGGCTTGGATGATCTCCTGATCGGCGTCGAGCAGTTTGGTACCGCCAGCCGAGAATAGCTTGACGCCGTTGTCCTGCCACGGGTTGTGCGAGGCGGAGATCATCGCTCCTGGAAGGCCAGAGTCGGCGCACACCCATGCAACCGCCGGTGTCGGGACGACGCCGAGGTCGCGGATTGTGACGCCATGAGACCACGCTCCTTCAGCAAAGGCGCGCTGAAGTTCGGGGCCAGATTCTCGCGTGTCACGTCCGACAACAATTTCGGACGCGCCGGAGACGAGGGCTGCGGCAGCACCGAGCGTTCGGACAAAGTCCGACGTCAGTTGCGTCAGCGCCTCGGCACGAACACCGTCTGTACCGAACCGAAGAGCCATAAATGGCTTTCGGCCTAACGCTTCGAGTACTGAGGTGCCTTACGTGCCTTCTTGAGGCCGTACTTCTTGGATTCTTTCTTGCGGGAATCGCGGGTCAAGAATCCGGCCTTCTTCAGGACATCACGGAATTCTGGATCGACCTCGAGGAGGCCGCGAGCAATACCGAGGCGCATCGCGCCTGCCTGGCCCGTGGGGCCACCACCGTGCATCGTGACGCTGACGTCCCAAGCACCTTCGGTCTCGGTGACCCGAAACGGCTCGCTGAGCTGCTGGCGATGGACGGCGCTTGGGAAGTAATCCTCGAGCGTGCGGCCGTTGACGGTCATGACGCCGTCACCTGGGAGAAGACGAACGCGTGCGACAGCGCGCTTGCGTCGACCGGTTGTCTGAATGGTGCTGATGGTTGCCATTGATTCGTGTCCTTCGAGTGGCCCTAGGACCGGTGCTTCGCGTGATCGATGATGAGTGGCTGCGGGTCTTGCGCGCCATGTGGATGCTCAGGGCCTGCGTAGACCTTGAGCTTGGTGAGCTGTTGACGGCCGAGACGAGTCTTGGGAACCATGCCTCGGATGGAACGACGAACCGCTTCGGCTGCGTCCTTCTCCATTGCCTGGCGGTAGGTCATTTCCTTCAATCCACCGGGGTAACCCGAGTGGCGGTAGACCATCTTGCGATCCGCCTTGTTCGACGTGAGCACGATCTTGGCGGCATTGATGACGATGACGTGGTCACCGGTGTCGAGGTTTGGCGTGTATGTAGGCTTATGTTTGCCACGAAGTACGTCCGCAATCTCGGTTGCGATGCGTCCAAGCACGAGACCCTCGGCGTCGACGATGTGCCAAGAACGCTCGATCTCAGATGCTTTAGCTGAATATGTGGTCATTTCGACTCCTGAATAGTGGCCGCAGAGGAAATTGCGGGCGGCCTCAGTCCGACGATCGAGTCTAGATGCGCTGTTTCCACAAACCAATCCGAAACGCGTGTATTCGCGCGAGTTCTGCTCGTATTCCTCGCTGAGTTCTTACCAAGTTGCGAACAACCGGGGAAGGAGCTGCACGCCTGAAGGGTTCCGATCTACCGTGAACACAATGTCGAAAATTCTTGTGGTGGACGATGAACCAATGGTGCGCGAGGTCCTCTCTCAATACCTGGCGGCGGACGGATTCGAGGTAGTCGAGGCGGGCGATGGCGACAGTGCCGTTGCATCCGTCACCGAAAACCAGCCCGATCTCGTCCTCCTCGATCTGATGTTGCCCAAGCGCAACGGCCTCGACGTGTTGGGGTTCATTCGCGGGACCTCGCAACTCCCCGTGATCCTCCTCACCGCCCGCGGCGAGGAAGCCGATCGGGTGCGCGGGCTCGAGGCTGGCGCCGATGACTACGTAGTGAAGCCATTCTCGGCTCGTGAGGTCGTTGCACGAGTGCGCTCGGTATTGCGACGTTCGAACGACAACGCAACGGCTGTCGAGATGTTGACCGAGTTCGGCGACATCACGGTCGACCCAGCTCAATGGGTCGTCACGAGGGACGGCCGGACGGTCGAGCTTCCCCGCAAGGAGTTCGAACTCCTAAACTGTTTTCTCGCGCATCCTGGCGAAGCACTCACCCGCGAAGACCTCCTCCAGAAGGTGTGGAGCTCCTCCACTGAATGGCAGGACCCATCGACGGTCACTGTGCACGTTCGCCGGCTACGCGGCCGCCTTGAAGACGATCCATCGAAGCCAGCACACTTCACCACCGTGTTCGGTGTCGGCTACCGGTTCGATCCGTGAGACGTCCATCGTTCAAGCGCTGGCCGCAGATGTTGATCGGCCTCGCGGTTCTTTCCACCCTCGCGGGTCTGGCCTCTACGGTGGCCACAGAAATCGTGATGGCGCCCAGCCGCAGCGAGCGGAACCAGCTCATTGCCCTCTTGGTTTCGATCGCCGCCGTCTCGGTAGCGATATCGGTCATCTTCCGGCTCTTCGCCCCCCGATCGCTTACCCGACGCATGCTCGTCTCGGCCATCTCAGGGCCCGTCGTTATCGCGGTCGCCCTCAGCGCTGGCTCACGATCGATGTTTCTCAGCGAACACGACCTCCAGTTCTTGCTGATCCTGCTCGCATTCGCGACCGTGCTCGGGATCGGCGTCATCTACACCCTCGCCCATCCACTGACCGAAGACCTCGCCGCGCTGACCGAAGTCGCCAGGCGCGTTGGCGAAGGTGACCTCGAAGCCCGCGCCGACCTCGAACGCATCGATGAAGTCGGAGATCTCGCTACCGCTATCGACTCGATGGTCGATCAGATCGCGATCTCTCGCGCCCAGCGCGACGATGCCGAACGAGAACGATCGATCACCCTCGCTTCGCTCAGCCACGATGCCAGAACACCCCTGACATCGATGCGCCTCGCGACCGAAGCACTGCTCGACGGAGTCGCCCCCGACCCACAGCGCTACCTCCGCACGATCGAACGCGATATCGGCGCCGTCGAGACCCTCATCTCCGACCTGTTCACCATTGGCCAACTCGAGGCTGGGCGTCTCGAACTGACCGCCGGACCGATGGATGCGATGATCACCATTTACGACGTGGCTGAGCTCATGGAGCCGATAGCGCACGACAAGAACGTTCGCGTCGTGTCGTCCGGTCCGCCCCACCTACGCGTCACCGCCGATCCAACACAGCTGCACCGCGTGCTCGCAAACCTGGTGAGCAACGCAATTCGCCACTCACCTGAGGGTGAGGCTGTGTGTATCGAAGTGTGCGAAGACGCCCGCCGAATCTCCGTGCTCGACAGCGGGTCGGGGTTTCCCGCCGACTTCCTCGAGGAAGCGTTCCAACCCTTCCGTCGACACGATGAAGCCAGAGAACGTGCCCAGGGTGGAGCGGGCCTTGGTCTCGCCGTATCGAAGGGAATCGTCGACGCCCTCGGGGGCCACATCTGGGCCGACCCGGGCCCAGGCGGCGCTGTTCACCTCGAACTGCCTTCGTAATTTTCGACACTTCCGGTCGAGATCCGCGGCTACCCACATGGTCGCTACGCGAGCTCCGCTCCCCTGCCGATTCTCGACACTTCCGGTCGAGATCCGCTGTCATTCGGCGTGTGCGTTGAGAAGCGCTACGGCATCTTCGGGATCGTCGATCGTTACGACGAATATCCTGCCATCCGTGAGGTCTAGGCGAATGCCCGGCCCGGCGCGGAGAACAACCGCTGCTTGTTTCATCAACTTGAGCGTGCCCCGATACCCCCAGCCTCCCCATTCCATTGGGCGAACGTCGATGATGCTGGCCTGATCGATTCGGTCCATTGCGATAGAGGTTGTCGGCCATGGCAGCACGCCGTAGTTAACGTGAAGTCCAGCAGAATCGGCGCGCACCCGAATCGAGGCGAGCGAAAGCAGCGCTACTCCGGCGATGACTATGGCGGCGAGGATCGCCGGAGATGCCTCGGGCACAAACATGAAGAGCGGGCCGAACAGCAAGATCCCAAGCGCTGGAATCAGCATCCACTTGCTCGAAAGCGTCGAACTCCACACGGCCCGTTGGCCCGACTCGAGTTCCATAACCGGGGCAACACGTTCGACTATTGGCTCTGAGCGACGGATCAGATTCGTGACGAACTCTGCGCCGAGGGTCGCGAGGACAAGAACGAGGACAAGAACGGCGGCAAAGGCGGCGACCTGCACTGGCAGTGCTGCGCTCTCGATTCGATCAGTGGCAGCTCGCAACGCGATGATCCCAAGTCCAAGTCCGAAGAGCGCGCCAGCCGTCTGACCGTGACGTCGACCGGCCACAACGCCGAGGGTTCTGCGCATCTGGATGACGCCCACGACGAACATCAACCCAAGTCCGAGGTTGACGACTCCGACCGCATACAGCGCCCACGTTCCGTTGTTGATCTGTGCGATTCCGTTGTTCATAGTTGTGCCTCCAAGAGTTGGCGTATTCCTTCGTCTGCGAGGCCCTGTCGCCTCGCTTCGGTCACCAGTTGCTTCGCGATCGACACCACGTCGACGCGTTCGGGAGCGTTCGAGGTGACGAGCGTGCCCCTGCCCCTCCTGACCTCGAGGAGACCCTCGTCCTGCAGGGTCTTGTACGCCCGGAGCATCGTGTGAATATTCACGCCGAGGCTCGCTGCGAGCTCCTTCGCAGGAGGGAGTTTGTCCCCCGGACCGAGATCCCCGGCAGCGATCGTTTTGCGAAGCTGGCCTGCGAGTTGATCGTGAAGAGGGTGCGATGACCGAACGTCGACCGTAAGTAGCATAGTTCTAATTCAACTAGAACTACACGAACTTGTCAAGAGCGACGTTACAGCCGAATCCACTGCGCCTGTGAGCTGAGCTCAGCTCAGCGCTCCTCACGATGGGTCCAGTGTTGCGTAGGCGTCGAGCACAAGACCGTGGAAGTGATGGAGCGCATGCTCGGATACGCCCGAGCCGTTTGGGTCGTTCACGATGCGCCCTTGCGTGAAGGCGGGTGTCCGCATGCCTCGTTGCACACTCTCGACGAGGTTGATGTCTTCGACTTGGAGGACTTCGTCAAGGTAACGAATCGACTCGAACTCAGCCTCGTTCGGCTCGGCGGACTCGAGGAAGAAATCGTAGGTCTCATAAGTCAGATCAGGACCAGCCGGGATGATCTGCAGGACGATGAAATTCCCACGACCCGGATAGCGCATCATGCAGGTGTTGGGCCATAACCACCAGACAGCATGATCGGTGACCGTGGCGTCGGCGACGTCATAGGCCGTGTTCTGTGCTTTCCCGGCCTCGGCCATGTGACTCGAGTAAATGCCGTGGGTCGTCACCGAGTACGTATCCATGTCGACGAGCGACACGAAGTCTTTGTGCGCCACGTGGCAGTGGTAACACTCCAGAAAGTTATCGGCCACGTTCTTCCAGTTGGACCGGATCTCATACGTCAGACGATGTGCGAAGGTGAGTTGTTCGACATCGGGCGCCCACTGCGCGATCTCGCTGCCGAGAGCACCGGAGGTCTCGGCCAGCGATGATGCAGCAGGGTCGAGGTTGACGTAGACAAAACCACCGAACTCCTCCACGAGAACCTCGTCGAGACAGATCGAGCTCAGATCGAACTCCTCGAGGTGCCCCGTGTGTCGGGCCGACGTGAGCGCTCCACCGAGGTCGTAGGTCCACGCGTGGTACGGGCAAACAATGCTGAGCGTTGTTCCCGAACCCGACAGAAGCTGGTGGGCCCGGTGTTTGCAGACGTTGTAGAACGCCCGCAACTTCCCATCGACACCGCGGACGACCGCGATGGGCATCTCCGCCACGATCGTCGCCGTATAACTACCACTTTCACGAAGCTGCTCGACATGGCACACCCATTGCCACGACCGGCGAAGGATCGCGCTTTTGTCAGCATCGAACCAACGCTGTTCGGTGTACGCGTCGGCGTGCAGCGACATCGAACGGCCCGGATCGGGGCTCCTCCCGCTGGTGATGTCGACAGCATCCACGATTCGCTCCTTCGAGGCGAACTTATCGAATACTGAACGATCGTCCAATCCGTGCCAGACTTCGCGCGTGCGGATCCACCGGCCGACATCTCTCGGCTATCTCCCAGCACGAACGGGCACGGGCCTCGTTCGCCTGTCCGGACTCGAGGGACTCACCCGATCACTTCTGATGGGCACCGTGCCGCTCATTGCGCTCGATCGACTCGGCTCAAAAGCGGCCGTTTCCTGGGCGTATACGGCAGGCGCCATTCTCGCGCTGCTCGTCACGTTGAACCTGGGCAGACTCGAACAACGTGTGGCACGCCGCTGGGTCATGACGATCGGCATCCTGTCGCTCTTCTCAGCGGCGATTCTGTTCACTATCGACCTGGTTCCTGCATTCGTCCTCGCCATCGGCCTCCGGTCAGCAGCCGCGTCGATCTTCTCGGTCCTGGTGACGCTCTACGTAATGGATTTCATCGGCAAGGGCGAACTCATTCAGATGGAGTCAGATCGGATGGTCTTCAACGGGATCGGCTGGCTGATCGGCCCAAGCCTCGGGCTCTGGCTCGCTCGAACCGTCGACCCCTCCGCACCATTTCTTCTTAGCGCTGCGCTCTCGGTTCCTTTGATGGCCTACTACTGGTGGCTCAGGGTGGGTAACTCCGAAGTGATCACCGTCGCCAAACAAACATCGCCGAGCGCGCTTGCGAACATCCCCCGCTTTTTCGGCCAGAAGTACATGCGAATCGCCTACACGATCACTTTCATCAGGGCGCTCTTTTGGGTTGCGCTGTTCGTGTTCGGCCCCATCTACGTCGTTGAAGCCGGGTTTGACGAATGGGTAGCGGGCGCGCTCCTGAGCGGCGTGGCTGCTCTTCTGCTCACCGCGCCGCTGATCAAACGACTCTCTGACAGCTGGGGTACGCGGAAGATCGTCTATCGGGCCTTTGCGCTCGTCGCCGTCTCGATGATCGGACTCGCCTTGCTCGGCGACCCCACCGGCGCAGGCATCGCCCTATGGGTCAGCGCAGCGATCGGTGCTGCTGCGATCGACGTGGTCGGCAACATCCCGTTCATGAGGATGGTCAAGCCGCGGGAACGGGTGCCGATGGCCACGGTGTTTTCGACGTGGCGTGAGATGTCGGCTTTGATCGCTCCCCTGCTGGCGGCGCTCGTACTCGGATTCGGCCTGCCGTTCACTGCTTTCTTCGCACTGATCGGTGTCTTGTCGCTCATTGCTTCGATCGTCTCACTTCGTCTCCCGCGTAGGCTCTGAACATGAAGGAGCTCGCAGGTCGAGTAGCGGCGATCAGCGGGGCGGCGTCCGGGATCGGAAGAGCGCTCGCGATCGATTTGGCTGCCCGAGGCACACACCTCGCGCTCAGCGACGTTGATGAAGACGGCCTGCTTCAGACCGTGAGGTCATGCGAGACCACCAGCGTCTCGATCACGACGAGCAACGTCGACGTCAGCGACCGCGATGCGGTCTATGCGTGGGCCGACGCCGTCGTAGCCGAACACGGTCGCGTGAACATGATCTTCAACAACGCCGGAGTCAATCTCACCCGAGAAGTAAAGGCACAGACCATCGAAGACATCGCGTGGGTGATGGACATCGATTTCTGGGGCGTCGTGCACGGCACCCAGGCATTTCTGCCCCACCTTAGAGCCTCGGGAGAAGGACATGTGATCAACATCTCCAGCGTGTTCGGGCTGCTGAGCATCCCCACCCAGTCCGCCTACAACGCAGCGAAATTCGGGGTGCGTGGCTACACGGATGCCTTGCGAATAGAGCTCGATCTAGAGCGAGCGAGCGTCTCTGCGACAACGGTGCATCCAGGTGGGATCAAGACGTCGATCGCGCGAAACGCACGGTCGGCCGATCCCGAGGGCATAGGTGAGCGCTTCGACAAGATGGCCAAGACTTCGCCGGAAAAGGCCGCCCGCCAAATCATCAAGGCCGTGCAACGAAACCGGCGACGTGCCCTCATTGGGCCCGATGCTGTTTTCTTCGACCTCACGTCACGGATGCCAGCAGCGGTGAACCAGCGCATCGTGCGCTCCGCTTCGCGCCGAGCTAGTAGAGGACTTCCCAAAACGTGAGTCCGTGGGGCGGAGCGACCTGACCTGCGTGGGCTCGATCCCTAGCCGCCAGCATTTGCGGAATCGAGTCCGATTCGTACTTTCCCGCGCCGACGTCGACGAGCGTGCCGACGAACGAACGAACCATCTGATGGCAGAACGCCCTTGCCTGAACCCAGAATTCGAGTAGATCGTCCTCACCCTCGCTCCACGAGGCTTCGAACACGTTGCGAACGAGCGTCTTGTCCGCCACACCCTCAGCCACCTTCGGCCGCTTACAGAACGTAGTGAAATCGTGCTCGCCGAGGAGGTGGGAAGCACCCTCATTCATCGCCCCAACATCGAGCGGAGCCCACACGTGCCACGCCGTGGCCGCCCGAAGCGGATCGGGATGGACGCCGGTCATGACCTGATATCGATAGCGCCTCGACTTCGCAGAGAAGCGAGCATCGAAATCTTCTTCGGCTCGCTGCATGTCGCGAACGACGATCGCGGGTCCGCACAGACCGTTCAACGAACGTTCGAGCCGTTCGGGATCAGCAGTATCGGGGACATCGAGGCTGATGACCTGGCCACGTCCGTGCACACCACGATCGGTACGGCCTGCACACGTCACCGTGATCGGCACACCAAAAACCCGTAAAAGCGCGCCCTGGAGATCGCCCGCCACCGTCCGCACGTCGTTGTTCACCGCAAAACCATGAAAGCCACTGCCGTGGTATGCGACAGTGGCTTTCAATTTCACGATAGTGAAGAGTTCGGTGACGTCAGACGAGTTCGATACGAGCCATTGGCGCGTTGTCGCCCGAGCGCGGACCGAGCTTCAAGATGCGGGTGTAACCACCTGGACGGTCGACGTAACGAGGACCGACCTCATCAAAAAGCTTCGTTGCCATTTCCCGATCGTTCAAGAACCGCATGACCTGGCGATGGTTGTGTACCCCGCCCTTCTTGGCCTTGGTGATCATCTTCTCAGCAATAGGGCGCATTGCCTTCGCCTTGGCTTCGGTGGTCGTGATGCCTTCAGCGGCGATCAGCGACGCAACGAGGTTCGCCATCATGGCCCGTTGATGAGAGGCACTCCCGCCGAAGCGAGGGCCTTTCCTTGGAGTTCCGACCATGATCAGTCCCTCGTTCGCAGCGTGAGACCACGCTCGTCGAGCTTCTCGATGACCTCATCGAGCGACTTCTGGCCAAAGTTGGTGATTGCTAGAAGGTCGTCTTCGGTCTTTTCGAGCAGCTCGCCAACCGTGTTGACCTGGGCGCGCTTGAGGCAGTTACGAGGACGCTCGGAAAGATCGAGGTCTTCGATTGGCTTCTCAAGATCTGGAGAACCAGCAACGACTGGGCTCATCTCGCCCAGTTCGAGGCCTTGTGGTTCATCGCTCATCTCTTCGACGAGTTGCACCAAGGTACGGAGCGTGGCTCCAGCTGAAGCAAGGGCGTCACGAGGAGTGATCGAACCATCGGTGACGATATCGAATTCAACCAGATCGAGATCGGCCTGTTGGTCGACGCGAGTCGGACTCACAACAAACGCAACACGACGAACCGGTGAGTAGATCGAGTCGACCGGGATGACACCGATCGTCTCGGAGGTGTTGTTGCGATCGGCGCTCACGTAACCAGCACCCTGATCGACGGTGATGTCGATAGCGAGGTGACCCTTGCCATTGAGTGTGGCCAGCGGCAGATCGCCGTTAAGGATCTCCACGTCGGCGTGTGGGTGAATGTCGGACGCAACAACGTCCTTGGGGCCACGAACATCGAGGCGAAGCGTGACCGGCTCGTCGGAATGAACGCGAAGGACGATGTCCTTCAGGTTCAAGATCATGTCGGTGACATCTTCGGCAACACCAGGAATGGTGTCGAATTCGTGCAGTGCGTCGTCAAAACGCACCTGGGTGATCGCGGCGCCCGGAATCGAGGAGAGCAACGTGCGTCGTAGAGAGCTTCCGATTGTGTGGCCGAGTCCTCGTTCGAGGGGCCCAATCGCAAACTTCTGACCGTTGTTCTCTTCTTCTCCGATCGCTTCGACCGTCGGACGCTGAATAACCAGCATGTTTTCTCCTCGGAACTTCGAAGGCGACCCCCGAGCTTTCTGCTCGGAGAGTTACTTATGGGTGGATATGGATTACTTGGAGTAGAGCTCGACGATGAGCTGTTCACGAACAGGCACGTCGATGTGCTCACGCAATGGCAGCTGATGGACGACGGCTTCGAACTTGTCGGAGCCTGCATCAAGCCATGGGGGTTTACTGCGGTCGAGCACGTCGATGTTCCACTGCAGGGTCACACCGGTGCGGGCCTTCTCGCGAATTCGAACGACGTCGCCTTGGCGAACACGGAAGCTCGGGATGTCGACACGCTTGCCGTTGACCTCGACATGTCCGTGGTTCACGAACTGGCGAGCCTGCGGGCGAGTTGCAGCCCAACCGGAGCGGTAAACGACGTTGTCGAGACGAAGTTCGAGGAAACGAAGCATCGTCTCACCGGTGACTCCGGTGCGATTGCTGGCCTCGGCGTAGATGTTACGAAACTGCTTCTCGGTAAGACCGTAGGTGAAGCGTGCTTTCTGCTTCTCCTGGAGCTGCAGCAAGTACTCGCTGACATTGCCACGGCGACGGGTGCGTCCGTGATCGCCTGGAGGATACGGGCGCTTGTCGAGAGCGATCGTTTCGCCCTTCGTGCCCCAAATGTTGGTTCCGAGGCGACGTGAAACACGTGCCTTTGGTCCGGTGTAACGAGACATGTGTCAGACCCTCCGACGCTTGGCTGGACGACAGCCGTTGTGTGGAATAGGAGTTACATCCTTGATTCCGGTGACTTCGATGCCGGTGTTCGTGATCGAACGAATGGCGGTTTCACGGCCGGAACCCGGTCCACGGACGACGACGTCGACGCGGCGGACACCATGTTCCATTGCCTGGCGCGCTGCCTGCTCGGCTGCCATCTGCGCGGCGAAAGGGGTCGACTTACGCGATCCCTTGAAGCCGACGTTGCCAGCCGATGCCCAGGACAAGGTGTTTCCGTCCTGATCGGTGAATGTGATGATCGTGTTGTTAAACGAGCTCTTGATATGTGCCACGCCATGCGTGACGTTCTTCGATACCTTGCGCTTCTTGCGCTGTGGCGTTGCCATGATCAGACCTTCTTCTTTCCGGCGACGGTCTTCTTCGGGCCCTTACGGGTACGAGCGTTGGTGTGTGTGCGCTGGCCACGAACGGGCAGGCCACGACGGTGACGGATTCCTTGGTAGGAACCGATCTCCATCTTGCGCTTGATGTCCTGGCTGGTCTGACGGCGAAGATCGCCCTCGACCTTGAGGTGTTCTTCGATGTACGCACGAACCTGTGCGACCTCCGTGTCGGTCAAATCGCGAACACGAGTGGTGGGGGTGATGCCCAAGGATTCGAGCATGGTCTGACTTGTCGTCAGACCGATACCGAAGATGTACGTGAGGCTGATCTGAACCTGCTTGTCACGTGGAATGTCGACGCCGGAAATACGTGCCATTGGCGTTAGCCCTGCCTCTGCTTGTGTCGGGGATTGGTGCAGATGACCATGACGCGACCGTGGCGCTTGATGACTCTGCAGTTGTCACACATTTTCTTGACGCTTGCTCGAACCTTCACAGCTGCGTCCTTTCTACGAACATGGGGGTCAGCGGAAGCTGACTTGGCTCATCTGAGCCGGGGGGTAATGCCGCTCCGTGGAGCGACTTGGGGCCCGCCGCTACTTGTAGCGATAGGTGATCCGACCTCGTTCAAGGTCGTAAGGGGTGAGTTCTACCTGAACGCGATCGCCCGGAAGGATCCGGATGTAGTGCATGCGCATTTTTCCGGAGATATGGGCCAGAACTTTGTGGCCGTTCTCGAGTTCGACGCGGAACATTGCGTTGGGAAGGGGTTCGACAACGGTCCCCTCCAATACGATTGCGTCTTCTTTTTGTTTTGGCAGCGGAACTTCCTCCTGAGAGAGCTCGGCTTACGCACGTCTCACGCGCGTCAAGCCAGCGGTTCACGCTAGCGGACGCGGGAGTATCAACCAACTGGAGAACGAAACAATCGGACCAAGACGCGAACTCAATTTTGGTTGGTTTGCGGTGCATCTATCATTCACATCATGAAACCCTTGTCGATAGAGGAGTTCGACGTCGAGGTTTCTGCGGCATTGGACCTAGTTCCGCCCGCCCTGACGGCCCTCATCGACAACGTCGCGATCTTCATCGAGGACCGCCATCGAGACGAACCGGACCTCCTCGGCCTCTACGAAGGAGTTCCGCTCACCGAGCGCGACAGCTACGGCTTCATGGATCTGCCCGACCGGGTGACGGTCTATCGACTCCCGCTCTGTGATCAGTGCACGGATCGAGACGAATTGATCGATGAGATTCGGATCACTGTCATCCACGAGGTCGCCCATCATTTCGGCATCGACGATGACCGCTTGGAGGAACTTGGCTGGAACTGATGTGTGGTAAAAGGGACGTATGGAACACGATGCTCCTCATCCAGCCGCAGCGATGCCCCCCACGATGTACCCGGAAGCCTCCCAAGCGGTTGTAGCGCTCGTCCTCAGCATCGTCGGCATCGTTGCCTGTGGCGGCGTTCTGTGCCCGGTCGGGTGGTATCTGGGCAACCAAGAAATGAAGGCAATAGATGAAGGTCGACGAGATCCGTCGAAGCGAGATCTTGCACAGGCGGCGAAGATCGTGGGCATCATCGGTACTGCACTCGTCGTCCTCGCCGTGGTGGCGATCGTCGGCTTCGCAATTCTCGCCGTGGTTTTGAGCGCATCGGCCGCCTAGAGCGCAATCTCGCCGTACCAGCGGCGAATGGTTCCGTGGTAGGCAGAGGGAATGGATCCAAACTTTCTCTCTGAGCTTCGATACCGCTGTATTGGCCCAACCCGGGGCGGCCGTGTCGTCGCTATCGCTGCCGACCCGAACGAACGCTCGACGTTCTACTTCGGTGGCGTTGCTGGAGGCGTGTGGAAGACCGACGATGCGGGACTGTTTTGGGAGTGCATTAGCGACGGCTTTTTGAACACGAGCTCGATCGGCGCATTGGCCGTTGCACCATCGGATGGGAATGTGATCTACGCCGGAACCGGCGAGTCCACCATCCGCATCGATGTCTCTCATGGGGACGGGGTTTACGGCACGACGGATGGTGGCAAGACCTGGGCACATCTCGGACTGGAACAGACTCGCCACATCGGGAAGATTCGTGTCGATCCGCGGGACCCCAATGTCGTTTATGTCGCGGCCCTAGGACACGCTTCGAAGGACAACCCCGAGCGAGGTATCTACCGCTCGACCAACGGTGGTGCCGACTGGGAACTGGTCCTGCACGTGAGCGAATCGGCCGGAGCCGTCGACCTGTCGATGGATCCGAACAACCCGCGGATCCTGTTCGCCACCACGTGGGAAGCTCGCCGAAATTTCTGGTCGATCAACTCGGGCGGTCCTGGGTCGGGTCTCTGGCGATCCAAAGACGGTGGAGACACCTGGGAGGACCTGAGCGAGCGCCCTGGTTTGCCAGAGGGAACACTCGGCAAACTCGGTGTATCGATCTCACCGGCCAACTCAGAGCGTGTGTGGGCCATGGTCGAAGCCACCGGCCGCGACCGCGGCCTCTACCGTTCCGACGACGGCGGCGAAACCTGGACCAAGACATCCGGCAAGGCCGAGCTCGCTTGGCGCCCTTGGTACTACATGCATGTCATCGCGCATCCCACGGACCCAGACACCGTCTATGTCATGGATATGAAGGCGTGGAAGTCGATCGATGGCGGCAAGGAGTGGGAGGAGTTCCAGACCCCACATGGCGACAACCACGACCTCTGGATCGATCCGAGCGACCCCCAACGGATGATCGGCTGCGACGACGGCGGGGCATGGGTTTCGCTGAACGACGGCAAATCTTGGTCGACCATCTACAACCAGCTGACCGCGCAGTTTTACCACCTCGCCGTCGACGATCAATTCCCGTATCTCGTCTACGGCACCCAGCAGGACAATTCGAGCATCGCAGTCCCCAGCCGTACGTATACGGGCGCTATTTCATGGGGCGACTGTTACGCGCCAGGAACAGCTGAGAGCGGCTACATCGCGCCAAAGCCGGGGGATCCCGACACCGTATTTGTTGGCGCGATCGGCAGCTCACCGGGCGGTGGCGATGCGCTGCAGAAGTACGACCACGTGAGCAAGCAGATTCAACTCGTCAGCGTGTGGCCAGAAAGCTCACACGATGGAAACACCGCCGATGTTCGGTTCCAATGGACGTACCCAATCGTCTTCTCACCACAAGACGCGAACGTGCTCTACGTCGCCGGCAACAAGGTGTTCCGGTCGAGCAACGAAGGCCAGAGTTGGGACACGATCAGCCCCGACCTGACCCACGCTGACCCCGACACGATGGGTGTCTCAGGACCGCTCACAATGGACTCGGCGGGAGCCGAGATGTACGCCACCATCTTCTCGCTCGTGGTCTCGTCCCACAGCCAGGGAACCCTGATGAGCGGCTCCGATGACGGCCGCGTACATGTGACCACCGACGACGGCGGAACCTGGACCGAAGTGACCCCACCCGACCTCGCAAAATTCAGCCAGGTCACCATGCTCAGCGAGTCGCCACACGACGCCGAAACGGTCTACCTCACGGCAGCTCGGCACAAACACGGCGACTATGGCCCGATCATCATGAAGACAAACGACCTCGGTAAAACGTGGACGACGATCACGGACGGAATCCCCGAGAACGAGTTTTGCCGAGTAATTCGCGAGGACCCGAAGCGTCGTGGCCTCTTGTATGTCGGCACCGAACTCGGCGTGCACGTTTCGTTCGACGACGGGGCCAACTGGCAACCGCTTCAGGCGAACCTACCCGTGACTCCCGTCTACGACCTCGTGGTGAAAAACGATGACCTCGTGATCGCCACCCACGGCCGATCGTTCTGGATTCTCGACGACGTGACCCCGCTGCATCAGTTGATGGACAAAGCCCCGTCGACAACCCATCTTTTCGCACCACGCGACACGGTACGTACGCCACCACACATCTTTGCTGGGTTCTGGGGAGGGATGAACGGCAAGAACTACCACACCACCCTCGGGCAGAACGCCACGTTCTATGTCGAGGAGGCCGAGACAGGACACAAGACCAAGCGCGTGATCGATGCCGGCACCGATGTACCCGAAGGTGTCATCGTCAACTACTTCATCGATGGCGAGCCGAACGGCGAAGTCACGCTCGTATTCTCCGATTCCGACGGCAACGACGTGAGCTCTCACTCGAGCACCATCCCCGACAATAAAGACGATCGGGTCGGCCATTACATCACGGCAACGCCCGGGATGAACAGCTTCCAATGGCTGATGCACCACCCACTCGGCCCGAAGATGGTCGATTCGAAGTTCCACACCCGACCGAAGGGTCCTCTCGCTCTGCCCGGTGTCTACACAGCAACGCTGACGGTGGAGGGGACGTCGATCAGCCAGCCCTTCGAGCTGTTGAAGGACCCTCGTATCGACGTCACCGACGCCGACCTGCGGGATCAGCATGGCTTGCTGGTGGACATCCAGAACACGCTCGGCCAGATCGTCGATGCGGTGAATGCCTGCCGCGGTTTGGAGAACCAACTCGCTGTTGTCGCCGACCGAATCGGTGACAGTGCGTCCACTTCCGCTGTCGCGTCGGTTCGCGAGGCACTCGCGTCGGTCGAAGCCGAGCTCGTGCAAGCGGAGCTCAAGTCCGAGGGCGACTCCCTCAACTACCGCGAGCAACTCTTCGAAGTTCTTTCGGGCCTTCGTCCGATTGTGGCGAGCGCTGACTCTGCGCCAACGAAGCAGTCCTTCGAGGTCTACAACAAGCTGAAGGCGAAGGCCGACGACCTACTCGGACAGCTCGAGACCGTTCGGTCTGGGCCGCTAGCTGACCTCAACGAATCCCTCACCGCCGCGGGAGTCGCGGTGGTTGGGCTATAGGCGGGCCGAGACTCACAAGCCCATGGAAATCCTTGCCACCTTCGGCGTCTTGATACTGGTCTACCTGTCGTTTGCCGTCTCGGCGTCTGCGGGCCTGGGTGGTTCGCTGCTGCTCGTACCAACTCTGGCTCTTTTCCTCGGCACGAAAGAAGGCGTCGCCCTGGCCGCGCTGCTGCTCGCCAGCAACAACGTGCTCAAAATCGTCGCGTATCGACAGACCCTCCCCTTTCGAAAGGCTGCCTTCATCGTCGTGCTCTTGGTGATCGGGGCGGCCCTTGGATCGACGTTGCTCGTCAACGCCCCTACGAGCTTCGTCACGGCCGGCGTGATCGCGATGTTCGTCGCTACGTTGCTGGCTGAACGCATGGACTGGGAAGCGATACGGACCGGCTTTGCGCCGGTACTCGCGTTCGTCTCCGGTGCCTCGAGCGGATTCTCCGGAACCTCCGGCCCTCTGAAGGGCGTCGCGATTCGCAACCTCGATCTCGACAGGCGCCACTTCGTCGGTGCGGCTTCCTTGGCGAGCTTCGCTGGTGATGTCACCAAGACCGCCATCTTCGCTGAAGGTCAGCTACTGGGCCGTGCGTCGATCCTGATGGCACTCGCTGCTCTTCCGCTCATGGCGCTCGGCACATGGACTGGATCCAAGTTCAACGAGCAGTCGAGCGAGAAAAGTTTCGCCATCTTGTTTTGGTCCGTGATGATGGGCTACAGCGTCCGCCTCGGGATTTTTCTGTTCTAATTCCGGCCCGCGTAGTCGCTGATTCGCTGGTAGTCAAAAGCGACGTTTCACGTGAAGCATTCTGCCTATAACGAGAGCGCGCCGGTGACGCGAGCGAAGACTTCGTCCTCTTCGCCGAGCCCGTTCACGACGACCAACTTGCCGCGCTCAGCGAACCACTCGAGCAACGGAGCGGTCTGTTCTTCGTAAAGGCTGAGACGTCGAGCAATGCTCTCATCGGTGTCGTCTTCACGACCTCGAGCCGTCATCCGAGCCGTGACTTCGTCAAGGGGAACATCGATGTTTATCGCGGCGGTGAGCTCGACGCCCTGGTCTTTGAAGATTTGGTCGAGCGTTTCAGCCTGTCCGGGCGTCCGGGGGAAACCATCCAAGAGCACACCAGATTCGGTGATGTCGGCCTCGGCCAATCGCTCCGCAACAATCCCGTTCATGACGTCGTCGCTGACGAGGCCACCAGACTTCATGATGGCTTCAGCCTTCAGACCAAGGTCCGTGCCAGCAGCAACGGCTGCCCGCAACATGTCGCCGGTGGAGACGTGTTTGATCCCATACGCTTCGACGAGACGAGCGCACTGCGTGCCTTTGCCGGCACCTTGACGTCCAAGAACAACGATTCGCGGCACCATCGCCGACCTCTACTTCTTTTTGCCGAGGAATCCCTCGTAGTTACGCATCATCAGCTGGCTATCAATCTGCTTCATGGTCTCGAGCGCCACGCCAACGGCGATCAAAATCGAGATGCCGATGAAACCGAATCCTGCCGCACTGAGACCACCACTATTATTCGCCGTGAGGTTGAAACCAAGTGCTCGCATCAGCAGGTTTGGAATAAGCGCTACGGCTGCAATGAAGAGGGCGCCCGGAAGGGTGATCCGAGTGAGAATTCGAGAGAGGTAATGCTCGGTCTGGGGACCTGGACGGATGCCCGGGATAAACCCGCCCTGTTTGCGGATCGTGTCTGCTTGTTTGGCCGGATCGAACGTGATGGCGGTGTAGAAGTACGCAAAGCCAACGATCATCAACCCGAAAACGATCAGATACAACAGAGCGTTCGGATCGACCAGGTTGTCGTTCACGAAGTTCCGGATGCCGTTGCCCCAACCAGTGTCGGGCAATGCCACCGCGATCAGGGTCGGCAGATACAGAACCGAGCTCGCAAAGATGATCGGGATCACGCCGGACTGATTGACCTTCAGCGGGATGTAGGTGCTCTGTCCGCCATACATCTTGCGGCCGACGACGCGCTTGGCGAAGTTGACAGGAATACGACGCTGACCATTTTCGACAAACACGATACCGACGAGAGCGACGATCAGAATCAAGGTAAAGGTGAACACTGCGACCCAGCCTTGGTTAGTCCAGAGCGCACTGAACTGCGCAGGAAACTGACTAACAATCGAGGCAAAGATGATCAACGACATGCCGTTGCCGATGCCCTTTTGGGTGATCAGTTCGCCCATCCACATGACGAGCGCAGTGCCCGCAGTGAGGGTGAGCACGACTAACAAGACCGTCCACACATTGAACTTCGGCAGCAACACGAAGCCGCCGCCGAGACCGTCGGAACGGTTGAACAAGAATGAGAAGCTCGTGGACTGGATCATCGCAATGGCGATCGTGAGATAACGCGTCCACTGGGTGATCTTGCGCTGACCAACGGCACCTTGCTGTTGCCACTGCTCGATTCGAGGTACGACCACGCCGAGCACCTGCATGATGATCGAAGCCGTGATGTAGGGAAGTACGCCCAGGGCAAAGATCGCAAATGTCGTCAGGCCACCACCCGAGAACAACTGCACATAGGCAAGAATGCCACCCTGCTGGTTGCTGTTCTCACGGAGCTGCTGCACCGCGAGCGTGTCGATTCCTGGTGCAGGAATGAACGAGCCCAAACGGTATAGAGCCAAGGCGAACAAGGTAAACAGAATCTTGTTTCGAAGATCCGGAACCCGGAACATGTTTGCGATACGCGAAAGCACGTGATCCCTCTCGATGAGATTGCTTGATTAACGGTAGCCGAGCAGCTCGCCATATCGCCTCTGCGGGGAGGTGAACAATGAACAAGAGCTGCGCGAGACTTACCGGTTCGTGTGTTGGTTGCCCTTCGCTGGAGGACGCGGTGCGTCGCCCCATGGCTTCGGAAGAATTTCCATCGTGCCGCCAGCAGCGGTGATCGCTTCTGCTGCACTCTTGGAGAATGCATGCGCCTTGACCGTAAGACCCTTGGAGATCTCTCCGCGACCAAGGATCTTGATCAGCGAGTTCTTGCCAACGAGTCCACGCTCGAGAAGCGTCTCAGGGGACACATCGGTGAGACCAGTCTCGGTGATGGTGTCGAGGTTGACACCTTGGTATTCGACACGGAACGGGTTCGTAAAGCCGCGAAGCTTCGGAACACGCCTGTGCAGTGGCATCTGGCCACCCTCGAAACCAACGCGAACCTTGCCACGTCCACGAGAATGTTGACCCTTGGTACCACGGCCTGCGGTCTTGCCGCCCTTGCCACCAATACCACGGCCCTTGCGTTGCTTGTTCTTTGTCGAACCCTCGGCGGGCTTGAGATCGTGAACCTTGATCGCCATTACGCCTCCTCGACGGTTACCAGGTGAGGCACCCGGTGGATCATGCCGCGCACCGTAGGGGTGTCGGAATGGGTGACGGTACGGCCAATTCGACCCAAACCCAGCGCACGGATCGTGCCGCGCTGCTTTGGCTTGCAACCAATGGTGGAACGCACCTGAGTGATTTTGATATCGGCCATGATTATGACTCCGTTGCGACGCCAGCGGTGGCTGGGTCGGATCCGTCGCGCTCGGATTCCTTGTATGCCTGAAGGAGACCAGCAGGCACGAAATCTTCGGCATCGAGGCCTCGAAGGCGTGCGATTTCGTCAGGCCGCTTCAGATCTTTCAGACCAGCGATGGTCGCACGAGCGACGTTGATGTGGTTAGGCGATCCGAGTGACTTGC
>JBLIMK010000055.1:0-26950 GCA_047638715.1 Verrucomicrobiales bacterium
TGAACGCCAACATCGCCGCGGGCGGCGTTTTACCGATGTGCCAAGACACGGGCACAGCGGTCGTCGTTGGCAAGAAGGGCCAGAACGTTTTCACCGGATTCGACGATGAACGCGAGATCAGCAGAGGCGTGTACGACACCTTCCTGACCTCGAATCTGCGTTACAGCCAACTTGCGCCGCTCAGCCTCTTTGAAGAGAAGAACACCGGCAATAACCTGCCCGCCCAGATCGAGATCTACGCAACACAAGGCGACGCCTACAAGTTCATGTTCATTGCGAAGGGCGGTGGCTCGGCGAACAAGACCTACCTCTTCCAAGAGACGAAGGCGTTGCTCAACCCCGAAAGCCTGATGCAGTTCCTCGATGTGAACTTGCGAAAGGTCGGAACCGCCGCTTGCCCGCCCTACCACCTCGCAATCGTCATCGGTGGCACGTCAGCAGAGTTCACCCTCAAGACCGCAAAGTACGCATCGACCAAATATCTCGACTCTCTGCCCACCGAAGGGAGCATGACCGGACACGGTTACCGCGACCTCGAGTGGGAGCAGCGGATTCTCGAACTGACGCGAGAGCTGGGCATCGGCGCCCAGTTCGGCGGCAAATATTTCTGCCACGACGTGCGGGTTATTCGTCTCCCACGCCACGGCGCTTCGAATCCAGTCGGCATCGCCGTCTCATGTTCGGCAGATCGACAAGCCCTCGGCAAGATCACCAAGGACGGTGTCTTTCTCGAACAGCTCGAACACGACCCCGCTCGCTACCTCCCCGAGGTCATCGAGGACCACCTCAGCGACGACGTCATCCACATCGACCTCGACCAGCCAATGGCCGACATCTGCAATGAGCTCACCAAACACCCGGTGAAAACACGTCTTTCCCTTTCGGGAACGTTGGTCGTTGGCCGCGACATTGTTCACGCGAAGATCAAAGAACGACTCGACGCCGGCGAGGCGATGCCCGAGTACCTCCGGAATCATCCGGTGTACTACGCGGGTCCAGCGAAGAGACCCGAAGGCTACGCATCGGGTTCCTTTGGGCCGACGACCGCGGGCCGCATGGACAGCTACGTCGAGCAGTTCCAAGCGGCGGGTGGCTCGATGATCATGCTGGCGAAGGGCAACCGTTCACAACAGGTCGTCGACGCGTGCAAAGCGCACGGCGGCTTCTACCTCGGTTCGATCGGCGGCCCGGCCGCCCGATTGGCCAAGGATGCGATTCGCAAGGTCGAGGTACTCGAATACGAAGAACTCGGCATGGAAGCGGTGTGGAGGATCGAGGTCGAGAACTTCCCAGCCTTCATCATCATCGATGACAAGGGCAACGATTTCTTTGCCGAGGTGAGTACGCCGGTTCACCTGCGATAGAGCGGTCAGTCGCCGCCAGATTCAAGGTCGACCGTTTTCAGGCCGGCGAGCGACGTCGTGCTGATCACGCCGACGGGATAGTTGTTGTCGTCGACGACGGCGATCGCAGCCGTGTCGTGCTGGTTCATCAGGCGCGCTGCGTCGATCGCCGGTGCGTGCGCCTCCACGGCTGGGAGTTCACGCATTGCGGTTCGCGCCGTCGACTCTGGGCCGTGCTCGAGCATTGCGCTCGCCAGGTCGTGGAGCACCATAAGACCCATATATTCGGGTCCACCAACGGGAACGGCGAACGATTCGGACCGACCCCCGTACTTGTCGATGATGTCGAGAAGTGTCGTATCGGGATGGATCACGCCGAGATCATCGAGCATCACAACCGATGACGGTTCGACGAGGCGCCGCTCGAGTTGTCCTTGACGTTCGGTTCGTTGTCCAGATGACACCGAGTCGTCGCCCATCAACGATTGGGCAATCGCGACCGCGATAAGCGCCGGGATCACGAAGTCTGCGCGGCCGGTGGACTCCGCGACGAACATCACCGCAGCGAGCGGTGTCCGATAGGCGGCTCCGAGGACGGCGGCGAGCCCAATGACCGGGTAAAGCCCGGTCGATGGTGCGCCGACCACGATCTCGACCGCCTTACCGAGCAACATGCCTTGTACTACGAGCGGAATGAAGACTCCACCAACGCCGCCTACCCCGAGCGTGACACCGGTGACGAGCGCGCGGAGAACGAACAGGATAATGATCGTGAAGAGCGTGATCTTGTTGTTGAGCACGAGATCGGCAGCGATCTCAGCGCCAATACCGAGCGTGAGCGGTTCATCGATCAACGAACTTGCGAACAACAGACTGCCTGCCATCGTGACCGCTGCAACCGGTAGACGCACACGGAACCGGTGCTGGTTTCCGAGGTTCTTCGCCCAGTTAAAGCCGCGAGCGAGAACCCGTGCCACGAGTCCGGCGAGGACACCGATAGCGAGCGCGGCCACGATCTCGTCCTGGATCTCGACCTCGGTTGTCGCAAACTTCAAGAGCGGCTCGGCGCCGAGAAACGCGACGAATGTGAGATACGACGCTGCTGCGGCAACGAGGGCAGGAATCAGACCGTGGCGAGAGATGTCGCGGCGATAGGGGGCTTCCATTGCGAAGAGCACACCAGTCGCAGGCGCTTTGAACACCGCTGCAACACCGGCGGCGGCTCCAGCTACGAGGAGCACGAGCCGTGGCCGTTCGCCCAAGACACGTGGGAGCCGATCTCCCAGGCTCTGGCCGATCGTGGCTCCCGTGAGAACCGCTGGACCTTCCATGCCGACCGCACCGCCACTGCCGATGGTCGCAATACTTGCCAGAAGCTTCGGGAGCAGCTGGTTCGCCTCCGCGCCATTCCCGGAATGGAATGATTCGACATAGGCATCCGATGTCTTCGAATTCGTCCCAGGCCGCCCCCGCATGATCAATGCGACGATGAGAAGACCGAGCGGCGGCAGGACGAGTTGCCAGCCGATCGGCGCATCGAGAACCCGATGCAGCAAGACCTCGACCGTGATCCAGTCGAGGAATGCGACGACGGCACCGGTCACGATGCCCAGCCCGGCGTAGACAATAAATCTGATGGCGCCGTTGGTCACTATCGCACTCTAGAGATGTGGCCCCCGCAAGTGGTGCGGGGGCCGGTCCCCAATTACCGGCCTATTGGCCTTTGCCGATCTCGACCGCTTCTCGGAATGCCTTGAGCAAGCGTTCGATCTCGGCATCGCGTGCCAGCTCGATCTCCTCGAGCTCAGCTCCTATGGCCGCAAACTTCGTTCCGTAGTAGATCTCCTTCTCGTTCAAGGCGTCTTCCCACAGACTGAATTTCACCTCGCGGTAGGCCTCGAGTTCAGCGATACTGCCCTCGTCATCGCTGGCCTCAACCTGTGCGTTTATGTCGGCGATGTAGCCCTCGAACTGCTCGTTGATCGCATCGAGGGCGAGTTCAAAAGCAACCTCAAGTTCTTCGTGTTCTTGTTCACCAGCGCTGATTTTTACCGTCGCCGCAGCACGAACAGCTTCCTTGTCCCGATGCACCTGCTCTTCGAGCTCGTCGATCTTTTTCTGGGTCGCCTTCTTTTTGGCCTCAGCTTCGGCCGCAGCCTTCCTTTCAGCTTCTTCCTTTGCCTCGTGCTCGGCCTTTTTGGCCGCCTCTTTTTCGGCACGCTCCTCAGCCTCGGCAACGGCTTCTTCCTCTGCCTTGATCTTCTTCTCTTCGACCCGCTCCTCGGCCTCGGCGACGGCCTTTTCTTTGGCAGCAGCCTTTTCCTCGGCGATTTCACGTTCGTCTTCGTGCTGTTCTTCATCGACGAATGAGAGCGCCTCGGGCAACTCCGCGAGCTCGACGTTGCCGTCGAGCTCCGTGTCGATCGTGTCCACCTCCGCCGCTGTCTCGGGCAACCCTGGAACGTCGACCACACCCGTGGCGTGCGCTCCTGTCACCGACGCGGCAGCTATGACGCCACCAATGGCGATCTTGCTGCCGAACGTTCCCGTAAGAGCTGCGATTTGTGCAAACACTGAATTCCTCCTCGTTGGTACCTCGATCTCTCCGCCCTCCTGTGAGCGGAGATCGACCTCGGCGTCCGGCGTTCCCACCGGAATCTCGTTGATGACGAGACCCACGCCAACGAATTCTGAAAGTGCGGTTCCGAGTTTCGGGGTTGGTACCCCCGAGGCAAGGCCACGCATCTCCGACACAATCGCTGCAAGATCGGTGTGTGCCGGCGAGTCGTACTCACCGTTCACCAACCGCTCCGTAACGTCAGATGTCAGATCGTTGTTGTGCATCTCGTCGGAGGAATCGCTGTAGACGCTCATTTGGATACGGCCTCCTCGGAAATTTCTTTTCGGAGGGCGGCAATGGCCCGATGTTGCAACGCTTTGGTAGCACCAACCGTGCGTCCCGCGAGCCTGGCCACCGAATCCAAAGGCAGGTCAGCCACCAGCCGCAGGTACAACACTTCCCGTTGGTCGACGGTCAACCGCTCGAGCGCTCGTCTCGTCTCGTCACTCAGACCAGCAAATGCGTCCGCCTCGACATCGCCGCCAAAGATCTGTCGGTGGGCGAGCGAGGTGGACTGTACGCGCCGCCCGCTAGATCGGCGTTCGTCGATGACCTTGTTCCGTGCAATGGAGAACAGCAGTGCGACGAAGGCGTTTTCATCACCACGAAACTGGGCGAGCTTTCCGAATGCGGCAACGAACACCAGATTCGCCATGCCTTCGTGATCTTCGCTTCCTTGCAGCCGGGCGAATGTCACCACTTGACGCGAAAAGCGGTTCCACAGGTATTCGAAGCCGAATCCATGACCCTCGAGCGCGGCCGCGAGCCCTCGCTCGAATTCCGATTGCTTACCCGCTGAACGTTGCCTCATCATCGGCCGCATTCGACGCATTCGGAAGCGATCTTGACCGATTCAGGTCATTTGACCCTCACGCCTCGGGAGGCCTAGAGGTAGTCGACTCCCGTGATTTCCGCCGACACGTCCCACAGTTGGGCACCGATCGCGGCGTCGCGCGCGAGCTCGGTCGAGTCGGCGAGTTCTGGAGCCCCGGTCGTCTCCCAAAATCGAGCGGGACCGTAGTATCGCCCACGTTCGACACTCGGATCGGTAGCTGCACGAAGCGACGGAAGCGCTCCTGCATCCGAACCCTGGAGCAAAAGCGAAACCGCAGGACGGAGCAGTTTCCACAAGAGCTGACGGTCGTTCTCATGTCCGAGGTTCGTATTGGAAACGCCGGGGTGCACTGCGACGGACACGACGTCAGAGCCACACCCGTGAAGACGACGGTCCAGTTCGTTCGCGAAGAGCAGGTTCGCGAGTTTCGAGCGTCGATACGCCCGCATCGGGGTGTACGCCTTGCCGCCGTCGTACTGCAAATTCTCGAAATCGATATCGGCCTCTTTGTGCGCAAGCGAACTTACGGTCACGACCCTGGCAGCTGTCGCTCGATCGAGCGCGGGGAGCAGGAGTCCTGTCAGAGCGAAATGCCCGAGGTGATTGGTGCCGAACTGCAGTTCGTTGCCATCGGTCGTTCGGCCGTAGGGCACCATCATGATTCCTGCATTGTTGATGAGGACATGCAGCGGCTCATCACGTTCGAGATACCACCCGGCGAAGCTCCGTACCGACGCAAGATTCGAGACGTCCAGGTGATGAACCTCAAGACGCGCCTCTGGCATCTCCTTCCACAGCCCGGCCAGGACCGACGCAGCCTTGACCTCGTTGCGCGCTGCGAGGATGACGCGCGCTCCCCGACGAGCGAGTTCACGCACCGTCTGGAGGCCGATGCCGCTGGTAGCGCCCGTGACGATGATGTTTCGTCCGATCTGGCTCGGTATGTCAGCCGCCGACCAGCCCGCCATCAGCGCAGACCGTGAGGCCACATGGGCGCGCCATCGGCCGCTGCACTCGCAACGACTGCGTCGAGTACCCGCTGCACGGCCTGCCCCTCAGCGAAGTCGGGAGTGACCTGTCGCCCATCGCGTATCGCGCTCACCCAGCCACGAGTCATGACGTCCGTCTCGCGAAAGACATCGCGATAGGTGTTGTGCACGGTGTCTTGACGAGCTCCATTCCAGATGTCGTCGGGGATTGGCACGGTCTTCGCTGGGCCCGATTCGCCTCGCTTTAGCACGCGAACCTCTTGCACCGTGTCCCAGTCGCAGGTCGCGTAGATGGTTCCGCCGTCGCCGTGCACTTCAAGATGATGCGTCTGTCCGAATGGTGTTCCTTCCCAACTGACGGCGCAGGTCTGCAGCACGCCGTATGCGCCAGACGCGTACTTGATCGTCATTGCGACGCTGTCTTCGCATCGCTCGTAGTCGGACCCGTCGGGGCGATCGGCTCGATCGGTGAAGGTAGCGGAGGTTGCCGTGAGCGACGTTTCCACATCGTCGAGCAACCAGCGGGCGAGATGAATCCAGTGCGAGCCGATGTCGCCGATGACTCCCGACCCAGCGAGTTCTTTGTCGAAGCGCCACGAATAGCTCGAATCAAAGCCGAACTCGGTGAAGTAACGAATGTTGACGTGATGTGGCCGTCCGACGAACCCTTCGTCGATGAGGCGTTTCACAAATCGATTCACCGGCATGTAGTGGTAGGTGAAGGGAACCATCGTGATCGCGCCGGTTTCCGCCGCTTTTGCGGCAATCCCCTCTCCCTCGACCGCATTTCGCGCCAGGGGTTTCTCGCAGAGGACGTGCAGCCCACGATCCAAGGCGTTGAGCGATAGGTCGTGGTGGCTGTCATTCGATGTCGCAATGACCACTGCATCCATCTCGACCGAGTCGAACATCTCGTTCGGATCGGTGAACCACTGCGGAATATTCCAGTTCTCCGAGAACGACTTCGCCGCCTCAGCACGGCGGCCGCAAACCGCCACAATTTCACAGTCGGGGTGTGCGTCGAGCGGAGGCAGATACATCGTGTCGGCCCACCACGAAGTTCCAAGGACCCCGACGCGAACGGTTTTGGCTGTCATTGGCCGAGCCTAACGGTCGGCTCACTCCGAGAAGCGGCCTGCCTTCGCCCGCGTTGCCGAACCCGAACGTTCCTTGTCGAAACTGGTCGGATCGAGCGCGGCGCCGAGTTCCTCGATGCGAAGTCCTTCCGTTTGAAGCACGGTCACGTCAGCGTCGCGAAGGCCTGTGAAGCGTGCGGCAAGCGCTTGTTTCTTGCGAACCTGGTGCGGTTGGAAGTCGTTGAACTGAGCAGCGGAAATCTCTTCGCCGCGCACGAGTGCACCGGCGGCGATGGCCGAGGCGACCAGGCGCTCGCCTGCCATTGTTCGAACGACGGTGGCGTTGAAGCCTTCGTCGTCTCCGGTCGGGGCGCCACCCGGCCACGCATCGGCAGCGGCGATATCGGCTGCTTCTCCTAGCGCATCAGGGCAGAATTTGCAGCGGGTCTCGAGATCCCAGCCTCCCTCATCGGCCCACATGTCGAGATAACTACGCTCGTGCACGACGCGATCGGAGGACTCGATACGCGTTGGCCCTGGGTTTCCGTGACCTCTGTAACGAAACAACGTCACATTTGTCTCGTGTACTGCGAGCTCGTCCAGCACGGCTTGTGACTTGGTCAGGCGAGATGTTCCACCGCACACCATCACCATGCGGGCAACGACGAGCTCGTCGACGCGCGAGTCGACCTGGGCGAGTCCGTGCACGGCATTCAAATCGCAAGGTTTCGCCACGACCACGAACGGCTCACCACGGTCGAGCGCTCGATGCATGCCCGAAAGCACCGACGCAGGGCCGTATCGCGATCCCGATGCGTCGAGCACTTCGGCTGCGGTTTCGCTCATCGTCCACACCGTGCGCATTGGAGCCTCGGGATCGGCCTTTGCATGGAGCACGAACGACGCCATCCCTGACTCGACACCATGTTGAGCGAGCGCTGTGAGAACGCCGCCCGTGGCAGATTTGAATCGAACGTCGGCATCGCCAGCCCACGCCATAAACATCGATCTGTGGGCGCCCCAGACAAGATCGACGTGTGTTTCTGCGCCGTCGGTGCGGGCACGCACGACGTTGCCTGGGCAACTCGCCAGGAGAACGGTCTCCTCTTCTTCGCTGAAGTCCGTACTGCTCGGTCGATGTCCGCCAGCGTCGGTCATGCTCATCGTGACCCGACCTTCAGTCACCGATTCGCAGAGACCGCAGCCAATGCACATACCGTTCTGGACGACTTCAGCGATCGACAACATGCGCGGCACAGTAGTCGACCAATCCTCGTCGGAGGATCTATTTCTCTATGGCAACTCCGCGCCAGAATCCGACTCGGTCGGTCACAAGTTTCTTTGCCAACGGCCACGGTTGTTTGTACTGAAACGCCGAATCAAGCGAGGTGTCATTGCCGCTGTCGACATGGAAGTAACTGGCCTGACCCTTCCAAAAACATCGTGAGGTCGTCGGGCTGTCGGAGAGCACCCCGGGCGTCACCGAGTCGAGCGGAAAGTAGGAAATTCCCTCCACGACCTTGACATCGTCGCTCTCGGCGATCACAACTCCATCGAACACAGCTTTGGTCATGTTCGGTGAAACCCCGACGGCAGCAGAATCGTTCCAGACATTCACGCGACGTTGCTGCGAAGCACTCCGATATTGCCGATACTGGATAGATGGCGACGACACCTCCAGCGATGACACCGGCAGAATCGAAAGTGAAGAAGTCTGGACCAGGGCTGTGGCCCTCGCTCATCATTGCCGGCATGGGCGTGGCTCTATTGAGCTGGTCGTTGTGGATAGGGTTCCAGTCCGCGTTGGAGCTTTTGGTCGTCGACTCGTTCGACACGCCCGGGGCACAGTCACGAAAGCTCGAAGCAGGCGAGTACGAAATCTACGGCCGGGTCGCGACAATCGATATCTTCGACTTCGATGTTGAGTTCGAGAGCGCGACCATCGCCGTCGACGACCTCACGGTTACGAACCTGCGGACGAACGAGTTGACTCCGGTGACTCCAGCACCCGAATTCACCTCGCTCAGTCGAAATACGGACGCGTTCGAGGTGGTGGCGACATTCGACATCGATGAGCCGGGCGAATACACCGTCACCGTCGATGGTGCCGAACCTAGCCGGGCGGTCTTCGGGAGGACGATTACTTCGTTCCTCGATCGAGCGAGAGGGTGGATCGCCTTGGCGGCCCTCGGACTTGCGATGTCGTTGCTCGGACTGATCATGTTGATCGTCGGCCTCGTCGGACGCAACCGGGCTCGAAAGACGCCGGTGTATGCAGCCGGTCCCGGTCCTGGCGCCGCTCCTCCACCCCCGAACCCGAACACGACGAGCACGACCACAGACACGCCGTGGGATTCGTAGCGATTTTGAGCATTCCTCGCTGGCTGCGACAAACCGACCTACCCGATCGGCGACTGTGCGGTGAGGCCTCCGTCGATGGTGAACACCGACCCAGACGCGAAGCCCGACTCTTCGCTCGCCAACCACACCGCCAAGTTGGCGACGTCGCCAGGAAGCCCCAGGCGCCCGACCGGATGTTGACCAACAGCAGTATCTCGGGCGGCCGTTGGGTCATCGGCCATATCGAACGCGGCATCGGCCAGCGCTGTCGCGATCCAGCCCGGAGCGATGGCGTTACAACGAATGCCGTCGCGCCCATGGTCGATCGCGATCGAACGGGTCATTGCGTGGACCGCACCCTTGGAAGCGTTGTAGATCGCCATTCCATGATCCGCGCTGTCGCCGCTGATCGATCCAATGTTGATAATCGCTCCGCCACCTGGTTGTGATCGAATTTGGCGTACCGCCGCGCGGGCGCAGTTGAACACTCCACGAACGTTGACGTCCATCACCGCGTCGTACTCTTCGTCGGTCGTCTCCGCTATCGACCTCTCGACCTGGACGCCAGCGTTGTTTACCAGCACGTCGAGCTTGCCCCAGTGATCGACGGCATGGGCGATCAGCGCGTCTGCAGCGTTGGGATCACTGACGTCGGTTTGATGCCAGCGGACGCCTGCTCCGACGTGGGACGGCTTGGTCCGGCTGCCGATCGTGAGTCGAGCACCCTCCTCCCAAAACCGATTCGCAATCGCTTCACCGATCCCGCTACTGGTCCCCGTGACGATGATTGAAAGATCGGAAAGTCTGCCCATGAGAGGAAGTCTGGCACCTACGACCGTCGCGTTTGTTCAGGGCGCGAGAGCAATCGCCTCAGCGCGTGCGAGCCCACGTTCGAGGTCTTCGTCTCGCTGGAAACGCGCCCAGTCGAGCCACAGACCATTCGTGAGGGAGATCACGTCTGCGGTACGAGCTGAAATTTCGTCGGCGTCGAGATGTGGCCGAGCCAAGCCAATGTGTCCCTCGAGTGTTCGGGCGTATTCGCTGTAGTACGCGATATCGACCTTCGCGAGCTCTGAGTCGGTGAGCGACACGGCCCACAACGAAACCCGAAGTCGAAGGTAATCGCTGTTCAAGAACGAATCGCTGAAGGATCCTCGGAGATACTCGACGACCTTTTCGTCGTCACCGCTAACCTTCGCTGCGGCCTCAACGCTGGCGTCGCGAATCGCTGACGTTGCCCGATCGAAAGCTGCGAAGATCAGACTTTCTTTGTCGTCGAAGTGATAGCTGATAAGGCCGAGGGAGACATCTGCCTCTTGGGCGACCTGTCGCATACTGGCGCCCCTGACACCTTCACGAACAATCACCGACTGCACCGCATCGAGAATTTGGTCTTGGGTCTCAGAGCCGCTCATGATGCTTCGACCGTACCATCGACACCGATAGCCTCCGAGCTGTGGACCGAAACCCGATCATTGCCGATTCGCACACGTGCCCATGTGGAAATGGCCGTGCGTATGTGAATTGCTGCAAGTCGTTGCATCTCGCGGGCTACGCAGATCTTTCAACGACTGCCGAAATGACCATGCGAGCGAGATATTCGGCGTACGTGCTTCGTGCCGCGGACTTCTTGTTGGCAACGTGGCATCCGACCACTCGACCAGCCTCGCTCGAGTTCTCCGATTCTGTGGAGTGGCATGGCCTGATCATTGAGTCCACGACCGGCGGCGGCGTCCTGGAGTCCAGCGGCACCGTCGAGTTCCGGGCCCGATTTCGCCGCGACGACGCCCACCTGGAACTTCACGAGCTCAGCACCTTCAGCCGCGAGAGCGGCCGATGGTTCTACGTCGATGGGCTCGATCCGGATGTGGGAAATTAGGTACTGAACGATCGTTCAGCTTCTGATATTCTTTCGGGGTATGAGCACCGAGTTGAACGTCCTCGACGCGATCGTCGACCTCGATACGTATCCGATACATCGGATGGAATCGTCCGACAGAGCAGATCTCGTCGCCGAGACAAGAACACAAATGGACGCCCATGGATGTTGTCGGATCTCCGACTTCATTCGCCCCGAAGCCATCGACGCGATGTTGAGGGAGGCGGTCGATCTTCGTCCGAAGACGTTCTGGGCTGAGCAATCGCACAATCCGTACGCGTCGCCCGCCGATGATTCATTGCCGGCGGACCATCCCCGCAACACGTTCCAAGACCGGATGAGCGGCTTCATCAACTCCGACCTCCTTCCCATGGACTCGCCACTCAACACGATCTATGCCTCGAACGTGTTCACCCACTTCGTCTGGGACTCGCTGGGAACGCCGAAGCCGATCTACCAATGGGCCGACCCGCTGGGGAGAAACCCATACGGCGTTATGGAGACGGACCACTATTTCCCATGGCACTTCGACGGGAACGAGTTCACGGTCAGCATTCTCGTGCAAAAGGCGACCAGCGGCGGCGTGTTCGAGTACGTGCCCGACATCCGCCAACCCAATGACGAGAACTTCGAACACGTCCAGCACATCCTCGGTGGTGGACGCGACGGCGTGCGCGAACTCGACCTCGTCCCCGGCGATCTGCAGCTGTTCAAGGGCCGATTCTCGATGCACCGCGTGACCCGCATCGTCGGTCCGAAGACCAGATATATCGCCCTGCCCACCTACGTCTATGATCCGTGGCGCATGAACCGTCCCCATCACGCGATCCAGTACTACGGCCGCGCCACCACCCTGCACTATGCACGGGAATCGGCGCTCGTCGATGGTCTGGTCGATTGAGTGCCCTCTCGAGAAACCATGAGCCGCAAAACAGCGGTGATCGGCCTCGGCAACATCGGTGGCGGTGTCGCGCGCAACCTCGCACGCGCTGGCGTCTCCGTACGAGCCACCGACCTCGACCCCGAAAAGGTCGCCGCTGTCGTGGCCGTTGGTGGTGTCGCCAGCGCGTCTGCAGCCGAAGGCGTTGCCGAGGCCGACATCGTCTTCACCTCACTGCCAGGCCCGAAACATATCGCGGCCGTCGCCACAGAAATCTTGCCGACCATGCGTCCCAACACACTGTGGGTGGAGCTGTCGACGAACGACCTCGACACCGCTCGAAGCCTGGCGACCCAATGCCATGAGGTTGGCGTCCGACTTATCGACGCTCCTGTTTCGGGCGGGCCCGAGGGTGCCGAAGCCGGCACCCTTTCGATATTCGTCGGCGGCGCTGACGCCGACGTTGCCCACGTGCGTCCGCTGCTCGAGATCATTGGATCGAAGATCGACCACCTCGGCGATCACGGCACGGGCATCGCCGCAAAGATCGCTCAGGTCACGTTGTGCTACACCCAGACCGTCACGCTTATCGAAGCTCTGATCCTGGGGTCGAAAGCAGGCATCGAGCCATCGAAGATGCTCGACCTCATCCAGAACTCGGCAGGCACCAGCTATTGCGCAACGGCCTACGGCCCAGAAATACTCGCAGGCACCTACGACGCCTCCTTCCCTCTCGGCCATGCGGTCAAAGACATGCGACTCGCCATGGACCTAGCGCAAACGGTGCACGCAGACCTTCCTCACATGGCGAAAGTCGCCGAACTCTACGAGCAGGCCGAAACAGAATACGGTTCAGCTGCTGGACACCTGTTCGCCGCTCAACTCATCGAACGAACGAACGACATGGTCTTGCACCAGCAGGGAGAAACACATGGCTGATGATCGAGAGGTCACCTCGGACGACTTCACGGCGGCGAATGCCGGCAGCTTTACCGGCGAGGAATGGCAAGCCCGTGTCGATCTCGCAGCGATGTACCGGCTCTCGGCGCACTACGGATACGACGACACGGTGTGGAACCACATCACGATGCGCGTGCCGGGTAGCGATCACAATTTCTTCCTCAACAAGTTCGGCCTCCTCTACAACGAGGTCACCGCCTCGAACCTGATCAAGGTCGACAGTGACGGCACGGTTCTCGAAGGTCCCGCCGATGTGAATACCGCTGGCTTCGTGATCCACTCGGCAATCCACAACGACTTCCCAGAACACAAAGTGGTCTTTCACGCCCACGTTCCCGACGCGCTTGCTGTGACCGCTTTGAAGGATGGCTTCCAACACATCGTGCAAGACACGTCGATGTTGTACGGCCAGATCGGCTATCACGATTGGGAAGGCCTCTCCCTCACCCTCGAAGAGCGCGATCGGCTCGCCAAGAACATCGATGGCAACCGCGTGCTCGTCATGCGAAACCACGGATTTCTTACGGTCGGCAAAACCGCCGGCGAGGCGTTCATGGTGATGCACTACTTCGTCCGCGGCTGCCGAGCGTTGTTAGCTGCAGCCAGCAGCGGCCTCGAGATCGACCCCGGTCCGACCAATATCTGGGAACTCGCCAAACGGCAGTACGACCACTTCCCACTCGGTCACCACGAATGGCCAGCGTTGTGCCGTCTGATGGACCAGATCGATCCCAGTTACCGCCAATGATCGCAAGATTCGGGGTCAAACGACGCTCGGGTCAGGCGGCGGCACGGATCCGAGCGCGGAATCTCCAGTATTCAGCGCTCAGGGATGCGAGCAGAACCAGTGTCGAATAGAGAACCGTCTGTTCAGCGTCGACATCGAGCCCTGCAACAATCAGCGCGATGAGGGCAACGCCGATCACACGATCATTGGGTAGTGGAGCAACGAGTACACGTCTGGCCAAGCCGCCCCGCGTGATGCTCGTCGGCGAGTCGTAGAGCGCTTTCCCAGACTCCTTGAAGCCGATCGAAATACGCCCACCACATAGCGCATGCGACGAACAGACCCGCGAGCAACGCTGTTGCCGGAACGGGAGCGGAGTCAACGTCGCGGCCGAGGGCGATGCCCACGGCGATGAGGGCGGAGCCGACTTCGACCGCCAGGGCCCCAAGCCAGACCCATTGCAGTGCTTCGCCTCCAACAGCGGCACCGATGATGACAAGCACCGGAGCGAACAGTGCAACCGGCAGATACACCAAGATCGCTTTCTGCTCCACTGGCTGATCGCGTGTTCCGTGCACCATCACGGCCATCGAGATAAAGCGCATGACCAAATAGCCCACGGCGAGCCACATCGCATCGCTCCCGAAGGCCGTGGGAACCGAAAACGCCATGAAGAACACGCCGACCATGGCGATCATCACGGCGATTCGATAGAGCCGTGGCTCGAGGTCGACCGCGTTCAGCGTCCATGTCCAGGTGCCCCAGCCCCACCAGAGAAGACCGAGCAGAAGCGTGCCCTGCAAGATACCCGAGAGGTGTAGGTCGTGTGCGATCAGCGAGACGACTTGGGTGATCGCGAAGACGAACACCAGGTCGAAGAAGAGCTCGAGTGGATGTGCTGACTTCTCGTCCAGTTCATCGATACTCGTGGCGAGTTCTTCAGGCGAAAGATCAGCGCCATGTTCTTCCTGTTCCATTCGCCAAAACGTATCGGGAGACGAGGCGGCTCCCAAGATGAGAAATGATGAAGGATCTGGCTGAATCGCCCAGCTAGACCAGGTTGCGACGTCGGTCCGCCAGTACCGTAGTGACACCACCTATGACGTCGACCCGCCCGTTCGCTCCACGTACGCCTCCGCCACCGGTCGCTGTCCCCGGGCCAATGATGCCCGTCGTGGACGAGCCACAGGCCGCTCCACCCGACCCCGAGCCAACGCCGGACCATGGCGCCGATGGCGAACCCGAAACAACCACCACCACCACCCGCCGCCGGTGGGTACTCCCGATGACGCTCGCTCTCGTCGCCAGCCTTCTCGGTGGTTCCGTCGTCGCTTGGTACGTTTCGCGCGACGCGACCGTCGCACCCAACGAGGTCCAGGCGGCCATCGAAGAAGCATTCTCGTCGACCACCGTCGAGCCCGATCGCGGCCCCGCGATCTTCAACACGATCATCCCCTCGGTCGTTTTTGTTCAGGTCGGGGGCGACAGGTCCGACGGTGGTTCAATCGGAACTGGCGTCGTCATAAACGCCGATGGCAGCATCATGACCTCCAACCACGTCGTGGACACCGGCGAGCCGATCAACGTGACGTTCGCGGACGGCACGCTGAGCGTGGCCCGAGTGGTCCAGTCCAATCCAGAAATGGACATCGCCATCTTGTCGGCTAGCACGCTTCCCGCGGTGCTTGTTCCAGCGGTACTCGGCGGCAGTGTGCCGATCGGCGCCAAGGTCTACGCGGTTGGAAATCCACTCGGACTGGGCGGATCGTTCTCTGCTGGAGTCGTTTCGGGCCTCGATCGCTCACTCCCTCTCGACGACGACCTCTCACTCTTCGACCTCATCCAATTCGATGCAGCGGTCAACCCCGGAAGCTCGGGTGGCCCGCTGGTCGACGAGAACGCACAAGTGGTCGGCATCGTGACAGCACTCGCCAACCCAACCGGCGAAGATTTTTTCTCCGGGATCGGATTCGCCGTTCCCATCGCAACCGCTGGCGGCGCCGCCGGAGGGCCAGAACAGTGACCATGACACCAGACGATTCAACACAACCACCATCGCCAAGGCCTCCTCCGCTGGCGATGACCCCTCCCCCGGGGGTGGCGACGTCACCCCTACCACCCACCGCTAACCCACAGGTCAGCATCGCGCCCGAGGGTGAAACCGCTCTGATCCAAGCGCCAGAACCTCGTCCCCAACAGCGGCCTCTCGAAGAGGTGCTCTACGAGGTCAAGAAGATCATCGTTGGTCAAGACCTCTTGCTCGAACAACTCATCGTCGCTCTTCTCGCTCGTGGTCATGTGCTCGTCGAGGGAGTGCCGGGCCTGGCGAAGACGCTCGCGATCAAGACATTGGCCGACACCATCGGTGGTGAGTTTCAGCGCATTCAGTTCACCCCGGACCTCGTACCAGCCGATCTCACAGGTACGCGGATCTACAATCAAAAGTCCGGCGAATTCCAGACCTCGCTCGGCCCCGTATTCACGAACCTCCTGCTCGCCGACGAGATCAATCGGGCACCGGCCAAGGTGCAATCGGCGCTCCTGGAAGTCATGCAAGAGCGGCAGGTCACGATTGGACGCGAAACCCACATCGTTCCGTCTCCTTTCCTCGTCCTCGCAACTCAGAACCCGATCGAGTCGGAGGGCACTTACCCGCTGCCCGAAGCACAACTCGATCGTTTCATGATGAAGGTCCTCGTCGGTTATCCCTCGCCGACGGAGGAGTTCGTGATCGTCGAACGTATGACAAACACCGTGGAGGCCGTCCAACAGGTCATTACTACCGAGGAGCTCAGCGACCTCCAAAAAGCTGCTGATGGGATCTACGTCGATCCGGCGCTCATCGAGTACTCGGTGCAATTGGTGAACGCCACCCGTCAACCGCACGCGATCGGCCTGCAGAATCTCAGTCCCTACATCATGCACGGGGCGAGTCCGCGGGCCTCGATCAACCTGATCCTCGCCGCGAAGGCTCTCGCGTTCGTCCGAGGACGCAACTACGCACTAGCCCAGGATGTGCGAGATCTGGCACTCGATGTGTTGCGACATCGACTGGTGCTGTCGTACGAAGCACTCGCCGACGGCGTGCGCTCCGATGATCTCCTCGCCCAGATCTTGGCCAACGTCTCACTTCCTGAGGTCACGCTCAATGAGCGCACCAACAACGTCCTCAACAACTCCTGAGGAGCTGCTGCATCGCCTCGATTGGGAGGTTTTGCAGCGTCTCGACGGTCGCTTACAGGGCGACTATCGAACGCTCTTTCTCGGTGACGGACTCGATGTCGCAGACCTTCGCGACTATCAGCCCGACGACGACGTTCGGCGCATCGACTGGAACGTAACAGCTCGGATGGACAAACCATTTGTCCGACAGTACGACGAACATCGCGACCTCACGGCATGGTTTCTCATCGACCGCTCCGCATCGATGCAGTTTGGTCACACCGAACGGTCGAAGGAAATCGTTGTCGCAGAACTCGTGACAGCGCTCGCAAGGCTGCTCAGTCACCGAGGTAACCGCGTCGGTGCAATGCTCTGGAACAATGCCGTCGAATCGCTGATAGCGCCGCGCACAGGACGACCACAGGTCCTGCGACTCGCTCGCCAACTCCTCAGTCCATCCACTCCAACGAACGAGTCCACGACGCTCACCGGCCTCTTGCACGCCGGCGCCGGTGTTGCACGCCGGCGCTCGCTCATCTTCGTCGTGTCCGACTTCGTGTGCGAACCCGGCTGGGACGTTGCGTTGCGTCGGCTCGCCGCCAGGCACGAAGTGATCGCTATCCGGATCGTCGATGCCCAGGAACTTTCGCTTCCAAACGCTGGGCTGGTCGTCGTCCAGGACGCCGAAACCGGCGAACAGATGACCGTCGATACGGGCAATCAGGCATTTCGCGCACGTTTTGGCGAAGCGGCGGAAGCTCGTGAGCAACGAATCTCGGACGCGTCCAAACGCGCCGGAATCGAGCTCTTCGAGATCTCGACCGATGACGATCTAGCCAGGGCACTCTTGCAGATGATCGCTCAACGAAAAGGTCGACGGCGTCGATGAACTTCATCTGGCCTGTCGCCCTCGCCGCCCTCGGCGTTCTGCCGGTTGTTGCGGTGTTGTATGTCTTTGCGCACAGACGTTCCTCGGACCGCCGATCCGCAGCGACGCTCGGCATGGGATACACAGCCGCAAAACCGTTGGGCAAGCGGAAACACCTCGGTCCGGTCCTGAGCTTTCTGGCCCTCGCAAGCTTGCTCGTCGGCTTCGCTAGGCCCGAGGCCACGATCGATGTACCGACGCTCCGGCGCACGGTCATGCTCGCCTTCGATACGTCGCAATCGATGGTTGCGGACGATCTTGGACCAACACGTCTCGAAGCGGCTAAAGAGGCAGCAAGGACCTTCGTCGACGAACAGGACGAATCTGTCGAGGTCGGGGTTGTGTCGTTCGGTAGCGCGGGCGCAATCACGCTGCGACCAACAAACGACCGAACCGCGATCGTCTCATCGATCGATCGCTTGCAGGCCGCTGGTGGCACGTCGTTGAGTGAGGGCCTCTTCTCCGCCCTGAGCGCGATCGCGAAGGAACCGATCATTTATTCGCCCGATGTCGAAGGTACCGCAGACATTGGGCCGGTCGACTTCGGAGGCTTCGGATCGGCGATCATCATCGTGTTCTCCGACGGCGAGGACACGACCGAACGAGATCCAGCCCCGCTCGCCGAACTCGCATCCACCGCCGGCATCCGCATCTACCCGGTCGGCATGGGCAGCGTCGACGGCGCGGTGATCGAAACCGACGGTTTCAGCATCTCGACGGCACTCGACGAAGCGTCACTGCAAGATCTCGCGGAGCGGTCAAACGGCACCTACTTTCACGCCGATTCCCTCGAAGCGCTGGCACTGGTCACCAACGCCATCGAGCAGGATCTCGAATTTGACGAGGAAGAGCTCGAAATCACGAGCTTCTTCGCCATTGGGGCACTGTCGTTGCTCGCCATGGCAGGCTTCACTTCGCTGCGCCAACGAGGACGCCTGCCATGAACTTCGCCTGGCCATACCTCCTCATCACACTGCTGATTCCTCTTGTTTTGCTCGCGGTTTACATCCGGATTCTGCGACGAAGAAAGAAACTGGCGATCTCCTACGGAAGCCTCAGTCTGATGAAGGAGGCGACTCCGAGCGCCGCTCCGTGGAAGAGGCACGTGCCCGCGGCGCTTCTCCTGCTCGGACTTGTGGCACTCAGCATTGGCTCAGCCCGACCGCGAGCCTTTGTTCAAGTTCCGCTCAGCCGCACGTCGATCATCCTCGCGCTCGATGTATCCCTGTCGATGTGTTCGACAGATGTCGCCCCAAATCGCCTCGCAGTAGCCCAGGACGCCGCACGAACATTCGTCGAGAGCCGGGATGACGGAACTCAAATCGGCATCGTGGCCTTCGGTGGAACTGCTGAACTCGTCGTGCCGCCAACCAACGACACGAGCGAACTCGTCCTCGCGATCGAGAACTTCACGACCTCGTTAGGGACGGGCATCGGCAACGCGACACTTCGCTCGATCGACGCGATCGCGGAGATCAACCCTGACGTCGACCGGGCGACCCTCGACCTCTCTGGCACGGTCGATCGCGGCGCCATCGAGGCAGAGGACGAATATGTGCCCGACATCGTCGTGCTGCTGACCGATGGCGCAAACAGCCAGGGAGTTGAACCGCTCGTCGCCGCTCAGCAGGCGTTCGACCGACGCGTCCGCGTGTTCACTATCGGCTTCGGCGGCGACGAGATCGCCGAGATGGTGTGTGCCCCATCGCAGATCGGACCCGGCTCGTTCGCTCCAGGCTTCGGATTCAACAATGGTCGACCTGATCTCGGCGACATCACCCTCGATGACTTGCGTCCCTTTCTGGTCATCGATGAACCAACGCTTCGCGAAGTAGCCGATCTAACGGGTGGCCAGTACTACCGTGCGGCCGACGCGCAACAGCTGATCGATGTGTTCAACCAGCTGCCGAGCCAGATTGTTCTGCAGGAACGAGAGACGGAGATCTCGGTCTTCTTCGCGTTAGCAGCAGCAGCGCTCGTGGCGCTCGCTTTCGCGTTGAGCAATAGGTGGAACCGCCGCTAGCGGCTCTCCTCCGGTTACCTAGCCGAGTGCGTCTCGGTGGGCCCGCCAGAATTCCACCGCCACATCCACCGGGTCCTTTTCCGTGTCGAACTCGGAGAGCCGGAGCATTGCGCCGACGAAGTTTGGTGCGTTCCAGATGGGCAACGACGAGTCGATGGAGATCTTGTCCGGCCACCAGACGCTCAGGTACAGATATGGCTCGTCGATCGAATCGTCGCCAGGCGACGCGCCATAACTCCCACGATGATCCTCATCGCCAACCTCGATCGCTGCATCGAAGTGACCCGGCCATAGCTGTGCTTCGCTCGCATCCACCGACTCGGGATCGGCAGCGATCGTGTGAAGCGCACCAAAGGCCATCTCGTACCAACTCCCGAGAAACGTAGATGCGGCGGCGTCTACCTCGAGCGGGGCGTGCATATCTCCTACGGGCGGCGAATCGTGTTCCGCTGCTGTCTCTGGGTCGACAACACTTCCGAGAAACTCTGCCGCCGCCTGAAGCGAGGAGATCACGTGGCGCCGCTCCTCGCCCGCCACCTCGTCGATCAACTCGTCGCCGAGGACGCGAACCCGTCGCCCGCCGAACTCGGGTGTCCCGTGTCCGCCCGGGGTCGAGCGCAAACCAAATCGGGCCGTGGCCTGATGCCGCACTGGAGCGATGACGTACATTGCGAGGCGATGCAGAGCCGACCGGGTCGATGTGAGATTTTCGGGCGGATTGTGCAGCGTGTGCATGTCGAATCTCCTCAGACCAAAAGTGCGTCAGTTATGACCTCGACGAGTGCCGGGCCGGGATGTGCGAGCGCTTCAGCGATGGCGCTGTCGAGCTCCTCGAGCTTCGTGACCCGAGTGCCCTTCGCACCACAAAGAACGGCCATCGCCGAGAAGTCGGGGTTGTGGAGCGAGGTCTGCCAGACATCCCACTCGGCGGCGCGTTGCTCCTTAGAGATCTTGCCGAGCTCCCCGTTGTTCAAAAGCACGTGGGTGATGTTCATGCCGTACTTCACCGCGGTGGTGAGCTCCATGGCGTACTGCCCGAATCCGCCGTCACCACTAACGCTGACGACCTGTCGGGTCTCGCCGACAGCAGCCCATGCTCCCATGGCGGCGGGCAACGAAAAGCCGATCGAGCCGAGGTAGCCCGACATCAAGACATCCTGCTCACCAGAGGCTTCGAAGTATCGGCCAAAGGAGTATGTGTTGTTTCCGACGTCGAGGGCGATGACCGCATCGGGGTCGACCGCTGACTCGAGGCTCGCCATCACCGCCGCTGCACCGAGACCTTTACCGGAATCGTCGAAGCGACGGCGTTCCTTTTCCGTGCGCCACAGGGCACGGCGTTCAGCGACTTCTTCGCGCATATCAGCACAGGAGATCTCGTCCGGGAGCGCATCGAGGATCTGGTGCGCTGTCACACCGACATGGCCTTGGAGCGGAATGTCGACCGAGTGGAACCGGCCCAGGGCCATGGGGTCGTAATCGACCTGAATGAGCGGTTTGTAGTCGGCGATACCGGTGTGATTCGCAAAGCTCGCGCCGAAGACGATAACCAGATCACTCTCGTTCATGAACCAGCTGGCGATCGGTGTTCCGGATCGACCCAACACGCCAAGGCCGAGCGGCGTGGAATCACCGATCAGGCCCTTGGCCTTGAACGTGGTCGCTATCGGGGCACCGAGGCGGTCTGAAAGGGCCTGCACAGCGTCCATTTCGTGTCGGGCACCGTTACCGACGACGATGATTGGTCGTGATGACGTCTCGATAAGCGCTGCCGCTCGCTCGACCTCGCCAGTGGGGGCTGCGATCTGGCGAGATCCGGTCCGCCCCTCCGACGTTCCCGCCGGCGCGTCCTCAGCGACGGCGGCGTGTTGAATTTCGTCAGGGAAGATCAGGTGAGCAACATCTCGTTCAACGATCGCGGTCTTCATGGCCAGCGTTGCGAGCTCTGCGTAGTCGGATCCGGCATGAACGGTCTCGCTGAAACGCGCAACGTCAGCGAACGCTCCTTCGAGGTTGGTGTCTTGAAACGCGCCCCGTCCCTTGACCTTCGATGGCACCTGACCACTCAGCGCGAGCACGGGCGCCCGGTCTTCTTTGGCGTCGTAGAGACCGGTCAACATATTCGTCGAACCCGGACCTGCAATACCGAAACATGCAGCGACGCCGCCCGTCAGCTTTCCGTAGGCACTCGCCGCAAAGGCCGCAGCTCCCTCGTGACGGACGCCGATGAAGGTGAGATCTCCACGTTCCTCAGCCTTGCGCATCGCGTCGGCGAAGCCCAAGTTTGAATGGCCCACGATGCCGAACACGTGGGTCAGTCCCCAATTCACCATGGTCTCGACCATGATGTCGGAGACGGTCCTGGGCTTCTTGGGCGGTGCTGGCAGAGCGACATAGACGCCGTCATCGCGGACGTCGGTACTGAAACATGGCGGCGCATCGCTGAAACCGCCTGGCGGCTTGCCCGTGAGCGGCGAGTAGTCGTAGCCATGCCATGGGCAACGCAGCCACCCGTTCTCGATCGTTCCTTCGCCGAGCGGACCACCTTGGTGCGGGCAGGCGTTGTCGACACAGCCGAATTTGCCCTCGTGATGTGTCATCGCGAAGGTTCGGACTCCGACGCTGACGGTTTTGACCCGACCTTCATCGAGCTCGCCGACCTCCAAGACCTTGTGCCATGTCAGCGCTTGCTCGTCATCCTGGCTCATCTCCACCTCTCCTCGGCTCCTCGCACGTTACGCTCCGAAACTATGCGTGGCCCCATCGATATTCCCCTGCCCGACGATTGGCATGTGCATCTTCGAGATGATGCGATGCTCAATTCCGTCGTGCGATACACAGCCGACCGTTTCCGGTACGCGATGGTCATGCCGAACGTGATGCCACCCATCACGTCCACCGCGGCAGCGGCGGCGTATCGCGACCGGATTCTGGAGAGCGCACCCATCGACGCGGTTGACTTTCAACCGATCATGGCGCTCTATTGCTCGCCCCTCATCGATCCGGTCGACCTGCGAAGTGGGATCGATGACGGCGTAATCGCTGCCGTGAAGTACTACCCCGCTGGCGCCACGACGAACTCTGAAGCAGGTGGAACGTCGATCTTCGCGTTCGAGGACATTCTGCAGGTCCTGATCGAGACGGATACCCGACTGTTGGTGCATGCCGAATCCACCGACCCAGCGGTCGACATCTTCGACCGAGAGGCCGCATTCCTCGAGTCCGAGCTGGATCTCGTGTGCGCGGCGTTCCCAGAGCTAAAGGTGACGGTCGAGCATGTCTCGACGCGAGCAGGGGTCGACTTTGTCGCAAATCACCAACAGGTCGCGGCGACCGTGACCCCGCACCATCTGTCGCGCGATCGATCCGACCTTTTGGCCGACGGAATGCGACCCGACCTGTACTGCAAGCCAGTGATCAATTCTTCCGATGACCAAGCCGCGCTCATCGCTGCGGCAACCAGCGGAGACCCCGCGTTCATGCTCGGAACCGACTCGGCGCCGCACCCCTCGACGGCAAAGTATGGGCCCAAGGCAAAAGCGGGCGTCTTCAACGCCGCCTATGGCCTCGAGGTTGTCGCCGACGTTTTCGCTGCGCACGACGCGCTCGACACTCTCGGTGCGTTCGTGTCGGCGAACGGCTGCGAGATCTACGGGGTCGAGTCGCCAACCGCGAAGCTTCGCCTTACATCCGAACCGGTCGAGACAGCGCTAGCCACGACCCTCTCCACTTCCACGGGCGACGAAGTTGTCCTGTTCGGCGTGGAGGAAGCTACGCGCTGGAGCGTCGAACGCATCGTCTAGCCAGAGTTACGCCCTACCTGGCCAACCACATCGAACATTTACCTCGGGCGAATAGTGCACCGTAGGTGGGTCGGTTGGCTGAGTGAGCCCAGCAGCAGCGACGAGTTCGTCGTCCCAGCGGACGGCCTCGGCGTGATACAGCGGCCACGGCTCGTGAAACATGGTCGCGTAGCTGATCCACCGACTGAACGACCCGTACAACGCCCAACGAGCGGTGAGGAATCGATCGAGATCGTCGGGCTCCTCGGGTTCGAAGGCTTCACCGATATCGACTTCGATCAATGACGTTGAGCCGCGAGGCTTCGGCCAACGGCGATTCGATGAATACCGCACACGGTCTCCGGTCGAGGGAGCGCTCGTCAAATCGTTACCCTCCGCACTCAGGCGTTCGATCGTCATGTCCGCCCAGAAGTAGGGCACTTGATAGGTGGCTCGTGCGGTGATGACCGCGGCAAGCGATGATGCCTCCAGCGACCAGAAGAAGACACCGGGTTCACCCGAGCGACCCGAGACATACGTGCGCACGTTGGTCTCTGGGAAGTGCAGGACCTTCGCCAGACGCGGAGCGAACGGAACGTCGACCCGCATCTGGAACGGGACCAGTCCAACCCAAGCGGAGCCGTCGAAGGTTTCAACGGTCAGTCCATCCGGCAGGAGCGCCTGGACCTCTTCGGCTGGGTAGCGCCAGTGGAGCATCGTGAGGTCCTGCCACTGCATCCGCATCGGAGCGCGACCAATGTCGTGCGGGCATATCGCCGGATACCGATTGTTCACGACCGTCTAACCCGCCGCGTTCGAGAATGTGATCGTGTAGCTGCCGCCGTCACGATTGGCCAGATCGGCGACGTGCACGCTTACCACCTGGTACGACGACAACGCGATGTCGATCCGACTGTTTAGCGAGCCATCACCCCGGTCGTCGTTCTCACCGATCACTACGCCGAATTGGTCCCGGACGGTAACGATCGGGTCAAACATTTCGTCCGTGGCGTCGACGGTGACGACCATCGTGACAGGCGGAGCCGTTTCGTCCTCGGGCAGCGGCCCAAACCCGATGTCCCAGTCGTGGACCGTGCCGGCTGGAAGGCGGTCCGCTCGCTCGAGCGACTCGCCGACCTCGGGAAGGACGAGTTGTTCTCTCGCCACGACCTCGGGCTCCCAGTCGAGACAGTCGACCGGACCACTTCCTTCGGTGGCGCGAGAGCGATCGATGAGCCAGAACGTGCGGCCTCGAAATAGGCCGCTGACCAAGTCGTGGGTGATGTCCCAACGCGTGCACGTGCTGAGCCCGTCGAAGGCGTACTCCATCTCTTGGGTACTTGTGAACGTCGAACGAACCTGCAATCCGGTCGCGGTTTCGGTGACCTCGCGGATTCGCCAATCCCACAGAAGGCTTGTCGCTTGTCCCTCGGCCCAGGCCTCGGGCGTGTTGTCGTTCGTTATCGCAGGTCCGAGCACCCCGAACGCTGCTTCAGCACGCGCTGAATTGATGCTCTGGGTATACACCGCATACGTGCGTTGGAGCGCCGCGACCTCAGGATGTTCGGTGTCACTCGCAACCACGTCGGGAGCAATCTCATCGATGTTCCCGAGATCGACCGAACCCACACAGAACGCTGCTTCGATGGGTTCAGGATTGACATTCCAGCCCGCTAGCGAGGCACGAACTCCATCCACGTTCGAGGCATACATCAGTCCCTCGGCCGCAATATCTTTCAAAATGACGATCCCAATGACCTCGCCGCGACGGTTGATGAGCGGTCCGCCGCTCGATCCGGGTGCCACGACGGCATCGGTTTGTATGAGGTTCTGAACAATGGCGTCGCCGCTGCCGCCAAAATCGAAGTCGCCGTTCATAGAGGTGACTCTGCCGACGGTGAGAGCGAGCGGTAAGCCTCGCGGATGACCCATTGCAGCGACCTGCTCACCCACACGGGGTTCTGCGATCGCGATGGGCAATACGGTTGCATCAGCGACGGGTGTAGCCAGGCGAAGGATCGCAACATCTAAGTCCTCGTCTCTGCCAATGACCGAGGCCTCGATACTCTCCCCGCCGATCTGTAAGGCAATCTGCGCCGCGTCTTGTACGACGTGCCACGCGGTGTAGGCGGTGTCTTCACTCGTCAAGAAGGCGGTGCCTTGGCTGGCCGTGTTGCAGCCGACGACGTCGACACTCGCCACCGAGGATCGAAGGTCTTCGAACAGATCGGGAAAGTCACGGAGGGGAGCAACGGTCGAAGAAGAGGTCGTCGGCACAGCCCTTGGTACCGAGGTGCTCGTCGTTGTCGTCGGCACCAGGGTCGTCGTGGACGCTGTTTGGACCGATTGCTCAACGTTAGATCGGCCGAGAACGAATCCGATAGCGCCGACGATCAGCACCAACACGAGCGCACCTAGACCCAAACCAATGCGCTGCTTCGTGGTGGGGGTCATGCCACGATCGTAACCCTGACGAGCCCCTGGACTGTGGGCATCGGGGGCACTCCCGGGAGTCGAACGACACTATGGTGCCAGCGATGAGGGTGCCAGCAAGGAGCCAGGCCACCGTCGATTCAGCACGCGGCTGGATCGTCGTCGCTGCTGCGGTCGTGGCAATGTTCGTCGTCTTCGGACTGGCGTACAGCTTCGGTGCATTCTTCACGTCGATGGCCAATGAGTTCGACGCGAGTACGAGCGCCACGGCGCTCATCTTTTCGTTGACGATCAGTCTGTCGTTTATCCTCGGCCTCTTCACGGGCCGTTGGGTCGACCGCGTCGGGCCGAGGCCCGTGTTGCTCGCTGGGGCAGCCTCGCTCTCGACCGGACTGCTCCTGACCACGGTGGTTCCAACACTTTGGCTCGGCTACCTGACCTACGGCGGCGGCGTCGGCTTCGCCATTGCGTGCGCGTATATACCGATGGTGGCGACCGTGAGCAGCTGGTTCGAACGGCATCGTGCAACCGCGCTCGGCCTCGCTGTGACCTGTATTGGTTTTGGCACGCTCGTCGGATCGCCGACCGCGGCGGCACTGATCGCAGCGACTTCCTGGCGAGTGACCTTCGTGATCTTTGCGATCGTCGGCGGTGGACTTCTCGTCGTTGTTGCGTTTGTTGCCGAGCGCGGACCAGCGGCACAGACAGCGGTAGCGCCTCGCCGAATCCGCGAACTCCTTCGACTCAGGTCATTCGCCCTCCTTTATACGGCGATTGCCTGCATCACTTTCGGTATCTTCGTTCCGTTCGTGTTTATTGTCAGGTACGCAGAGCAGCGCGGGATCGAAGAGGTTCCAGCGGCGTTGTTGGTTGGACTCATCGGCGGCTCGAGTGTCGTTGGTCGCCTTGGTCTTGGAGCTCTCGCAGATCGACTCGGATCCCGACCTCTCTTCCTTCTGTCGTTTGTGGTCCT
>JBLIMK010000056.1:0-26936 GCA_047638715.1 Verrucomicrobiales bacterium
CGATCCAGGCAGCGTCGTGAGTGACCGAAGGGTCTGCAACTTCATAGAGCACGAGGTGGGTGGGTACACCTTCAACAGCGAGGTACCGGCGGACGGAGGTGACCCCGGCGACCTCGGCAAGCGCTGGCAGGTACTCTCCAGCGAACCACATGTTGAACGGCTGGGTTGCGTCGACCGAGAGCTCGATCCGGTCGACGAGTAGGTGCGATGAGAAGAGTTCCGGCTCGATCGGTGAGATCTCGGGCCCAGTCCAGGCCGCCACAAACCGAGCCTGATTCCGGAACTTCTGGTGATAGAGCGCATCGCGCTCGCCTCGTTGGTAGCGCAGTCCTTGGTAGGGCGTGCCGTAGAGATCGCCGAGGCTCGGAGCGACGTACAGCGTGAGGAACTGCTGACCCTCTCCTTCGAGAATGTCGTAGCTCGCCATTGGTCCCAGGCCGATGTTTCGCCTCGGCGGGAACATGTCCTCGGCGAGGAACGGTCGAAAGCCCGGTCGGTCATCCACGTCGAGATCGACGAATATCGCGAGCAATCCGGTTCCTGCGGCGGACGACGAACGGATTGGTGTGGCCATTGGGCGAGTCTTGCACTCGGGCGTGTCGGCCGATCAGCCGGGGTACGCGTCGTGACGATGGAGCCAGGCCATACCCCACGGCAACGAGTCCTCATCGCGGCCCATCGAGGTGAGGTCGAGTAAGTGGTAGGCGGTGTTCAGCATGTCGAGGCCGCGCGAGAAGGTTTGGTAGGTGAGGAAGATCTTTCCGTCCTGCTGGCGGAATGTGCTGAGGCCAGCGGATTCTTCTCCCATGGGCGTCTGCGTGCCGAAGTTGTAGGCAGCCTCGCCGGCTTCGATCTGCTCGGGAGTTGCGGACGCACCTAGGTCGTAGTTGAAGGACGAGCCATGGGACGAGAGCCACTGAAGATCCCAGCCCATCCGGGTCTTGTACGCGTCGATCTCGGGCAGCGTCGCTCGTGAGACGACGGCGAACGAGGTGTTGCGATGCTCCAGGTGGACCGTGATGCCGTCGAACCCGTCCGCCCAGTAGGAGCACGACGGACACCCCTCTTCCCAACCGGGGCCCATCATGAAGTGTTGGACGATGAGCTGCTCGCGTCCATCGAATAGATCGGCGAGCGACACTTCTCCGTCCGGTCCATCGAACCGGTAGTCCTCCGATATTTCAAGCCACGGAAGCCCTCTTCGCTGACGGCTCAGTTCGTCTCTTGCGCGAGTGAATTCCTTCTCGGCGGCCAGGTGATCGAGGCGGGCGGCATGCCAAGCCTCACGGTCGACAACAGCGTTACTGGTAGACATAGCGCAATCCTATTGGTAAGTAATTGCTTACGCAAGGGATCTGTGGTTCGTGCAGCGATATCGACTCAAAGCGGCGAGACTGTAGCCATGGCCTTCGGACAAGCATCAGGACCTCCCGCAACTCACAAACAACTGGAGGAGCTCCTCGCTCTTCTCATGGACGCGGGCTTCGAAGACTTCCGCGAGGCCCGCTACCCAATGGACTTCACCCAACGACAGGCGGGCGGCAAGTTCACGCGCGACGAGGCTGATGAGTACATCACCAAGTTGCAGGAACAAGACGAGATAGAGAGCGACAGTGTCGCACCGGTCCCGAAAGCCCAAAAGCTGTCACCAGCCGAACAAGCCCTGCGGAAGTTTCCCGCCGAAGAACTCGCCGCTGAACTCCAACGCCGAGGTTGGATCGTCGCTGAGCCGTGAGGGCCGGAGGTCTTTCAGACGACGTCGAGAGCGCCGAAAAGACCACCTGCGCCCAATCAGCCTCCGGAGCTCGTTTGGTCGTCGGGATGGAACAAGCGCTCGACGTGAAGCCCGCCGAGATCGTCCACCCCCTTTTCCAATCGGGCCGCCAAGGTGCGGCGCGACAAGAGGCCGAGCGACGGAACGGCGAACAGCCGCTGCGCCCCTTCCATGTCGGTGCGGTCGACGTTGAGCACTCGACCCGCCTCGGCCACCGTTGCGGTGTGGCCTCCGTCCCGACGGATCAATTTCATCTCGTCGCCAGCTCCGAGCTCGCCACACACCAGAACCCGGAAGAGGAACCCGGTGTATCCGGTGTCCTGCATAAGCACAGCCATGTCCTTACGCCCGAAGCGTGCAGCCAACTTGAAACACGGACTGCGAGTCTCCGAAACCTGAACTACACAAGTCCCAACCTCGAACACGTCGCCAATACAGACCTCGGTTTCGACCAGTCCTGTGGTCGTGAGATTTTCGGCCATGGCTCCGGCTTCGGGGAGGTTGAGTCCTGCAGAGCGCCAGTAGTCATAGTGCTCCTTCGGATACGCGAGCAACGCCATGTCTGGCCCGCCGTGATCCTCATACACGTGCTCGTCGCCGGTTAGCCCGAGCGGCCCCAGTGAGACCCTCTCCTGCACGGCCGTCTTCACGAACGCGCTCTCGATCTTGCGCCGGCCCGAGTCGAGCTCACCGACGGAGCCAACACAGACAGAATCGATCAGTCCACAAAGCTGTGGTGTCGCTTTACTCATGTGATCTCTTTAACCGCCGCAGCCGCCGCCAACGCGTCCGAAGCTTTTGTCATAGAACGCATCAAATCGGGATTCGGGGGCATGGGCGAGCGCCCGGCGAACGAGTCGGTCTAAGAGGCCGGGCCGTGCGTCAGAAAGAGGCCAGATATCGGTCGGAGCAGGTGCACCAAATACTCGCTCGTAGCTGTCGAGCGTCGAACGGTACTGCGCGTGATGCCGACGTTTCTCCGCTTGACCGCCCATCGTTGGACGGTGATGCAATGGACTCTCCAAGAGTGCGCATATCCCGTTCCAGTACGACTCGGTATACGTCAGATGTAGATGCCAGATCGCGTCGATCGGCTTCGACGGTGTCACCTCGTGCGGCACGACCTGGGTGAGGTACAAGAAGCGCCGATACTCGACGATCACCCGATCGGTATACGCGCCGCTCCACCGCTGCCCGCCAGCCAGCCGTCGACTGAAAGGCTGTTGTGCCTCGGGTTCGTCGAACTCGAAGTCGGAGAGTTGCTGCCACAGTTCAGTGTTCGTCAACGTTTCCATTATTAACGGTAGCAAGCTCGATTCGACATGTCACGCGCCAATCGGGCGAGGCCTTTCTCAGGTGAGAGCGATCGTGAGCGGCACGCTTCGAGCGAGCGTATGACCGACCGGCGAGGTGCCGATGACCTTCTCGTGGATCTCCTCGAGCTGTTTCGGCGTTGCGTCGCTCTTCAGATCGACGTTCACACGAATCGCGTCATAGCCCGCGTTTCCTTCGGGGTTGAGCCCCAGGAACGTATGCAGATCAAGATCTCCCTCGAGGTTGATTGTGAGATCCTCGATCTCGACGCCGGCAGCGGTCGCGTTGGCCGCGTAGCCAACTGCGAGGCAGTTCCCGAGTGCGCTCAGCAACTGCTCGACCGGGTTCGGCGCCGTGTCGGTGCCACCGAGTGCCTCGGGCTCATCGGAAGAGGCGGGCTCGAAGCCGCGCACGGTTGCATGCGAGCGAAAGCCCTCGTCCCACGACACCGTCGACTTCCAAACCGTGGATGCGACCTCAGGGCTCTCTTGAATCTTGCTCGCCAGTCCACCGACCGCCTCGATATCGACTGAATTGATACCCGATGCGGTCTTCACACTTGATGCCATGTCTCTCCTCGATGAAACTGCCGCGGCAAATAGTGCCGGGATGATCGGGACGATATGAACAGCGGCCGCGCCCAGGACCAATTCGAACGATTGAGCTGCAAGTTTGTGCAACGCACATCCGTACATTCGTGCAACTCACATCCGTACAATTCAGGATCACCCAGCTGACCGGTACACCCCTGACGTGACCAACCTTCAAATCGCCATCATCATCGGGGTCGCGATCGTCTCCGCGTTCGTCAAGGCAGTTACGGGCGCGGGATTTCCGATGCTCGTCGTACCGATCCTGGTCTTGTTCATCGATGTCGCCGATGCGGTTGTCGTCGTAGCCATTCCGAACGTGACGATGAATGGGTCGATCTTTTGGTCTCTTCGACATGAACGTCGAGAATCGCCGACGTTGCCACGTTTCTTGGTCGCCACGTCGCTCGGCGCTGTCGTTGGTTCGGTGCTGCTCTCGGTGTTGTCAGAGACCGTGCTTCGGCTCGGGCTCGTCGCGATCATCGTGGTGTTCGTCGCCAATCGACTGAGCGATCGCCGCTTTACCATGGGTGCCGACCGAGGCCTTCGCCTGGCACCGGTGGCAGGCGCTGTCAGCGGAATGGTGTTCGGCGCAACCGCAGTGTCAGGCCCCCTCGTCACACCCTGGTTCCTGAGCCAGAACCTGCGGCGCGACGTCTACCTGATGTCGATCTCGGCCGCCTTCACGCTTGCGGGCGTGGCCCAGATATTCTTCTTCTTGTTCCAAGGTTCGTTCACGACGAACTTCGTTCTCGGCGGGCTGGGATTGGCCGCGTTGGCGTCGGCGATATTGCCCTTTGGTACGCGGGTACGCCATCGCCTCGACGTCGAAACGTTCGAGCGCCTAGTGATCTTGCTGCTCGTGATATCGGGTATTTCGTTGCTCGCCAGCATCATCTAGAAGCCAGAAACTCTCGACCGCCGACGAGGGTTCCGTCAGTTCGACGAACCGACCCCGTCGATGTCGTCGACGAACGCCCGGTGAGCGTCACTGGCGTCTGCAAACTCAGCGATCCGACTCGCCCGCTGGTTCTCGCCCCGCAGCACGGCCAATGGATCTTCTTGATCGCCGACATACCCAAGTGAGAACGCTCCCTGTTGGTATCCCATCATCCGGAGCAGGTCGTCGTCGAGCGTCCGGGCGATCTCGGGCGGACAAGCAAGGTACTGGTTCTCTTCCTGGCGGACCCAGCCAATGCCGTATGTGATGTTGATGCCCTGGCGTGAAGAATCGCTCGTGTTCGCACCGCCGCCGTGGAGCACTTTGCCTTCATAGAACAGCACACTCCCCCGCTTCATCTCGGCCTGAAGAGGCTCGATCGACGCGGCCTGTTCGTCGGTCGCTCCCGACGAGCTTGGGCAGATATGGGTCGCTCCATTCTCGATCGTGAAGTCGGTGAGGGCCCACATCGTGTTGCACTGAACGTGGTAGTTCGGCGGGAACGGATAGAGGTCGAACATCATCTGGTCCCGGTGCAGCTTCTGTTGCGTTTCGCCCGGATCGATGGTGATGATTTGTGTGAGCAGAAGCTGGATTGCGCTGGCCTGACTGAGGAGTCCTTCAGCGACTGCCAATGCGACGGGATGCATCACCAACTCGCGGGACGCAGGAACCTTCGCTATCAGCGCGCCGGTCCGGCGTGTGTGGGCGCCGTCGTAGTCATCCCCGCCTCCCCTGGAAGCCTCAATGTGTGATGCGGCTTCAGCGGCGAAAAGGTCGAGTAGCTCGTTGCTCACAAGCTCGTCGATGATCGCGTATCCGTGCGCCGCCAGGTGGTCGGACACGACAACGGGGTCGGTAGAAGCAGCGAAGTGGGTCAGCGTCATGATCCACGTCCTATGCGCTGGCTGACGAACTGTCCAGCTGGCGAACTGGTGTCATCGCAGTGAGTCTCGATATATCCCCGACAAACTCAAGATGTGGGAGAAGCGCTGAACACCCACTGGCCCACGCTGATCTCGCCGGACCGGAATCCGCCCTCGCAGTACGCGAGATACGTGAGCCACATGCGTCTGAAGCGCTCGTCAAATCCCATCTTCTCGAGCTCAGGCCATGTCGCTTCGAATCGGTCGAACCACGTCGTGAGAGTCTTGGCGTAGTCAGTACCGAAGTCTTCGATCGCCTCGATCCGTAGACCGGATCCGGCGGCGAGACCGCGGATCACTCGGTTCGATGGAAGCTGACCTCCGGGGAAGATGTATCGCTGGATAAAGTCCTGTCGACGCGCGTAGCCAGCGAACCGATCGTCAGCGATCGTGATCGACTGCATCACGACACGCGCGTCGGGAGTACCGAGCCGCGCGAACGAGTCGAACAGCGTGGGCCAGAGCGCTTGGTCGATGGACTCGATCATCTCGATCGAAACGATCGCGTCCCACTCACCATCGAGTTCACGGAAGTCCTCAAGGCGAATGTCGACCCGATCGGAAAGTCCGAAGTCGGCGATACTTTTGCGGGCATACTCGGCCTGCTCGTTCGCGATCGTGACCCCGACCACGTCAACGTCGCGTTCGGCCGCTGCGTATCGGGCGAAGCCACCCCACCCGCACCCGATATCGAGCACACGCATGCCGGGTTGCAGTCCGGCATGGTCAGCGATGGTCTCGTACTTGTGAAGCTGCGCATCGACGAGAGACATTTCGGGCGAAGAGAACCGCGCGCATGAATAGGTCATGGATCGGTCGAGCCAGGTTCCGTAGAACTCGTTGCCTAGGTTGTAGTGGTCGACCATGGTCTCGACCTTCGGATGTTTACGCGCCGGAACTACCCGTTGCCAGATCGACTGCACCGGGGCGAGCGCCGTGCGGACAGCTCCCTGGGACGCCGCTGCATGATTCGTTGCTGCCCAGCTAAAAAGCGCTCTGACATCGTCGGTCTCGATCTGCCCATCGAGGTACGCCTCGACAAACCCAAGCGCACCCTCGCGGACGACGTTCGCGTAGATCGATCGGTCGACGATGCTCATTTGGGCGGACGTTCGGCCTGGGCCGACGGTGTGAGTCGAACCGTCGGGCAGCTCGATGGTTACTGCGCTCACCGATGCGAACGAGCCAAGGGCTGTGAGCCAAAGTCGGTCTGGGGTATTCATTCTGAAACTACTTTCTGAATCGTTACGGGATCGGTTGGGGGTTGGGGGCGAGAATGGAAGCGGACTTTCTTTCGCCAGAGCTTGATTGCTTGCCAGTGGATGGAAAGGACTGACTTCAGCGTGATCAGCGGGTAACGCACGAACATTCGAGCGAGCTGGCGGTCGGTGAATTCGACTCGACGGCCGACGAACGATGCGGTGAAGAGTTTGCCCTCTTGGTCGTCCTCGCGAATCCAAACACCGACCGTTTCGTCGGGCGCGGACAGCCTGAACGAGTACGTCTTGTCGAGGTCCATGAATGGAGAGACGTGCAATTCTTTGTCGAACACCTGGCGAGGAGCTTCGGGGTCGACCTCGCTGAGGTAGCTATGTTTGTCACCGAAGGTGTTCCGGACTTCGTGGAGAACAGCGCGCAGCGAGCCGTCGGTGTCGAAACACCACCAGATACTGATGGGATTGAAGACGTACCCAGCCACGGTCGGAAAAGCGAGTAGCTGCACCCGTCCCAGCTCGAACTCATATTCCGCGTCAGCGAGTTGCTTCTCGATCCAGTCCCTGAGGCCCGTTCCGTCGTCAGACCCGTGTGTGGTGTCTCGAAGGCTGAAGATGTTCCGCGAATTGTGTGAAAACAAACGAAGCTGGCGGTCGAGTTCAGGGAGCTCGTCGAGGTCGAAGAGTCCGTAGTACATGCGATACGAGAAACGATGGTCGCTGGGCCGGAGCCGATGGTGCGACATCGAGCCTTCGTAGAGGCCTGACCGGTGCGTGGTTTGCTCGGCGACGACCGTCATCGCATGGTCACGGTCTCAGCCCTAGGAACGGGTGGGGCAGAGCTCATCGGTGTGACGTGGCGGGTCCAGTCCGCCACCGAACCGAGTGCGTTGGCAACGTTCAGCCCACTTTGGAGTCCGTCTTCGTGGAACCCATACCCGCACCAAGCCCCGGCGAACCAAATTCGTCGTCGACCCTGGATCACGGCGAGTTCGTGCTGGGCTGCGATCGCGGCGGTGTCGAACTGCGGGTGAGCGTATTCAAACGTCTGGCACAGGTCACCCCGCGGCTCTCGCTTCGGGTTCAACGTTACGAAAAGATCATCTCCTTCGATGTTCTGAAGGCGGTTCATCCAGTAGGTGAGTGAGGTTCTGTCGTGGTGTCCTACGGGATCGGCGAGCGAGTTCCAGCTCGACCACAGCCGGCGTTGAGTCGGCATCAGTGCAGGGTCTCGATGCAGGACCGCGACATTCGACTCGTACCTGATCGCGCCGAGTACTCGACGCTCGCCTGGTGTGGCCTCGTTGCCGAGCATCCGGAGCGATTGGTCGGAGTGGGTGGCGAGTACCACGTGGTCGAACGTTTCTGAGCGATCACCCGCCGTGACGGCCACCGAGTCTCCTCGGCTGGTGACCGACTGCACCGGAGCGCTCGTCAAGACTTTCGCGCCGCAGTTCGTCAACCGGTCGTGCAGCCGTTGGACGTACTCGCGGCTACCGCCGCTCACGGTTCGCCATTGGGGTGCGCCGGTAATACGTATGAGCCCGTGGTTGTCGAGGAAGCGCAACAGGGATTCCGCTGGGTAGTCGAGAATCTGTTCGCCGTTCGCCGACCAGACGGCAGCGGTCATCGGCACGACATAATCGCGGATGAACCCGTCGCTGTATCGGTTGGCCCTAAGAACCTGACCAATCGTTGCGCCGTCCGCCTCGGTGAGAAGTGTGCGGCCATGTTTTCGGAAGCGCAGGAGATCGACGATCATCCGTCGGAACCGAGGTGACTCAACGATCGCTCGATTTCGAAGTAACCCACTCGCTCGACCGGCGTACTCGAGGCGGCCTGGATCGCTGAAAGAGAACGACATGTCGCTCGCTTCGGTTGCGACGCCCAATTCAGCGAGGAGCCCGATGAGATTCGGATAGGTCTGCTCGTTGTAGACAATGAATCCGGTGTCGACAGATATCGGAGTCTGCCGGTCGTCAAGGACGACCGTGTTGGCATGCCCCCCGAGGCGATCAGCGGCTTCGTAGAGGGTTACATCATTGAGTCCAGATCCGTTTCGAGGATCCGCTAGAACCCACGCCGCACCGAGGCCCGCTATACCCGAACCGACCACCGCGATCCTCTGTTTTGGACTCATTGCTCAGACCGTACACGCGCGACTTGAGGGGTGAATGACCGTATGAATGATCCAGAAGTTTCGTGACAACTAGCACAGCGCCCTCGGTCTTGCGGCGCGGCGATTCGCCCAGGTCAGGTACTCGGCGCGACCCTGAATGCTCGATCTGCGGACGAGTAAGAGAGCAAAACCTCTGCCTGGTCAGCCCCAACACTTCGTAGCCTATGAACGGCGCCGCGTGGAACCATCGTGTGTTCCCCCCGTGTGATGCGAACCGACGCTCCGTCGGTCACACACTCGAGTTCGCCACTCAGGACATACACCGACTCTTCACAGTTGTCGTGAGCGTGGGCATCGGTCTCGTTGCCTGATGGCAGCCACATGCGAGCGATCGACAGTTCCTGACTGTTCCCCACCCCGGCACCGGCCATCCACTCGATGACGCCCCACGCAAACTCGGCTCTCACGGAATTGGTCATGGGCTCCAACGTAGTCGGAATCGCTGAAGTCCCCATCTAGATCGAGGGGCGCCCACTTGGTAAGTTGCTGCGATGAATGATTCTTTGCTGGGAACGTCGGTGCTTCGCTCGGAAGACCCTCACCTATTGCGAGGCGACACCACCTACGTTGCCAACATCGAGCTCGACGATGCGCTGGTCGTACAGTACGTGACGTCGACCGAAGCTCACGCGCTGATCACCAGCATCGATATCTCCGACGCAAGATCGATGCCCGGCGTAGTCGACGTCGTGACCGCCGCAGACCTCGATCTTGGGCTCATGCCCATTGTTAATCCTGATTACCCTGAGCTTGCGCGCCGCCCGATCCTCCCGTCGGATCGGGTCCTGTTCGTGGGCCAGGCAATAGCCGCGGTCGTGGCCGAGACCGAGGCCCAGGCCCTCGACGCAATCGAGCAGATCATCGTCGAGTACGACCCGCTGCCAGCGGTGGTCACGCTCGAAGATGCTGCAGCCGATGAGACGCTGCTGTTCCCCGACGTCGGCACGAACGTGATGCTGGCCGAGAGCGGCGGAACCGATGGCCCACCAGACTTCAGCGACTGCGAGGTGGTACTCGAAACCGAGTTCGTGAACCAACGTGTCGCGCCGGCGCCGATCGAGACCCGGGTATCTGCATCGCTGTGGACCGATGAAGGACGCCTCGTTCAATACGCGTCATGCCAAGGTGTGCATCCTCTTCGCGCTGGCCTCGCTGCCATTTATGGACTTGAGGAGAATGAGGTTCGCGTCATCACTTCCGATGTTGGGGGCAGCTTTGGCGCAAAGATTCGCCTGTACCCCGAGGACGTCGTCCTGCCTGCCTTGGCTCGCAGGGCAGGGCGCGCCGTCCGTTGGGTGCCGACGCGCACAGTCGACATGGCCGGCATGGGCCATTCACGCGGACAACGCCAGCGCGTGAAGATCGGCGGCGACCGTGACGGCACGCTCAAGGTGGTCGCTGTTGAGCTGCTCGTGCACTGCGGCGCCTTCGCCGAGTTGGGCGGGCCACTCGCCCGAAACGCTGCCCGAGTGCAACCCGGCCCATTTCGCATGCGTGCGCACTGGAATCTTTGCTGTCTAGTGACCAACACGACGCCGATCGTGGCCTATCGAGGCGCAGGTCGACCCGAGGGTGCTGCGCTCATCGATCGCGCGGTAAACCAATTCGCGGCCGAGATCGGCATGGACCAGGTCGAGATTCGCCGAAAGAACATGCTGACGGCCAACGAGCTCCCGACCACCAACCCAACCGGCGTGTATCTCGACACCGGCGACTACCCCGAAGCGCTCGAGCTTCTCGTCGGCGAGCTCGGGTACGACGCGCTCCTGGCCGAACAGGCGAGCAGGCGAGCGTCCGGTTCGGACAAACAACTGGGCGTCGGGATCTCAACGTTCATCGACCGCACGGCTGGCATGCCCGGTTCGGAGTATGGCTCGGTCGAGCTGGCGGCCGATGGTCGATTGCGTGTGCTCACCGGATCATCGCCGTATGGGCAGGGCCACTACACGACATGGGCCATGCTCGTCGCCGACCGTACGGGCGTTCCGTTCGATCGGATCGATGTGATTCACGGCGACACCGACATCGTTCCCCGGGGCCGAACCACCGGTGGTTCGCGGTCGGTGCAAAAGGCTGGGTCGGCCATTGCTCTAGCGACCGACCAACTCGTCGTGGCCGCCCGTCAGCGAGCCGCGGACCAGCTGGAGGCACCTGTCGATGATGTCGTGCTCGACCTGTCGGAGGGCCGTTTTCACGTCGTGGGTTCACCGGCGGCTGCGTCTGTCAGCTGGCTTGAGATCGCGGAGGTGCTGCTGAACGAACAGGCTGCAGCCGACGATCACGGCGAGTACTCCGGGTTGCGATGCGAGGTCGACTACGAACCGGATGGAGCGACCGCCCCCTACGGCGCGTACGGCGCGGTCGTCGAGGTCGATACAGCCACAGGAGCGGTCGAACTCCTGCGGATGATCACCGTCGATGACGTCGGCACCATCATCAATCCCATGCTTGCGTTAGGCCAGGTGCATGGTGGCCTCGCGCAGGCCATTGGTCAGGCGTTGTTCGAAGAGTTCGTCTACGACGATGCCGGCAATCCACTCACCTCGAACTTCTTGGACTACACGATGCCCTCGTCCGCGGAGCTGCCGTCCTTCGAATGCCACCTCACCGAACACCCGACGCCTCAGAACCCCCTCGGAGCGAAGGGGATCGGCGAGTCCGGAACGATCGGCGGAGTGCCAGCGGTGCAGAACGCGGTGATCGACGCTGTCGGGCATCTCGGTGTGCGGCACCTGGACATCCCGCTCACGCCACAGCGTGTCTGGAAGGCCATCAATAAGGCAAGCCCCGAGTCGGATCGCTAGCGAGCGGTCTGGGTCACCAGCGGTCGCGGTGGACCACGTCATCGAAGGAGCGCCGGTTTGGCTTTTTGATGACTGCCAACGGACGATCTGCGGGATGGCCGAGCGCCAGCAAGTAGGCAGCGTAGTGATCGTCGGGCAGCCCGAGAATCTGTCGTGCGATGTCCTGCTCTCCCACCGCTGCGTGGGCGGTGCCGATGCCGAGATCGGTAGCGGCCAACATCATGGCCATCGTTGCTTGCCCGAGGTCGTACTGGTCCATGGCGTGGTACCGCTCGGATTCGGGCTCGGGCAACACCAACACGATGGTCGCCGTCGATCCGGGAACGTGGCCGGCGCCTTTCCACACGGTGCCGAGTTCGGTGAGTTTCTCGCTGTCGGTGACCACGACGAAGTCCCACTTCTGGCGGTTCGAAGCCGACGGACTTCGCCGCCCAGCCTCCAGAATCCGGTCGAGATCGACGTCCGCGATCGGCTCATCTGTGTAGCTGCGCACATTACGGCGAGCCCTCAACGCATCCCAAGTCTCCACACCGAGAGGTTAGTGCGCTCGAGCCATTCGTCAGCCCGTCCGGCTAATTAGGCTTCGCACTTCCCTGCTTGCGACCAAGAGCGTCGTCAGGTCACCTATCGCCGTTGCTCGGATGTCGCTGATCGTGCGCCGGTAATACTCGACTGGGCCCGGATTCTCAGCCATCCAGAGTTCGACGCGCTCGCGACCAGCAAGGTGGGTCTCGCCCTTCGCCACAACGCGAGCCGTCAAGGCCCGATGATCTTCGTAGAGATCCCCGCGAAGCGTCAGACGAGCAAGTGTCTCCCACTGGGTGTCTCGAGGAAGAGCGAGGATTCGTTCGCGCAACCAGGTCAGATCGAGGAACTCAGCAACGTTGAAGTGCACGCCGGCAACCTCGGAAACAGGTTCATCCGTGCCACTCGCGACCACGACGATGTCGAGCGAGGCGAGTGATGGGCCGAGCCCGGCAACCCGAAGGGCAAGATCCTCGGGGATCCCCGCCGCGATGTGATTCGCAACACGGTCGTCGAGCGATGCTTTGTCGGTGCCGACGAGCTGGTCGCTCAGACTCGCGTTCGTCTCGCGGACTGCGGCAGCAAGATCGGCGACCGCGTCGGTCGCGCTAAAGGGATACGGGCGGGATCGCACGAGCAATCGGGTCGCCCGCTCGGCCAACTGTCGTGCACTGAGGTGAATCGCCAACTGCTGTTCAGCTTGGAGGACGTTGTCGAGCCGGTTCACGTCCGACGTCAGCGCGTCGAGTTCAAAAATCTCCCAAGCAGCCATGTGTGCTGCCGCAATCTCATGAGACGGCGCCGATGTTTCCTGTCCGAGGCGATACACCATGGACGTGCCTGCACGGTTGACTACCCGATTCGCAATCTGGTTGGCGATGATCTCTCGCCGCAACCTATGTGCGGGGATCTGGTCCGAGAATGGCTTGCGTAGCGGCTCAGGAAAATAGTGCGACAACGTCGGCAGGAAGAAGGCGTCGTCGGGAACATGCGAATCGAGCAGCTGCGCCTGCAATATGTTCTTCGTGTAGGCGATCAGGACAGCAAGCTCGGGCGCCGTGAGCCCCTGTCCGGCGAGACGTCGATCAGCGAGCGCCTCTCCGTCGGGCAGATGTTCGAGCTGACGGTCGAGCAATCCCTGCGACTCCAAATTTGCAAGGTAACGAGCATGAACGTCGACCATGCTCGCAGCTTCGAGGCGTTCGGTACTGAGGACTTGCGTCTGGTCGTAGTTGTTGGCGAGCACGAGGGTGCCCACCTCGTCGGTCATTTGTTCAAGAAGAGCGTTTCGCTGTTTATCGGTGAGATCTCCGTCGGCAACTACACGATCGAGCAGGATCTTGATGTTGACCTCGTGGTCGCTGCAGTCAACGCCGCCAGCGTTATCGATGGCGTCGGTATAGATCCGACCGCCGAGATTCGCGAACTCGATTCTCCCGAACTGTGTCATTCCGAGGTTGCCACCCTCGCCAACGACACGAGCGCCTAGGACGGGAGCGTCGACGCGAATGTTGTCGTTCGCTTTGTCGCCGACGTCGGCATGACTTTCATGCGACGATTTCACGTACGTCCCGATCCCACCGTTCCAAAAGAGGTCGACCCGAGCACGCAAGATCGCACTGATGAGCTCGTCGGGTGTGAACGCCCCGTGGTCGACTCCAAGCGACCGACAGATCTCTGGAGTCGGTGAAATCGACTTGCTCTTGCGGTCGTAGATTGCGCCGCCGGATGAAATGAGCGACTCGTCGTAGTCTGCCCAACTCGAGCGCGGGAGGTCGAAGAGTCGCTGTCGCTCAACGAACGAAGAGGCAGCATCGGGGTCAGGATCAAAGAAGAGGTTTCGATGGTCGAACGCGGCGATGAGCCTCGTCTGTTCTGAACGGAGCATCCCGTTTCCGAAGACATCGCCGGACATGTCGCCGACGCCGACGACGGTGAATGGCTCCGACTGGACATCTCGTCCGAGCTCGCGAAAGTGGCGCTTCACCGACTCCCACGCTCCGCGAGCGGTGATGCCCATTCCTTTGTGGTCGTAACCGTTCGAGCCGCCTGAGGCGAACGCGTCTCCGAGCCAGAAGCCGCGCTCTATGGCCAACGCATTCGCGATGTCGGAGAAAGTCGCGGTCCCCTTGTCTGCTGCCACGACGAGGTACGGATCGTCGGCGTCGTGTCGAACCGTGTTCTCGGGCGGTACCACCGCATCGTCGACCAGGTTGTCGGTCAGATCGAGAAGTGCGCCGACGAAACCCTTGTAACACTCGACGACTTCGGCCATGAGTTCGTCGCGGTCGCTCGGACGTCGCTTCAGAACGAATCCGCCCTTGGCTCCGGCCGGCACGATGACGGCATTCTTCACCATCTGCGCCTTGACGAGCCCGAGCACTTCTGTCCGGTAGTCCTCGTTTCTGTCGGACCACCGAAGGCCGCCTCGGGCGACCGGACCAGACCGAAGGTGCACACCCTCGAATCTTGGCGAGTACACGAAGATCTCGAAGGTCGGCCGTGGTTCGGGCAACTCGAGAATCTGCTTCGGATCGAGCTTGAGCGCCAGCGAAGCACGTGGGTTTCCGTCGATGTCTAGTTGGAAGTACGTCGTTCGAAGGGTCGATTCGATCAAGTTGTGGAATTGGCGAATGATGCGATCCTGATCGAGGATCGAAATGTCGCCGAGTGAAGCATCGATGCTCTCGGATACGTCGGCACACGCCTGGGCACGGTCGCTAATGTCGGGATCGAAGCGGACAAGAAAGAGGTCGACCAGCAGCCGTGCGACGGTGCAGTGTTCTTCCAGCGTTCGCTCGATGTAGGTCTGGCTATAGGCAGTGTTTGTTTGATGCAGGTAACGCGCATAGGCGCGCAGCACGCCGACCTCGCGGGGATGCAGACCTGCCGACAGGACGAGACGGTTGAAGCCATCATCAGCGACGCCGTTGGTCCATACCGCCGAGAACGACTCTTCGAGCAGGCTGGCGGCGTCGGCGAAATCGAGCTGATGTTCCCCATGCTCGAGCGAGAAGTCGTAGATCCAGACGTTTCTGCCATCGGGAAGCGATACTTGGTAGGGACGTTCGTCGAGCACGGTCAGGCCGAGGTTGCTGAGCGTAGGCATTATCCGTGTGAGCGAGATCTTGCCCCCTTCTCGATAGACCTTTAGTTTGAACTCGCTCGCTGGGTGGCCGGCCTCGCGGTAAGCGTTCAACCGGGGAGCTGCGTCCGGATCGAGCAGTTCGAGCTGCTGCGCGTCGGCAGCGGCGGTGCGTGGATCGAATGCATTTCGATAGTCGGTTGAGAAGGCGCTCGAATATTTGTGCCCGAGCCGAACCCCGACATCCTCGCCGAAGCTCTGTATGAGTTCAGAAGAAAAGTCGTCGTCCCAGTCCTCGATGAGCAAGGCGATTCGAGACTCGAGTTCAGCGACGTCGAGCTCGGATGGGTCTCCGTCTCCGACACGAACCAGAAAGTCGAGCCGAGCCAGGACAGACTCGGACATTGACGTGCTCCAGTCGGCGATCGACCCGCCGTATGCCTCGGTCAACAAACCCTCGATCCCAACGCGAGTGTGGGTGTTGTAGCGATCTCGTGGGAGGTAGACGAGGCAGGTGACAAAACGCCCGAAGAGCTCGACCCGGGTGAACAACCGAAGCCGACGACGTTCTTGAAGACCGGCGACTGACATGACAATGTCGAATAGCTCATCGCTCGACATCTGAAAGAGTTCGTCGCGCGGGTAACGCTCGAGAATGGTCATTAATCGTTTGTGATCGTGCCCTTTGGGCGGAAAGGCCGCTCGTTGCACGACCTCGCTGACGATGCGCTCGACCCGCGGGATTCGCGTCACGCTCCGGCTGTATGCCTCGGACGTAAAGAGACCGAGAAACCGCCGCTCTCCTGTGACGGAGCCGTCTATGTCGAAAGTCTTGATGCCGATGTAGTCCATGTACGAGGCTCGGTGCACGGTCGCCTTGCTCGTGGCCTTCGTCAGGTTGAGCAACCGCTTCTCGTGCACGTGGTCGCGACTGCCGGGTGGGAGGTCGGATATGGGCCGCGGAGTAGACACTTGGTCGGTGCGAAGGATGCCGAGTCCTGAGCTGGCGTTTGCCCCAAGTACTTCGACGCCATCAACGATGCTGAGGTCGTACTCGCGATAACCAAGGAACGTGAAATGATCGTCGGCCAACCACCCGAGCAAATTTTGAGCCTCGACGATCTCGGCCTCGTCAACCGGCGAGTTCTCGGTCGAAAGGGCCGTCGCGATCTCGGTCATCTTGGAGCGCATCGCTGCCCAGTCGGACACGCAGAGCCGTACATCGTTGAGCACCCGGCGGAGTTCCGTCTCGATGCGTGCGAGTTCTTCATCTCCGACCTGTCGATCGACCTCGACGAGGATCAGCGATGCGCCGGGCTCGTCGTCCTCAGGATTGGCAGGTGACCCACAAAAGCTCCCCCCGCTCGTGCGGGCGTCAGCCATCACGGGGTACACGACAAGGTGGATTCCGAGCTTGAGACGACTGACCTCGACGATCACCGAGTCGACGAGGAACGGAAGATCGTCGGTCACGATGATGACTACCGTGTGCTCGCTCTCCCAGCCGTCGACTTGGATGCGAGGGTTGAGTGCCCGAATGCTGATCGTCCCCGAATCCCACTGTTTTGCGAGTTGTAAGTGATCTGCTGCAGCGCCGAAGAGGTCTTCGATCCGCCGTTCCGACAAGTCTTCGGGGTCGACGTGTTGAAGGTACCTTCGGAGGAAGCCGTCGAACTCGTCCGCACGCTTCGAATCGACCGAAGCGGCGTGTCGAACCACCCGGTCGACGATTGTGGCGTGCTGCGAACCCGGGCCATTACGATCAGCCATCGCCTGACTGTAGTGTTTGTCACACCGTCGGGACCCGTTGGCGAGATTTAGCCGACGTCTGGCCGTCGTTGAGGCGCCCGTTCAAGCGGAGCGCTCTACTCCAGCGAGTGCTCGTCGCCGACGTTTGGAACCTTCGCAATGTCCAAAATGAACCCTAGATCGCGAGGCCCTCCAGATGGTCCTACGACCATGGGCGTATATGTGCGACGCGAATGTCGCTGCAAGATGGCTGGCACATGAACACACGACATGCAGTTTCAGAGAAGCTTGTCGAGGCTACCGAGCGACTCGTTCCGGTGACCTTGGCCAAACTTGACCAGGCCCAACTTCATGATCGAGTTGAGACCAAAGTGATCTTGGCCGAAAGTGACGTTCCAGCGGTACCGCAACGACTACTTCGACACGAATGATCTGCGGAACTATCACGAGCACCACAATCGCAACGGGCGCGGGATCAAGGTCCGCTACCGCACGTACGAGAACTCCGACCTGACCTTCTTCGAGGTCAAGCGCAGCGTGCACGGCCGCACCGTGAAAGAGCGAATGGCGTCCGTCACTTCTCGAACCCTCGGTGAGCATCACCTACGACAGGATTTTGCTGGTAAAGCACGACTTCTCCGAACGAGTCACCATCGATATCAACCTCGTATACGAGCGCAACGGGGTCCTCGCCGAAACGCCAGGTCTTGCGATCTGTGAATTCAAACAACCTCGACTCGACCGTCGCTCGCCGGCGATCGAAGCGCTCATCGCAAACGTCGTGATTATCGCGGTACCCGAACTGCTCGGAGGGGTATGGCTCTCGGCGCAGCCGAACGAGCACTCCATCACCTATGAACGGATCGAGCTGATACACCCGGGGCGACGGGCCGAGCTACTGCTGGATCTAGAGGAGCGAACCGGTCTGTCAATCCTTGGAGTCACGATTCACGAACTCAACTTCCTGAACGACACCGCGCAGATTTCGATCCAAGTCCCCGCCGATGATCGGGCATCTGCGTTATGACGGCCCTTTGTCTGCAATGAAGATGCTCTCTTCGGCCCAATGGCTCGTTTCTGGTCGTCGGTGCTCAAAGCTATTTGCTGAGGTGAAGCGGCGATCATCGAGGGTTGGCAGCGAAGAATTGAAGCGTCCCGTCGGGTTCTTCTTTACCTTCCCGCGACTATGAGACGGAGGGGGTCACGGTGACACCGACAGCGTCAGCCGACCCGTCGACCCACTCGCTTCCATCCCATAGGAACAGATGGGCTCACCCCGCGAAGACTTCGGGAGCGACGCAATCCCGTCTTTCACGCCTGAGATGATCGTGTTGTAATCCGTCGCATCGTCGATCACCTCAGTCTTGAATGGAGAGTTGATGGTCGATACGCAGAGATACGGCAAGCGGCTGTATCTGCTTGTGGCGTTCTCGCCGGTCGCGGCGATTCTGTCGATCCTGTTCGCGCCAGTGGCAGGTGTTCTAATGCTTTTGTTCTACTGACTCACGTCAGAGGGCCGTCGACGGGTCATCGACGTGAAGCTCATGGGCGGCTCGACTAACCGATTGCTAACCGAGCGGTCCGACACTGCATCCTAAGCATTTCGAAGAGGAAGGTGAATCTGCAGTGTTGGTCGCCAGAGGACGAGATACGACGCCCGTCTCGGGAAACGACTTGGGCGTTGCCTCAGAGAGGGACGCGATAGAGTCCGCGGAACCCACACGGAGAAACACGATCATGGAGTTCCACGTGCTTGGGGCGCTTGAGGTTATAGGGCCCGAAGGCGACCTCATTATCGTCAGTTCACAGAAGCAACGAGCGCTGCTGCTGTACCTGCTCGTAAACAGAGGCCGGGTGTGTTCCGCCGATCGTATTCTCCATGCGGTGTGGGAAGAGAACACGCCGAAGATCAAGAATGTGCAGTTTCAGCTTTCGAAGCTGCGCGACGTACTGGAACCGCGTCGAGCCCGCGGATCCGATGGCACGGTGATCGCAACGGCCCCTGCCGGATATGTCATCGACCCTGCATCCATAAAGTTGGACGCTGACCAATTCGAACGGTACGTAGCAGATGCGTTGCGGATTGCTCAGGACAACCCACTGCGAGCATCGACTGAATTGGCCGCGGCGCTCGACATGTGGAACGGCCCCGCGCTCTCTGACGTGTCGTACCTAACGTTCGCTCAGCTCGAGTCTCAGCGACTCGAAGAGCTGAAGTTGGAGTGCCTCGAGCAGCGCATTGCTCTGGACATCGAACTCGGGTCCGCGCATGCGCTCACAGGCGAACTCGAGGTTCTGGTGCGTGAACACCCGTTCCGCGAGCCCTTTTGGGGGCAGCTGATGCTGTGCCTTTATCGCTCTGGGCGACAGGCCGAGGCTTTGCGCGTATATCAGGAGGCGCATAGAACGCTCGGCGAAGAACTCGGACTCGAGCCATCCGCTGCACTTCGGTCCCTCGAGAGCCAGATGCTGCGGCAAGACCCCGAGCTGACCCCCATCGTGGCCGCGGCCGAGACTGCGCTCGGCAACATCGATCACCGGACGTCTGTCTTTGTTGGCCGCTCCGAGGAGATCGGGCAGATCGACGGCCTCCTCGGCCACTCCCGCCTTGTAACGCTGGCAGGTGTTGGTGGCGTCGGCAAGACCAGTCTGGCCCTTCGCGCTGCGAGGCAGGCCGCCGGTTCGTGGCCCGACGGCGTATGGCTTGTCGAGTTCGGGCCGGTCTCAGGCCCACAATCTGTGCCCGATGTGCTTGCAGCCGCCCTCAGGTTCACTCCGAAGTTCGGCGAGGACATGCTCGAAGGCGTCGTCAATCACCTCCAGCGCTCATCGCGTCTCATCATCTTGGACAACTGCGAACACGTGGTCGATGCCGCGGCATCGCTCGTCGACGTTCTGCTCAGCCGATGTCCGGACGTACATCTTCTGGTGACAAGTCGTGAACCGCTCCGGCTGCCGGATGAGACGGTCATGACGATCAACCCAATGGACACTCCCCCCAGCGAGATGGTCGATCTCGACGCGCCGCCCGATGTAATCGAACTGTTTGTCCAAAAGGCAAAGCTCGCCGACCCAACGTTCGAGCTGACAAACGAGACAGTGGGTCTAATCACCAAGATCTGCAAGCGGCTCGACGGACTCCCACTCGCCGTGGAGTTGGCGGCCGCGCCCCTGCGAGCCTTGATGTTGACAGATATTGCCGAGGGGCTGAATGACCGTTTCTCGGTGCTGGTCAGCGGGAGCCGTTCGGCTCTCGCCCACCAACGCACACTCGAGGCGACCGTGGATTGGAGCTTCGATCTTCTTCAACCCGACGAGAAAAGTCTGTTCGTAGCCTTGGGAATCTTCGCCGGCGCGTTCGATCGCTTCGGTGCCGAGAAGATCGCTGTAGCTACGGGTATAGAGGCTTGCGACGTGTTGCCGCTACTGGTGGGCCTAGTCGACAAGTCACTACTCGAGGTGACTCGGCACTCGGGTGGAATCTCCTACCGGATGCTGACGACGATTCAGCACTACGCCCGCCTGAAGCAGGCGGGTCAGTCGAATGCTCGATCTATCGCCGCTGAGCACAGCAACTGGGCAATATCGCTCGCAGAGGCAGCGAACGCCGCGCTATACGATGGGGGTTCTCGAGAGTGGCTGCATCGCATCGAACGGGCCCGAGACGACATCGAAGTCGTGCTCGAACGTTCACGTGAACAAGGATCTCCCGAAACGGGTATGCGGCTACTCGCCGCCTTGCAAGCCTTCCTCGTTGAATCGGGCGATCACGGCGGATTTCTCTCGGCAGGCGTATTACGGAAGGAAAGTTCGTGGGCGGACCGACTTGTCGGCGCTGGCGAGGTTCCTGATGATGTCCTTGCTTCTGTTCTGAGCGCCCAAGGGCTCCTGCTGATTTTGCAGAACAACCTCACCGAGGCAATTCCGATCCTCGAACGATGCCTCGAACTGTGTGCTTCTGCCGCCGATGACGAGGGCTCGGCAAGGGCGAAACTTTTCCTGGCTATTGCGATCTGGAGTGATGATGACAACTGACCCGACAAGAGTTCTTGAGATGCTCGAGGAAGCGAACCGCTACTACGAGCGATCAGGCGACCGAGGCTTCTATCGGTGGAAGAGTCAGTTCCTCCTCGGTCTGTGGCATGTGCAGTTTGGGGATCCAAACGATTCTCTCGATTACGCAGATCGCCTCGTTGACGCGAGTCGAGATATTGACGATCTCCTTGTGCTTGGGCATGCCCATGAAGTCAGAGCACTCGCCCTCGAGTCGATCGGCGATCACGACGACGCCAAGAGCGAACTGATGGCTGCGGTCGAGACATACGGTGCTGATGGCTTCACAAAAGTGTGTTTCGCTCACTGTCTGGACCACACAGCGCTGTGGTTCATTGCAGACGAATCGCCACACGAAGCTGCATTGGCCGTCGGAGCCGCCGAAGCAATCCGATCTCAGCACGCCGACCCAACCGCACCTCCATATGCACGAAATTCGCATGCTCACGCAAAGTCGTCTGCACTGAGGGCCCTTGGGGAAACCGGATTCGACGCTAGCTTCACCCGCGGCTACTCCATGGCCGCAGCCGAGGTCGGAGACGCTGTTGCGGCAGAGTTAGTACGCGCGGACTGATCTCTCAGTGAGGTCTATTCGACCGATGGCGCGTGCGTCTATGGGTTGCAGTTGAAGACGGTGTCGATCGTCTCGGTCGTACAGATATCACCGATGACATGTGGCCCAGCGTTCACGATGTCGGCGAATCCGTCTACGGACGATATGACATCATCACCAGCGAAGCCGTTGAGCTGATCGAGCCCGTCGCCTCCATCCATCACGTCATTTCCAGATTGAGCCAACGATCCATCGCCGAATAGGACATCCGCGTCGACGCCTCCCATCAGCTCATCATTACCCGGACCGCCATTCATCACATTGGCCCCCGACGGATCTGTCAGCGCGTCATCATCTTCATTACCCCAGAGGAAATCATCGCCCGCACCACCATCGACAGCATCGATTCCACGCTGACCGAACACCCGGTCTGGGCCCCCATCACCAAACAGGTTGTCATCGCCCGTCAGCCCGAAGATCGTGTCGCCACCTTCGTCGCCATGGATCGTGTCGTTACCGGGGCCGCCATTGATGACGTCGTTACCGGGGCCGCCATTCAATACATCTGCGCCCAACGCGCCGATCACAAAGTCATCTCCACCACCAGCAAACACCGTGTCGATTCCGTCCTGACCGAAGATCCGATCGGCGTCATCGCCGCCAAACATCGTGTCGCTACCGGGGCCACCGTTCAACGTGTCAACCCCAACACCACCATCGAGCCGATCATCGCCTTCGAATCCAATCAACGTGTCATCACCTTCGCCGCCAAAGGCCACATCATCGCCACCCAAACCAAACACCGTGTCATCACCAAGACCTGCATCGACCCAATCCGCACCAGGCCCACCATTGATCACGTCGTTGCCACCACGACCACAAACCGTGTCGTCGCCCATTCCTGCGCTGATCACGTCGACACCATCGGTGCCGAGAATCACATCGTCACCGGCGGTCGGAACGTCACCGTTACTCACGAATACTGTCACCGGCAATCCGTTGCATGACGGCTGCACCTGAACGGAGTTCGACGGGAACGAAGGGACGCTTCCACCGAAGCTGTTGTCCGCCACGACGAAAAACGTGTAGGTCTGCAACGGGTCGAGACCAGTCATGACGCAACTCAGCGCACCCGTGGTCGTGCACGATCCCCCGACAGGAGTGGAATGGACCGTGTATGCGCTCGGAGCTCCGATGGTCGGCGAATTCCAAGACACGGTCACGTCCTCGCCGCTCGCAGCGGCGACGGCCCCTGTGGGCGCGTCATGCTCCAATTCGCCCCCGGCGTTCGCACGAAGCGCGCTCCGGTCGAACTGCGTCGGACCGTACTTGACGGCCCGATACTCTCTCTCAGAATCGAGCGTGAGAGACAACAGCCGGTTTCCATCGGGATCGACATCTTCAAAGAACGGCGAAGCACCGCCCCAGGTGATAATCGCACTTTCGTCGGGCTGGATTCGGTGCGCCCCGATGAACGGGCTGTCGATCCCGCCACCTAGCAACTTCTCCCACTTGAGCTTCGCCGTACCGTCAAGCTCGTCGATTTTGTACACGACTGCGCGGGCCCGGGACAGCCCGCTTTGATTGTCGTACACGCTGATCATGTCATTCGCCAGAACCCGTGCATCATGTTGTCGCCACGTGCCGTCGAACGGGTCGTCGATCGTGTCGAGACGGCTCGGGCTCGCCGTGCCTCCCAGTTTCCACTCGACCGCGCCAGTGCTTCGATCGATCCGATACACACCAGATGAACGAGCAGAGACGAGGAGGTCCCCGTTCGCGTACTCGTCGACGGAGTTCAAGTGGACGAGGTCGACGACGTTCCCGAGGCCGGGACCGAGCGCTCTGTCAGAGGCTGGGATGTGGTCCTGACTGCGCCACTCCCAAATGAGCGCCCCTGTCCCGGGGTCAAGCTCCTGCAGGTAGCCATCGATCGCATCCTCGCAGTTGGAGAGACCGAGGACGGTCAGATCAACACATTGACGGGGCACATAGGACATCATCATGATGTTCCCGTTTGCCAGCTCGAGGTAGTCGTGAATGTCGGTAGCGAGTCCAGACGTTCGCTGATGCTTCATTAGGGTCCCGTCCAAGTTTCGGATCTCATAGCTCCGAAACGCCGTCGGGGGTCCGAACTCAGCCCATGCAAAAGTGCCGTCGGAGAGCAGCTTCTGATCGATCACGGGGAGACGAGTTCGCTTGTACCAGACGGGAACACCGTTGGTGTCGAGGAGGGCCACGAACGGGCTCTCAGCAGGGGCGCCGAGCTGAGCAAGTCCGAACGAGACGAAATAGTAGCCATCACCCGGGACCCCAGGCTTGTCGATCGCGTAAGTCGGATAGTCGGGCGGCAGGCACCGATACCAATAGGCGTCCGTGCTTGCGCCGTCGGTCACGGTCACTTCGACGACGTCATCGGGGCTCATAGCTACCGTGACCGCTGCGCCCGAGTTGACGTTGTTGCCATCGATCGTCAATCCGGCTGCCAAAGGTGCATCAACCGAGAATTCGATCTGGTTGAGGCCAGCCCCACAACGAACCGCGTAGTCGGTGGTGCGCTCATCGAAGTCGGGAAAGGCAACCGCCGGACCGACGCTGATATCGCTTACGACTCCCACGAGCGCCACGCTCTCCCCAGCGAATGCGAACAAGGCGCCCGCCACGAGGAACACGAAAGTCGTAGCGCGCGTGAACGACACACGACGAACGGACCTCACTTCGATTACCTCACGGACAGAGGTAGTACTACTAGTTTCCACCACCCCATCACCTTAGACGGCCTTCTCCAGGTCATAAAACACGCAGGGCGCGACTATTCACTACGAATAGTGAGGTCTGCTGCAGACCCCAACGAAAAATCCTGCGTTGGACTACATCCCATGTAGTCGAGCGCATGAATTTTGGAGAACGAGAGAGGCTGGAGCTCAACTCAGTCGGCTGAGGTCTTCGACGAGATCGAGAACGCCGAGAACCGTGAGGGCGAGTATCACTCCCCAACCGACGAGCGAACCGACCTTACCGAACGGCTTCGCGTCGACCCCGACGAGTCGTTCTGGGAAGAGCTTCTTGATGCTGAGGAGCCGCTCCATCGGCTCCTTGGCTAGTCCCACGAGGCCAACTGCAAGACCGATCGCTAGTGGCACACCGTGTCCAGGTTCCCTATCATCGATGCCGTGACGTTGACCGGTGATATCGCTTCGGAGGTAGACCGTCTGGTCTGGACTATCCGTGACGCCGTGCGAGCACGACGCGCTGACCTCGAGTTCGGATCTGCGCTGTCGCCCGGGGCGTTCAATCCGCTCATCAACCTTCTGTCGTTCAGGGACGGCCTTAGTGAGAGCTTCATCAGACGTCGCTACATCTACCGGCCCGAGAACAAGCTCGAAGCGTTCTTCGGCGAGCTGACCGACGGCGAGTACTTGATCGCCAAAAACGACGGTCTCATCGTGAGCGAGCGACTGGCTGCGATCGGCGATGAGATCGCGACGGAGATGAGCGCAGCCTGCCGGGGTCTGTGGTCTGAACACGAAGGAGCGATGGCTCGCGCTTCGGCAATGGCGCGAACAGCGATAGATGCGGGTGACATTCGCGACGGATTGCTGCAGGTGGCGACGAGCTCGGAGGAATCCTCCGATCCCTACAGGAGGTTTTGGCAGCGCCTGTCCGCGCTCCGGCTCCTCCGCAACGAGGCGCACGTTGACGCCTGGCGGGCCCACGGACTTGTGCCATCTGAGATCGAGGCTCTCACAGATGCCTGGGCAGGAAGTCTCATGCAGGCACCTGTTGAATACAGCGCGGGCCTTGGGGACCTCGGCTACGTCGCCGACGACATCGTCACGCCGGCAGGAATCGCTGCGCGACAACATATAGAGGACGCAACCGATGCTGGCGTTGCGGATGCCTTTGCCACGATCGACGCCGAGACCCTCCTGATGATCCTCCGGTCACTACCGGGCGCCCCCGACTGAAGCACCGAACCAACTCGGGCGTCGGGATAGGGTCGATCACATGCTCCTCACGTCCGGCCTCACTGATTTTCGAGCGTTTGAGCACGCCACCGGGTGGGACGTCAAAACCGAAGGTGCCTGTAAAGGAGACCTCTGCGTACCGCTGCCCGAGGAGGCGCGCCGAGACGGTGGCCTGGACGCGACCCTCATCGCTGAGCGGCTAGGTATGCCCATCCTGCGCGACGAAGAACACGGGCTTACTGCGCTGGGCCCAGCCACCGTTACTGGGCGTGTTCTAGAGACGTCGGTAGCTCCCGAGCTCGAACTCCCAGACGCCGACGGCAATCCGTTCAGGCTCTCATGGTTGCTCGGGAAGAAGGTTCTCCTCGTCTCGTGGGCTTCGTGGTGAGGTTGTCGTGATGACCTGCCCGTGTGGCAGGCACTACGAAGCGAGCTCGTTGGCCAGGGAGTCGAGATCGTCACGGTCTCACTCGATACCGGAGGCGTTGCCTCGGCCGGACCGTTCATCGATGCCGCGTCGCCAGATCACCCGTCTCTGATCGATGAGGCTCACGTGTCAGCTGCGCGCTTTGGCTTCGTGAATGTTCCAAACGCAGTGTGGATCGACGAGAACGGAACGATTGTGCGGCCTTCGCATGCAGCAACCGTCAACCTCCGGGCCTCCTCGGTTCGCGACGTCGAAATCACTCCAGAGATGGGCATCTTCGGTGACGTGTTGACGCAGGTCAAGCAGTTCACACTCGACCCAGTTGCCTACCGATCCGCTATCGCCGATTGGGTCGAGCACGGCGCTGGAAGTCGTTACGCCATGAGCCCGGACGAGGTCGTCGCGGCGTCACGTCCGCGCTCAACCGAGCATGCCGAAGCGGCTGCCGCGTTCGAGTTAGCCCAACACCTCCATCGTGCCGGACACGTTGACGACGCCGTTGCTTGGTTTGAGCTAGCCCACGACAAGCACCCCGAGAATTGGACTTACAAGCGCCAGGCATGGACCTTCGTAACCACTCCTCCCGGCCAAGCCAGCGACCTACTCCAAGGCCCGAATGACACCTACGGCACCGACTGGCTGAGCGAGGTCAAACGAATCGGTGCCGACAGTTACTACGACACCTTCGACTACTGAGCGAGCTATACCTCCAATTTGCTGAGGATGGTAGGCGGAATCGGGGTCACGGGTTGCAGTTGAAGACCGTGTCGACACCAACATCAACAACACACGTATCGCCAACCGTATGCGGGCCGCCATTGACCACATCGGCCAC
>JBLIMK010000057.1:0-26769 GCA_047638715.1 Verrucomicrobiales bacterium
TCGAATCCCAATTGAACCTCGGTCCGTTGGAATCGCGGCTCTTCAGACAGCGGAGATGGACTGCGCCAGCGTAAACTTGGCCGACTCAGATCGGCGACGACCCATGCGAAGACAAGAAATCGCCGGCATTACGGGAGCCCGAGGGCTGGCTGCAATTTCGGTTGTCCTGTTCCACTTCGGCTCCGAACTAGCCGAGATACTGCCTTCATTCGCCCATTTGGAACCAGTCTGGAAGCAGGGTTACTTGGGGGTCGACCTCTTCTTCATGGTGTCTGGGTTCGTTCTTGCCTACGTATACGCAGATCAAGCCGTTCTCGGCGTGTTTTCGTTCCGTGAGTTTTGTCTGCGGAGATTCGCTCGGATCTACCCAAATTATGCTGCCAGTCTGCTCGCTCTGCTCGCTCTTGTATTGGCTGCTGGGCTCGTGGATCGTCAAATCGATGGTGAGTACAGCGAGCTTGAGTTCGTGTCCCAGGCTTTGGTCGTTCATGCATTGCCGATACCAGGCGTGTACTCACGGGCAGCGGCGTGGAATTACCCGTCCTGGTCAGTCAGCGCGGAGGTGTTCGCATATGTCGCCTTGTTCCCGCTGTTGCTTTGGCTGTTCACCCGCCGATATCGCCCGATCCGGTTCGGCCCGTGGCTGAGCTCAGCTCTAATGGCTGTCGGCGGGCTAATCGCGTTCTATGGATGGCTTGGCGTCTGGCACTCGATCCTTCGAATCACAATTGAGTTCACAGCCGGGTACATCTTGTTCCTCTCTTGGGGTCGGTCTGCCACAACGCTCCGTGCCCCAATGCTGACCATGCCGCTGGTTGCCTTCTCGGCGCTGGTGCTGCCGTTCACTTTGACCAATGCTGTCGTGCCGGTCGTTCTGGCTGGCCTCATGCCGGTGTTGATTCTTGCGCTTGCCGAGCAGCGTCGCCCGGTAACGAAGCTTATGTCGAGGAAGCCGGTGGTCTTTCTCGGAAAAATTTCCTATGCAATCTACTTGTGGCATGCAATCGTTGAGAAGGTCTTGAAGGTGGCATTGCCCGCCGAGGGGTTCGGCGACAGTTCGCTGGTGGCACGGGCATCTGTTGCAGCTGTCTACTTGGTGGCTCCCATTGTGGTTGGCGCGGTGACTTACATTTGTTGGGAGCAACCGGCAAATAAATATTTGATTCGTCGGCATGCAGTTGTGGGCGATAGAAAGCGTAGAGATACGCAACCGCCGGCGAACCCACATCATTAGCCGAGACAAGTGACAGCGCTGCGAAAATGGCGTTGGCGAGCGTATTCGAGCAACGGTATCAGGGCGAAGTCAGGGTGTATTCAGGGTCATCCCTAATGGTGCTCGGGCGACCACATTGTCACTCTGAGTGACATGAGTATCTTCACGACCCTTCCTACACCGCCACCGCCACCTCCGCCGCCCGATGCCACGCCGACGTCAGGCAGGCCAGCAATGTCGCGCCGGCGACTATGGTTCTTCCGCCTCTTCGCTGCGGCCGTCGTGGCCGGTTCGTTGGTGTTCGACCGATCACCGCTCCTTGTTATTCCGTTGCTGTTCATCCTTGTGGTCCCGTTCGAGAAGCTCTTCCCACGTCACGACCAGAAGATTCGGCGTGAACATCTTGGGCTCGACCTCACGTATGCACTCGGTCAGCCGGCCATCGGCGTCGTCTCGCTTGTGGTTGGTGGCTTCGCAGCGGTTGTGAGTCTCCTGTGGCTACCCGGACTCTTGTTTCGGCCGATCGTGACCGCGTTGGCACCGCTCGCGCAGATTCTGGTCGGGTTCTTCATCTTCGATCTGATCATCTACTGGGTGCACCGCTGGAGCCACGAGGTGCCCTTCCTCTGGCGCTTCCATTCCATCCATCACTCGATCGAGACGATGGATTGGGTCTCAGCATTCCGCAACCATCCAGTAGACGGATTGATCATCGCTCCTGCGGTGGCGTTCATGATCGCTGCTGGCTTCAGCCTTGAGGCGACGGCCGTCCTCACCGTGATTCAGATCGTGACGGGGATCTTTCTCCATGCGAATGTGCGCTGGCGTTGGCGTCCGCTTCACCGGATCATCATCACACCGGACTTCCACCATTGGCATCACGCGAACGAACCCGATGCGATCAACTCGAACTATTCGGTCTTTTTGCCTGCCTGGGACATGATCTTCGGCACCTGGTTCATGCCCAAGGATCGCAGGCCGCAGGTCTATGGAGTCGATGAGCCTGTCCCACCAACGATGGCGGCGCAGATGACGTATCCCTTTCGGGGGCTACAGAATCCGCTCTGGATGTTTCGTCATCCAATCCGCGGGGCCCGCTACGTCTTGGGGCAAATCCGGTCAGGTCTTGGTCAGCTCCAGATATCAGCGCGCCGCCCTCGTCGCTCGTTCCATACGTCACTGTCTTTCCCGATCGAGGCCAATCACGATGGCTCGCTCGACTCGGTGACCACCGGGTAAGTTAGGGGTCATGCAGTTTGCCTTCACCGAAGAACAAGATCAGCTCCGCTCGTTTGTTCGCCAGTTTCTCGAGGAGAAATCGAGCGAGGATGCGGTTCGCGAGCTGATGGAAACTGAAGCGGGCTACGACCAGGCCGTATGGTCGCAGATGGCCGATCAGCTCGGTTTGCAGAGCCTCATCATTCCCGAGGAGTTCGGCGGACAGGGTTTTGGTTGGGTCGAACTTGTGGTCGTGCTCGAGGAGATGGGCCGGTCGCTTCTCTGCGCTCCGTTCTTCTCGACGTCGGTGCTGGCAACGTCCGCGCTGCTCCTGGCCAACGACGCAGAGGCCGCCGCCGAGTACTTGCCGAGAATAGCGAGCGGCGAACTGATCGCCACTGTCGCCATGACCGAAGAGAACGGCCGTTGGGACGAATCCGGCGTGACCGCTACCGCTGCCCGCGAAGGCGGCGTTTGGAAGCTGAACGGCGCCAAGCATTATGTGCTCGACGGCCACACGGCGGAACTCATCATCGTCGCTGCACGCACGAAAGAGGGTGTGTCGCTGTTCGCGGTCGACGGCGACGCCGCTGGCATGAGCCGGACTGCTCTCGCGACGATGGATCAGACTCGCAAACAGGCCAAGATCGAGCTCTCCGACACTCCGGCACGACTGATCGGAACGGACGGAGCGGGCTGGGACACCACGGTCCGAGTGCTCGACCGAGCCGCTGTTGCACTAGCGGCCGAGCAAGTTGGCGGAGCCCAGATGGTGCTCGACATGGCCGTCGAATACGCCAAGGTTCGGGTGCAATTCGGCCGCCCGATCGGATCGTTCCAAGCAATCAAACACAAGTGCGCAGACATGCTGCTCGAGGTCGAGTCAGCGAAGTCGGCTGCCTACTACGCCGCCTGGTGCGCATCTGAAGATAACGATGAGCTGCCAGCGATGGCGAGCTTGGCCAAGAGCTATTGCAGTGAAGCCTACTTTCACGCCGCGGCCGAGAATATTCAGATTCACGGCGGCATCGGCTTCACGTGGGAGCATCCCGCCCATCTGTACTTCAAGCGCGCAAAAAGCTCCGAACTACTCTTTGGTGACCCGACGTATCACCGCGAGCTTCTCGCACAGCGAATCGGGATCTGAGCGTTCAGCGGCGGTAACCTGGCGCGATGATCTGGCTTGCTGCTCTCGTTGGGCTTGTCCTGGTCGTTGCAATCGCAGTGGCGGCCGTCAGCCGCGTCTCGGTCGAACTTGAAGGCACGATCGCTCCAGCTCTACTCGAGATAGATGATGCCGTCGAGGTCGTGGCCGCCTCGCTGCCATTCGAAGTGTCGGCCATCGTCAGCCACGACGACGTTCGTCAGGTGGTGCATTGGGTGCTTGCCTGGTTCGATGAACTCGGCATGGTCAGCGACTTCGGCGAAGAACTCGGCGGCGAGTGGATCCGTGAAGAACGAGCCGTTGCAGACGAGATCGGCGCCGTCGACTACGCCGTTGCTCAGGCCCTCGATGACGATGTGGACATCGATGTGTTACACGTCACCGTGATCGTCGATTCCTTCGTCTGGTATCTCCGCGATATCGGGGCGGTTGGAGATGAGGTACGGTAGAAGTACCAAGAGAAAAGGGGGTGGTCCATATTAATATCGATTTTGGAACCTTGGAGGTGTCTGACCGTTAGGTCGGGCCCGCTGGACCACATGGCGAGACGTTGACTCGCTGTCCGCTCTGCAGACAGTGTCAGGCACCGCCGAACTCGAACCGTCGGACGTAGTTCCACCCGATACTCCACGTGCTGCGCCACCGTCTCCGGACGGTGATACGCAAAAGCCCACGGGCAACACCTGGTTGTGAAGGTCGTTTCGGATATCCAGCGAATAACGAAATGGGAAGAGGGGGCCCTAACAGGCCCCCTCTTTTCTGTTCTGGTGAAACTAGGATCGGATCATGGATCGCCCTAAGCACTACGCCGAACATCGCTTCATTGGCGACAAGCGCACACAAGTCGTCTACGACCTCGATGTCGACAACGACGACGACGTGATCACCGAGCTCGTGGCGAGCGAACAAGTTGCCACGTTTGGACCCGACACACTTCCCGAGGCCCGCAATCGGGGCTATCGGCTCCGGGCCCGCTGATCCACACGTGAAGGTCTCGCTCAACGGGTCTGCCGGCAACCTCGAGGGCTGGCTTGCTCGCCCCGAACGTGTCCCGCTCAATGGACGACCGGGAGTCGTCATCGTGCCAGGGTTTCCGGCAGATACCGGAGGGGGAGCGAACTCGTTTCGCACATTTCCCGACCTCGCCGATCGGGTTGCGGACCATGCCCGAATGGTCGCGATAGCGGTAGCGTTTCGAGGACTCGCAGGTAGTACTGGCCATTTTTCGCTCGACGGTTGGCGCCAGGACCTTGGAACCGCGATCGACTACATCCGCAGCGATGACGATGTCGATGGCTCGATTTGGCTCATGGGTTTTGGGACTGGCGGCGCTCTCGCTATCGCCGCTGCTGCGGCCGACGGTCACATCGCCGGCTTGGTGTCGGTCGCTGCGCCTGCGGATTTTCAGGACTGGGCTTCACGACCTCGAGAATTGTTGTCGCACGCTCGGAAGTGTGGTGCTATCAGCGACCCGAACTTCCCACCCGAATTCGGGCGTTGGGCGAAGGAACTCCAGGGTGTCTCGGCGGTTGAGAACGCGCGCAGGCTTGACGAAATGGGGACCCTGCTCATGGTGCTGCACGGTGGGAACGATGATGCCGTGCCACCGCTAGACGCCCGCGAAATCGCGGATGCACACGGCGCTGCTGAGCTCCGGCTCATCGAAGGAGCGCGTCATCACCTTCGACACGATCCCCGGGCGATGGCGACAGCGATCGGGTTTCTCGACCGTCGAGGTCGGCCAGCCACGGACGGCGTTGCAAACCCAGACTGAGCTCGGACTACTTGCGCTTCGCGCCGTATCCGTACCCATACCCGCCAGCGGACTCGCCGGCGCCGCACAAGACAGCACCGAGCGGGCGAGTCTGAGCTCGGATGAGGAGCTCCATTGCCTGTTCGAGTTCGGAGGCATTGGTTTGGCCGCGCATCGAGACCAGCAGGGTCGCATCGGAGATCCGAGCGAGTGGCAGCGTGTCTGCAACCGGGCGAAGTGGCGGTGAATCGATGATCACGAGGTCATAGGTGTCGGCGAGCTTTTCGATGAATTCTTGAGCTGCGGCCGACTGCAACATCTCGGCCGGCGGCGATGAGCTGGTGCCTGCGGTAATCACCGACAGCAAGCCTTCGCCTGAGGCTTGTTCCATAACGATGTCCGCGTTCCCGATACTCGATAGATGATCGGCGAGGCCATCCTGGTTTCGGACGTCGAACAGCTGGTGCTGCGTTGGATTGTGCATGTCTGCATCGAGGATCAAGACATTGGCGCCCGATCGGGCGAAGGCGACCCCGAGATGAGCAGCAACGGTGGACTTGCCCTCCGACGCATTCGCGCTCGTCACCAAGATCGTCCGAATTTCTGAGCCTGCGGCCTGACCTAGCTCGATAGCTGACCGCAGCGACCGAAATGCCTCGGTGAACGCGCCCGTTCGGCTCGTCACCAAGCGGCGTTCTTTGGAAGAGCCGAATCGGGTCTTGTAGGGCTCAGGAATTACACCGAGCACCGGTACGCCGTCGATCGAACGTTCGAGATCACGTTTGTCGAGAATCGCATCGTCCAGATTTTCGAGCACGAGTGCAGCAACGAGACCGAGAATTAGTCCGGCTATTACGGCGAGCCCAATATTGCGAATCCATGCCGGAGCAAAGGCTTTTATAGGCGCCTCCGCCGCGTTGAGTATTGCAACGGAAGCGCTGTTGCTGAACTGGCTGACCACATCGATCTGATTCAGTTGACCGCGCAATCGCGCTTCCTCGATATCGAGCGAGTTGATCTCGAGTTGCGCCGATGTTGCATCGTTGGTCGCCAGGAGCGTGCGACGTTGCTCACCGATGCTCGCAATACGAGCGTTGATCACATCTTCCGCCGCGAGAAATCGTTCGACGGTGGCAGCGGAGCGTTCACTGACGTAAGAGGCTGCGAAGACGTTGGCGATATTGGCCGCACGTTCGGCGTCGTCATCGACGACCGAAAAGGACAACGTGTCGGAATTTGATGAGGCGGTGACCTCAGCACCAATTTCGGCACCGAACGTTTCCGACGCCTGATCGGCCACACGATCGCTATTCGCGAATTCGACCTCGTTCTGCAGGTTGCGAGCTCGGACGTTGCTCGACAAGTTGCCGGAGTTGTCTAGGGGGTCCGATGAGCTCGCTGCCTCGACCCGGACGCGAGCTTGGGCACGGAACTGGGGTATCTGGAGCGCCGATAGCGTAATCGCCGCGACAAGGAGGACGACTGCGACGAGGAGAATGCTCCACTTACGGCGGCCTACGACGTCGATATAGTCACTGAGTTGTAGCTCCGCGACAGAGTCTGCCATGAACGATCTTTCTCCTAGACGAACGAGGATACGGGGTCTTCAGTAATCGTAGTTTTGTGGTGGCAATAGTCATGAGAAGAGCGACTCTGCTGGAGTAGTCCGTCGGGACTATGTCCGAGGTCTCTTGACTACCGCCTTCGCCAACGCAACGACGTACTGAGAGTTCGTCACCGCGTAACGCTTGAAGAGTCGGCGAGGTTCGAGGGCCAGCCGCCAGACCCATTCAAGCCCATACTTTTGCATCACGGCCGGCGGCTTCTTGAGCTGCCCCGCGTGATAGTCGAATGCTGCGCCAACGGCCATCATCGCGGCGTTAACCGTGCCCTTGTGCGCTCCAACCCACTTCTCTTGTCGTGGGCACCCTCGACCCACGAGCACGATTCCCGCTCCCGATTTGTTGATCCGTTCGATGTCCTCCGCGTCCTCCTCTGGAGTTGCTTCGCGAAAGCGGTCGGGCTGGACATCAGAAATGATCGCGTGCGGCCACTCGTTCAGAATCGCTGCTACGAATGCCTCGCCGGTCTCGGGTGTTGAGCCATATAGGTAGATCCCGATTCCAGCTTCAGCGGCCGCTCCACAGACTCTCCATGTGAGCTCGGGTCCGTAGACCCGTTCTTCCAATCCAACCTTGTGGAGGATGTTCATCGCCCAGCGGACCGGCTGCCCGTCGGGCGTCGCAAGGTCGAGTCCGTTGACGACGTCGCGAAATGCCGGATCATGCACGGCTTCCATGAGGCCGTGGGTGGCGAGCGCGCTCATCGTAAACGATCGCTTCTGCGCTCCGGCTTCGATAATTCGTTTGGCGGCGTCTTCGTAGGTGGTGACGCAGACCTGCACGCCGAAGATGTCAACCCGCTCTGGGGTGTCGGAGTTCATCAGGCTTCGTTGCCGCCTGAGAGCCATCGTTCGGCCATCTTGTCGTGGATCTCGCCCATGATCGCTTTGAGGTCGTAGGTGAAGTTCCACTCGGGATAGTGATTCTGGAATCGACGAACGTCGCTGACGTACCACATATGGTCGCCGATACGATTTTCGTCGGAGTAGGTCCATTCGAGCTTCTTGCCCGACAGTTCCTCGGCGAGATCGATCGCCTCGAGCATCGAGCAGTTGATGGCACGGCCACCGCCAATGTTGTAGACCTCGGCAATCCGCGGCGCCCGGTAGAAGTGGTCGAACGCGCTGATCAGATCGGAAGCGTGGATGTTGTCGCGCACCTGCTTCGCCTTGTACCCAAAGACTGTGTACGGCCGGCCGATGACCGTGCACTTGACGAGGTACGCCAGGAACCCGTGGAGCTCTGCACCGGCGTGATCGGGCCCGGTAAGACAGCCGCCCCGGAAGGCCGCCGTCTTCATGTCGAAATAGCGGCCATACTCCTGGACCAGGGCGTCGGCGGCGAGTTTCGATGCACCGAAAAGGCTATGGGTCGACTGATCGACGGACATCTCTTCGGGAATGCCGTGTGCCGCCCAAGGATGTTCGGGGTCGAGTTCCCACCGAGATTCGAGCTCGATCAGCGGCAGATGGTTAGGCGTGTCGCCGTACACCTTGTTGGTGGACGTGAAGATAAAGACGGCCTTTGGCGCGTGCTGCCGTGAGGCCTCGAGAAGATTGAGGGTCCCATTGGCGTTGACGCTGAAATCGGTATGGGGGTCTCGAGCGGCCCAGTCATGCGATGGTTGGGCAGCGGTGTGAACGATGAGCGAGATATCGGTTCCGTACTCAGCAAAGAGAGCGTTCATCGCGTCCCTGTCGCGAATATCGGCGGCGATGTGGCGATAGTTTTCGTAGCGAGAGGTGAGATCGTTGACGACCCAGTCGGTGGAAGCCTCGGGACCAAAGAACTCTTCGCGCATATTGTTGTCGATGCCGACAATGACGTCTGCTTCTCCAGCAAAGTGGGTGACGGCTTGCGAACCGATGAGGCCACCGGAGCCGCTAATGATAATGACTGACATGCGCTCTCCTGAGACACCCGCTCGGTACTGTGTGCTTGAAATGTTCGGTGTTCTCTATGCAAAACCGTACCGCGAACAGCGGCAACTCTTCACCTATCGGACGTTGGCGAGCAGATTCCAGATGTGGACGGGCGATAACCGCCTGCGCAAAATAGGTGATAAGGCCAATTTCGTCGCACGGCTGCATCGGGCACTGCCTTGACGATCGAGGATCGCGACAAGTCGGGTGTCTCCGACGGTAAGCCGCCGAAGCTCATCGGTGCCACGAATCTGTTCCGTAACACCGGCTTTATCTTTGCGGCAGATCTCTTGTTTGCCCTCGGACGAGCTCTGACGTTCTTCCTGCTGGGAATTGCCATGGGGGTTGACCAGTTGGGTCAGTACGCCGCGGTTTTGGGTTTGACCCAACTGATCTTTCCGGCCTCGCGCTGGGGCATTGCCCACATCATGGTTCGCAACGTCACGCGAGGTGAACCATTCGCTGCAGGTTGGTCGAAAGTCGTCTCGGTGAATGTGCTCGGGGGTTTGCTCGGCTCGGCCGTGTCGGTCGCCGCTTCGGCGATCCTGTTCGACGTTTCGCTTCGAACTACATTCCTGATCGGACTTTCGCAGTTGATTGGACTTGGCGTTCAGCAGGCGGGTGGAATGGCTGCAGCCGCCCACGGCAGGGCACAGATCGGACTCTTGATCAACGCCATCAACACCACGCTGCGCGTCGGCGCGATCCTCATCTTCTTCTATGCGGTCTCGACACAAACGATCGACGTGTGGGCCTATTTCTTGGTGACGACGATGCTCGCCGGAGCGGTCACGACATTGACGGTCATCCGTACGACGCTGGGCGGCAGAATACGGTTTGCGCTGCCGACCCGACTCGATCTTCGGATGGGTGCAGGTTTTGTCTTCGTCGACTCCGCGAATTCGGCTCAGGCCGACCTCGACAAGGTTGTGCTGGGAGGCTTCGGACTCGACGCCGACACCGGCGTCTACGCTGCGGCATACCGAGTTGCGGACCTCGCGAGCTTGCCCCTCGGCGCCTTGGTTCGCGCGTCCTACTCGGAGTTCTTTCGGCGTGGCTCCAAGACGATTGCCGAAGCCGTTCGTTACGCGAGGAAGCTGACGATAGCTTCGGTTTCCTACGGTCTCGTAGCCGGAGTTCTCCTCTGGGTTACGGCTCCGCTGCTCGAGGTACTGATGGGTTCTCAGTTCGAGGACTCGGTGACCGTGCTGCGGTGGATTGCCTTTGTCCCTGCGATACGTGCGGCCCAGTTTTTCCCGGCCAACGTTCTCACGGGTTCTGATCGACAGTGGGTTCGAGCTCGGCTGATGACCGGTACCGCTTCGCTGAATCTCGTCATGAACATCATTTTGGTACCCCGCCATGGTTGGCGCGGTGCCGCGGTAACTACGATGATTTCTGAGGCGGTTTTCACATTGCTGTTGTGGATGGCCGTGAACCGCGCCCTCCGGGCAGAGCAGGTCGCAAATTACGACAATGCAGGTTGATTTTATCCCAATGTGACATTCCGCAATACTATTGCGTTAGTATGACGGTACATGAGATTCTTGCCCTCTTGCGCCTCAAACAGTGACACAAAGACTGCGAATGTGTTACATATTGCGCTAAAGGTGGTTGTGGGAGAGGTCGAGACTCTTCACATGTTCGCCCCGGCCGAGGTTTCTTGATGCGGAAGCCCAACTGGGGTTTTCTTGGCTCTCGATCCGAGACGCGTGCAAGAGAGATCGTAATCGTCGTCCTCTCACTGGTTGCGTTGGGATTCAGCGCGGGACCAGAAACGTTAGAGTTAGCTTTCGGGAGGACGGTGATCGACCCCGACGCCATTGGTCAATCGGCGTCGCGTCAACTCGTCACCCCAGGTGAACCCCCGAGTGCCCTAGCCAGTACAGAGTTCACGCCCCTCGACGCAACTGTGGTCGCATCTCCAATCGACGTCGCGAACACCTCATTTATTATTCAATCTGACGAAAGCGCGCCGGCTTCTGGCGGGACGACGACCCCGTCCGTTGTGGCCGAAGCCGCCGTCACGAACTCATTGCTGTCAGCGACGGATTCGTCCACAACAACCGCATCAACATCGGGGTCATCGGCAAAGCCCTCACCAGCGAAGGCGGCGACGACGACAGCGCCGGTCGTGGCAAAAGCATCGGCCAAATCGTCAACTACAAAGGCACCGACCACCACATCGCCTCCCGTAGCTGAGATCGCCACCACAACACCACCTTCGAACGCATCGACGGCCGCAACGACCACGACGTCCCCTCCGGCTGTGGCTGGAAAGGTGCTTCTCGATGTACCGATCGATGGAATGAAGACCGTCAGCTTTGGGTCATCACGAGCGACGGTCGAATCCGCTCTCGAAACACAGTTTCCCAACCTCCGGTACGCGAGCGACTCAAATTGGGACGACTATGCGATCGTGAGCGATCCGAATGGCGACTATCTGCGAACCCGTTCCAATATTGGTGACAATTCGCGCAAACAGTGGAATGTATCCATCCCTGTTTCGAACGAGCAGTATCTCGTCTACCGCTTCTACCTCGAGCCTGGTTTCGATGCCGGCGACGGCAACGGCAGTGAAGGCCGCCCCGTCTGGGGCACAGGGATCAAGATGCCTGGTCTGATGCGAGGGACTCCCGGGGCCAGCACCGGCGGAAGTCACTCGCCTGAGGCCTTCTCCGGGCGACTGATGATCCGAGGCACACGAAAGTCGGACGGCTCCAACTCCGAACAGCGCGAAGGACTCTCGCTCGGCGCTTATATCTATGGACAGAAGATCGACGGGAAGAGCATCGCTTCGGGGTACGGCGAGGACTACTACTTCCTCAACGGTTTCGGCTCGAAGCCGTTCAGCGGGCTCAACAACGGTACCCACGAGGGCGTCGGCGATCCTCGTATCTGGGATCTCGAAGTCGGCAAGTGGACAACGGTAGTGCTTGGCCACCGTGTCGATGGTGACAACGGTTGGTTCAAGGCTTGGACCATGACGGACGGCGGCTCGCTGCAGCCTCGCCTACACATCCCGCGAGTCAACTGGATGGGCTCCGGCGAGAACCAAGGCGCAGACTCGCTCATTTTTCAGCAATACTGGGGCGGATCGGGCTCGGTGTGGCATCCCGACTCCGTTTCCTACATGAGATTTAAGGACTTCGGCGTATACACGAGTCAGGCAGATGCAATGGCAGCAGCCCGATAACGCGCAGACCACGCAATGAAGGAGTTCGCCGACTGAGGACGTCATGGAGTGACGGGTAACCTCAATGGAATGCGCCCTGATGCAACCGCAATCCTGACCGGTCTCGGCGTGGTTGCAATAGCCGTCCTACTCGTCTTGATCGGATTGTCCGGGCGAGGTTCGCCCGCACCCGACCAGCTCCTCGACACCGGCACCCCGATTCAAACTGTGCCGACGACCTCGCCATCGGTAGTGCCGGATGAAACTCCGCCCACGGATCAACCCACGACCGCACCGCCGCAGACGGTTGTTGAAGCTGTGCCGGTTCGGACATCGGACCTCTACGTATCCGTCAGCGGCATCGACCGCGAGGAAGGGGGCTGGACGCCCGCCGACCCATTGGCATCGCCCAGTTATGCCATTTCGCTTGCTCTGCCGGGCGACACGATCAATATCCTTCCAGGCACCTACGACCGGATCGTGATCGATGGAAAGCAGCAGCTGACCATTCGCGCGCCGGAGCGAGGGGTCACCCTGACAAGCGGGATGTACGAGAGATTTGCAGGAGTGCTCGTCGAGAACAGCAGCGACATCGTCGTCGAGGGTCTTGCGGTCACGAAGTCGCTCTGGGGCATTCGTGTTCTCGCTTCAACCCGAATCTCCATCCAGTACAACTCGGTGTTCGACATTGGCCAGGAGGGAATCCATGTTCTGGGTCGATCCACAGACGTCACGATCGAAGGCAATCGAGTCGACCTGACGGGGCAGCGAGAAGGGAACAACGGCGTACTCGAATTCGCTGACCTCGGTGAGGGGATCTACCTCGGAACCGGGGGCAGGCTCGCAGATGGAACGTTCGACGACGTTTCCAACATCCGAGTCATCGGCAACGAGATCAGTAACACCAGCGCTGAGGCGATCGAAATCAAGGCGTCGGTGTTCGATGTCGTGGTTCGCGACAATCTTGTGCACGATATCGACGTACATTCGGGCGCAGCGGTGTCGATTGGCCGAGGCACGAGATCGTATGACGCCAATGTGATCGTCGAGAACAACGCGATCTGGAACGTCACGACCAGGAATCAGTGGAAGGACGGAATTGGTATTCGGGTGAGTTCGCCAGCGACCGTCACGGCCAATGTGATCTGGAATGTGGAGCACTACGGAATCAAGATCGACACCGAACTGCGTAGCGTCGATGGTGCCGTCGATATTCGAAACAACCTGATCTTCGACGCAGGCATCGAAGCGTTCGTCAACGATGCAACGGGAAATGGTGTGCCAATCAACGCCGAGGGAACGATCGAGGATGATGACGCCGAGGAACTCCTCGGCCAGCTCAACCAGATTAGGTCGAGGATCTCACCCCAGCCGTTGATCGATTATCTCAATGGGCTCTGAGATGGCCGGTCGAATGGATCAGCGCACGTGCGAGCCCATCGTCGGAAATCGCGACTTCATCCGATGAGAGTCGTCCAGATTCACACGACGTACCTCGAGCCTGGGGGAGAAGACCTCGTAGTTCAGCGCGAGCGAGAGCTGCTCATGAAAAATGGGCACACGGTAGAACCCATTACCTTTAGAAATCCTGAGAAGCCAACGGAGCAGGCTCGCAACCTCGCCCTCGCCAACTGGAATCGCACGTCGGGGCGACACGTGGCTGAGGTCTTGGAAGCTGCTCCCGTCGATATCGTGCACGTCCACAACACATGGTTCACCGGCTCTCCGTCATCGGTTGCAGCTGCTCATAGCCACGCCCCCGTTGTCGCCACATTGCATAACTATCGGCGCAACTGCCTGAACGCCTACTTGTACCGGGACGACGCTCCCTGCACAGACTGTGTTGGCCGGCTCCCATGGAAGGGGGTACTACGACGCTGCTACCGAGACTCCGCGCCGGCGTCGGTCGCCATCGGTATCGCAACCGGTGTGAACCGCAAGTTTCGACTGGTCGACCGGTCGGTCGATCTTTTCCTCGTACTGTCAGATTTCGCCGCGGATCTCGCGGAACAGTCGGGTGTCGGCCGGAGCCAAATCGTTCGCCACGACAACTTCGTTCCAGATTTGGGTCCACGTCTGCAACCAGCGTCGGACAGCGAGACGGTCCTCGCTATCGGTCGGCTTTCGCCCGAGAAGGGCTTCCTCGAATTGGTCGAATCGTGGAATAAGCGAGGGCCAGATGGTTTGAAGTTGATGGTCGTTGGCGATGGACCCGAGCGCGTCAGAGTCGAGGAATGCGCTGGACCATCGGTTGATGTAGTGGGCCGAAAAACGCCCGACGAGGTGGCCGAACTCATGCGTTCGTGCCGCGCCCTGCTCTTTCCCTCGCGTTGGTTCGAAGGGCAACCGCTCGTGATCCTCGAAGCGCTTGCTGCGGGACTCCCCGTTCTCTCATCTGATCATCCGCCGTTAAAGGAGATCATCGGTGGAGCGGGACAGTTCGTAGTAGCGAATGGCGAATGGGATGAGGCCCTTTCGACGACGGCAGATAACGCCTGGCTCGAGCTCGCATCGAGCGCGGCTCGCGCACGTTACGAAGAGCGGTACTCGCCGGAGGTGGCGCTCGGTCGACTCGAATCGATCTATCGGTCGGTGCTGCGCTAGCTCCGGGCGATCACGGTTGGCGAATACTCACCATGCCAGCCACGCCTTCGAACTTGCCGACGTTTGACCACAAACGCAGAATCCAGCGACTCCGGCGCGAACGATCTCGCAGGTGGATCAGACTCATCATCGCTGACGCAGGGATCAGGATGAATGCCTTTGCGAGCATCGCGACCACTGGGCGAGAGAAGGCTCCCTTGCTGAGCGAGACGGTCTGGCGGGCGTAGTTCTGCCCCTGTCGTCTAACGCGTCCCCGCATCCAGGACCACGTCGCCCGACTCGCCGGAATACTCTCCGTGACAAAGGCGTCTCCTGAGTCGATGAACGAGTGGCCAGCCTTGGCAAGGGTGCGAAACAGAAACGAATCGGAGCCTCCCGTAGCGCCGTAGCCCGGATCGAATGGACCATCGACCTGCTCGAGCGTCCTTGTCCGGACGAGCGTGTTGCTCGTTCGGTAGCCCTCGGACACCCGTCCCGTTATGCCGATCGGTCGGTTGAACGCGTGCGATGTTCGGATCCACTCAGGAAGGTCGTTCTCGAAGCTCGGAATCACTGGCCCGAAGACGCCATCGGCGTCGAATTCGTCGAGCGCCGAGGCCAGTCGCTGGAGGCAGTCCGGTGCTGCGACCTCGTCGTCATCGACAAACCAAATGAACTCGCCAGCAGCGGCATGCACCGCAACATTGCGAGTGAGGCTGATGTTGGGCTCTGGCTGGGTCATGTATCGAACCGCAAACCTCGAGGTCGCCGCGAATTGCGAGACCAGCTCTTCGGCCGTTCCGGGGTCGTTGTCGACGACGATGATCTCGACGTCGGTTTCCGGATCGAGCACCTGCTCCTCGATGCTCGCAAGGAGGTGGAGGAGTCCTGTTGGACGTTGATATGTCGCGATGCAGACGGAGTAGAGCGGCACGACTAGACGTTATCAACCGCGGGACGACGCCCGGCGGCGGTATCGGCTCCGTCGTGGTGCGTCGAGTGCCTGTTTGATACCGGTCGTGAAGCGTTCCACCATCTGCTGCGTCCCAAGCTCATCTCCGGCTCGCTGCGCACCTGTCTGCAGTCTCTGCAGATGCTCCGAGTCCGTCAGAATCTTCGAAACCTCGTGTGCGTAGGCCTCGGCGTTGATATTGACTGGGCAAACCCAGCCGTTGTCGTCGTGTTCGAGATAAGCGATCTCTGGTGAGTGGTAGTCGATAGCGGTCGTAACGGTCGGGAGACCTAGGGCAAATCCGTCGACGATATTCAGGCCGACCAGTCCAGGCATCAGCAGAAGGTCGCAACACGCGGCGAGACGCACTCGCTCTTTCCCATACATTGCTCCGACGTAATGCAACCATGGCCGAGTTCGGGCATAGTCGCGGAGGAGTGATTCGCCCGCTCCACTCCCGATGACGATGACCTCGACGTGGGGAAGTTCGGCGCGAAGGGCATCGAGCGATTCGAGAAGGAAATCGATTCGTTTTGGAGCGTTCAGCGAACCGAGGTAACCAACGACCGCACCGTCACCAACACCTAGCTCTCGGCGTACCTGATCGAGGTCGTCGCTACCGATCGTCGCTCTGCAGGCACGCACATCCTCAACGTCTGTCGAGTTGCGGAAGGTGGTGATTCGCTCGTTCGGGAAACCGAGCTCGATGAGTGCCTCTGTGCTTAGCGCTGTGTAAGAGAAGAACCAGTGAGCGGATCGTGTGAACCACCGCTTGAGTCCTTCACCGCTACCACCCTCTATCGAGCGCTGAAAGTTTCGGCCATGGCCCCAGAGGCAGTGCTTGATCCACCCGGCTCGCTGAAGGACAGCTAGTGGCACGTTCGTCAGCTGCTTGCTCGCCTGCTCGGTGATGATCAGGTCCGATTCGCGTGCGAGACGAATTGCTGGTTGCCACCAGAAGTCTCGTCGTCGAACGGTTATCTGGCGCGTCGGGAGCATCACGGCCCAATCGAGGCCGGCAGGGTCATCCTTGGAGCGATCAGCCGATGTCGCGCCGCCGATATACAACCGGAAGTCGATGCCATCAGTCGCAAGCGTGTCGCGAGTCTGCTCGAAGAACGCGACCCGATAGCTGTTGAGCTCGCGGGTGAGCATCGAAACCGTTGAATGGTTCACTCGCTGCATGGGGTCTTCAGAGTCCTCGGAAGGAGACTTTCACATTGGCACGTTCAGGCAGTCCCGGATCGAGAATGCAAACCCCCAGGGCGCCCAAATCCACAGCGAGGCGAACCGCTTCGTGCTCGGCGATCGACTGCCATGCTCGCCGCATCCCCTCGGTCCACGAAATGTCGTCGAACACGAGTACTGCTCGTTCCGCGAGGTGCGGCAGAAGCTGTTCGAAGTAGGCGATCGTCGCGTGCTCGTCGTGATGGCCGTCGATGAATGCATAGTCGAGCGGTGAGTGCGCAACCATCGTCGATGGAAGTGTGTCGCCGAATCGACCGGGCACGACAGTGACGCGGTCACCGAGATCTAGCTGTCGCAAGTGTTCGGTCGACGCGGTCGCGAGCGAGCTTGCTCCTTCGAGCGTAACGAGTGATCCAGTCCCGTTCATCTCCATGGCGCTTCCCTGGTAGGCGGCGGAAATCCCGAGGCAAGTGCCCATCTCGAGACCTGAGTTGGGTGGGTATTCGCGGACGATTTCGAACAGAATCGCGGCCCAGAAGGAGGGCTTGCTGGCACGACAAACGTCGGTCATCGACTTGTGGATGATGACACCATCGCGCATCTGCTCAGCAGTACGGTCATCATGGGAGCTTCCTGCGCCGTAGTCGGTGATAGAGACCATCGATGTGTCTGACTCGAGCCGCGAACGAAGGCTCTCGATGCGATCGAACCACGCTCGTTGCTCGATCGAGGAAGGGCCATCCAGTGCACGCTGCAGGGCCGTTGCGAGGCGATCGCCAGCCGGGCTCGCTGACCGTAGAACGCTCAGTCGGCGACCGATAACAAGGGTTGTCCAACGTCCTACAATGGCCCGAGTGGTTGCTCTGAGTCGATTCACCAATATCCCATTTCGTCTCGTTCTAGGCTGCGCTCAGCGCCGAGCAACAGGGTAGCGTCCGACGTCGTCGAGCCGGATCATCAGGCGGGCTCTTCGCCGAGCCATTCGAGGTGGCTGGCGAAGACGGTTGTGAGGTGACGGACGGTGTCGGGCTGCAGCTTGTCGACATGGTCTCCGGGCGTTCCTCTCCGGAGATGCTCGTTCGCATTGTCGCCGAGCTCCTCTCCGATTCGTCCCTTCGTTTTGAGAACGTCGCGATGATACTGGGAAATTCGGACGCCGAGAGCGTCCTGTACCCCGTCCATGAAACCATCCCAGTCCGACATCATCTGGGTGTATGTGAGCGGTCGCACGCCGTACGTATCGGCAAGTCTCCGGTAGTCGTCGAGAGATCCAAGGAGTTCGTCAGCCTTCTCGGTCACGAACTCGTCGATTGACATTGCCTGGACGCGAATTCGGCGCTCTTCCAACTCGGCGAGCCGTTCTGGCAGAAGCGGAGGGGCATGACTGAAGGCTTCGGAGAAATAAGCACTCGTGAGGATGTCGCGAGGGTCGCGCAAAATCATCAGAACTCGATAGCGGCCGAGATCGGAAACCGGCAGCGAAGCGCGAAACGGTCCGTACATATATCCGCTGTCGTGGAAGAGTTGGTCGACGTGCTCGCTCATCCAGGTCGTCGTATCCGTCGGGAATTTGTTGTGGATGTACTTGTCCCAGTCCATCCGGCGGAGGCCGAGCAGCTCAGTATTCACGTAGCCGAGAAGTTCATGGGTGAACGTCGATGCGACCTTGTGCAGGGTGAAGAGGATGACGCTGGGGTCCTGTTGCCCAGGACGTTTGACGCCGAATCTGAGCCATGCAGCTTCGTGACGGAACAACGCAAGCTCGATGAGGCCGAATGGAAGCCGACGCGCGACGCGTTTTGCTGGACTGGAACGAAATCGACTCGACCCCATCATTCAGACAGAATCCGCGAGCACGAGCTCTGTTGTCTTGTTGTCCGGCGTGCGGAACGGGCGCTGTACACCCTTGTTTCCCCCAGCATGGGTCAACCCGATGATGAATAGGATGAACAAGCTCGTTCGACTCACGTACCCCGACTCGGTCAGGGAGAAGATTACGCCGAGAGAGATTACAAGCGCTGGAAACATGCCGACTGCAGTCGGATTCGCTCGGATGTTGCGTGCCGCCCAGAAGAGCCCCCGGGCATAGATCAGCGCGAGTGCGATCGCTGGGAGTGGGCCGCCTTGCAGCCACGCGTCGATGAAAGCGTTGTGGGCGTGCGGCGCAACGAATCTTGCTCGAAGGATCACCTCGAAATCTGCGCCACCTCCGGTCCAGAATGCCGCCCAGCCATGGCCGGACCAGAAACGTTCGGAGATTCCGTAGCGGATGCTGTCTTGCCAAAGTGGCAATCGACCAGTGAGCGTTGCCTCTCGTCCCACGAGGGCGGTTACGCCAGCGAGATTTGTCGCCGCCACCACCGTGATCGTCGTGAAGACCGTGATCATCATCACCAGGGATGCCCCATAGAGGGTCTTGCGGGCTCGGAAGCCAAGAAAGCCGAACCAGAGGGCAGCTATTCCGACGATCGCGGCGAGCGACGTCGCGGAGGCACTGCCGAGTACTTGCAAAGCCGCCAGAATCGCGAAGGATGGCCAAACGATCCAGCTGTGTCGGATTCGAGCGTTCATGGCGAACACGAGCGCACTTATCGTTGCGATTCGGCCCAAACTGTTCTTCGATTTGAAGACGCCGGTCCAAGTGGCGACGTCGTCGCCGGCAGTGACCCTCACCCCGGCGTCGGGAAAGACGAAGATGAATGTGAAGTTGAGGAGAATTCCCAAAGCAAGTGCGATGCCGGCCAGGTAGAGGACTTCTTCAAGGCTGAACCGAACAGCCATATATATGGCGATCACATAGGTAAAACACAACACCGCGACGGTACTGAACGTGGTTCCGGGCAAGGTCGACCAAAGCGATGTCACGAGCGCGAAGCCGAGGAGCATAGGCATGAGCGGTTCACGCCCAGCTGCTGCGAGTGCAATATGCCAATTGCCATTGAGTCCCAAAAGTGCGACGCCGAAAAAGGTTAGGAACGTGAGTTGGGTGATCGGGCCGCCCTGAACTACGCCGTCGCCTCTCGATAAGAACCAGTCCATCGGGAGCGAGAACGAGTAGATGAACAAAATGAGGACGACAACGATCCGTTCGACGTTTCCTGGACGGCGCAGGAACGCGGTCGGAGTTGGAACGGAGGTCATGGTCACTGTGTGGAGCGGGAGGCGGAGACCTTCTCGTACGAGTAGTGGTCTTTGCGCATCCGGAGACCGATGTCACTCCTGTCGCGATTGAGGATCGCTCCGACGACATTTCCGCCGGCCCGATTGATCTCGGAACGCACCTTGAGGAGCGCATCGGTGTCGGTTCGACTGGCATCGACGACGATGAGGGTGCCATCGACCGACGGTGCGATTGCGGATGCGTCGGCCGCACTCAATGCCGGCGGCGCATCGACGATCAATATGTCGAACTGCTCCGCAAGCTCATCGAGCAGTTCTGCGATTCGACCGGTTGCCAGCAGCTCGCCCGGGTTCGGCGGAGGAGTGCCGGCTGGTACGAGTACGAGACCTGGGCAACCAGCCACGGGCAGCATGATGTCGGTGACCGTTGGATCTGCGAGCCACTCGGCGATCCCACGTTGATTCGGCACGCCGAGAATTCGTTCGAGCGTTGGTCGCCGAAGATCTGCGTTGACGATGCACACGCGAACGCCACCCTGGGCCAGCGCGACGGCGAGGTTTGCTGCCATGGTCGACTTGCCTTCGGCGGGTCGCGCGCTCGTGATCATGAACGTTTTTGCGTCCCGGGTGGTGCCAAGGAACTGCAATGACGAGCGTAAGCGTCTGAACGATTCCCTCGCCTGTTGGGTTCTCGCTGACCGTCCTCCCGAGAGCATGACCACAGCTGACGACCCGCCTCTGTGGCCAAAGCCGAATGGCGGAATCGAGGCGAGTACCGTGGTTCGAAGAGCGAGTTCGACGTCGGAAGACTCTCGCGCCGTCCTGTCGAGCCGGTGGAACAGGAATGCCAGGCCGATGCCAGCTCCGACGCCCGTGATCAGGCCGAGTGCTCGCAAGATGTTGTCTGAGAAGCCATTCGGGGATTGCGGCAGGACGGAGAAGCGCAAGACTTCTGCCGGTTCGACCCTCGTCTTTTGGGAGAGTTCGATTTGGGCGATATCAGCGAGGAAAGTGTTGCGTGTGCGTCGGAGTTCGTTCGCCGTATTTCTTAGGAAGTTGATCTGTTCCTGCACGTTGCTGACAATTTCGCCGGCTCTTTGCAGCCGAGCCCGTTCTGCCTCCAGCGCGTTGAGAGACGTCTCGTTATCTACGAGCTCTGCTTCGATTCCGGCGATCGACAATTGGTATTCGGCCGTCCGCGTTGCATTGAGGGTGTCGGCTTCGCCAATTCTTTTCGCCACATACGCTCTAGCGAAGCTGTTGACGATGTCCTGGGCCATCGACGGATCTTCCTGGGTATAACTGAGCTCGAGTGTGTCGCTCTTATCGACGAAGTCGACCTCGAGCTCGCGTAGGATGAGTGACGTGGTGATGCTCAGCCCGAGTTCCTCTGTGACAGCCCCGGCGACCGCTTCTGAAGCGATGATATTGCGCTCGCGTTCGGGGACAGGCTTCTCCTGCCGTCCTTCCAAGCTTCCGACCGTCGTGGCGTTCACCACAACTTTTGAGACCGCGGTGTAACTCGGGCTGCGATTCACGATGAAAAGGGACGCAACAACAATGCCCAATACCGTGCAGACGACGACCAGCCACTTCCTCTGGTTGATCGCAGCAAGGTATTCCTCGAGACCGGGCGTTTCCTTCGCGCCGGCATCGGCTTCATACATCATCGAGAGACCCTTCCTGGTCGGCCCATGATAGTTCGCTCACTGTGTCGAACTGGGTTCACAAGCGCCTATATCGGCATAGATCGGCGTATGGTCGGCAAACAGTAGGCGTTCGGCGCTCGCATCGGTAATGCACAAGGCTTCTGAAACAAGGACGTGGTCGATTCGGGCCATCATTAGTGAGTACAAAAACTCGTGAGTTCGTGTCGGTCGAGCCCACCGCTCCTCTCGCATTCCGTCGACGAGTACATCGGTCAGATCTCGATATGACTCGCTCCGGTCGACGATATTGAGGTCGCCGACGAGGATGACGGGAAGGGTCTCGGCTGCGATGGCATCAGCGATCGCGTCGATCATTCGTGATTGGTCGATGATTGGCAGTTCGTATACGCCGTCGCCGCTACCGGGTCGAGGGATGTGCAGCGCGTACAAGATGACCTCACCGTCGGCCGTCGAAACCGACGCCCGTATTCCGGGTAATCCTCCGGTGATCTCGTCCGCGATGGGATCCGCCAGTCGGCTCAGAGGAAGGTCGGAGTAAACCCCAATGCTCGGAAATCCGAATTTTCGATAGTCGTCCGTCTGGGGGCCAAGCCCCGCGCGGTTTGCCTGCGTCCGTTCGAGCTGGATGACGTCGCTGACGGCGTGCTCGAACCGTTCGCGAAGTTCGTTGTCATGCGATTGGGCCAATTCACTCCCAATGATAATGTTCGGTGACTTGCGAGTATCGAGATACCCCACATCGTTGTCGCTGTACCAGACGCCACCCAGGTTGATCGACGCAATGCGAAACGAATTGATCGGCTCAGGTCGATCGATCGGCCGGGTCGGAAGGATCACCGACGTCACGAAGAGCAGAATCAGTGACGCCAGGGTGCCCGCCCAGAGCGCCGAGCGCCGAGCGATGGTGAGATGAACAGCAATGACAGCTGCAGCGCCAATCGCTACCGGAAGCCCGATTGCTATGTAATCAAGGTACGGATGGATGCCGCGAACCAGATACCACAGCCAAGGAACGAGAATTACCAGCCATCGCGCCTTCTTCGGATCGAAGCGACCCGACGTCTCTAACGTCGCGAGCGGGGAGTCTTTGAGTGCACCCGTGGCCACAGGAGGCGGCACGAGCGTTGGTTCCGTCATTTTCTGTCCTGCACAGGCCGAGGGCAGCTGAGGCTAGTGGGCGTGCGCCGGATCTGGTGCATTGGGATCTAGGCCGTACCGCTCGATGGCCCCAATGACGACGCTTCGATCTATTCGACCTTCGTCGGCCAAGGCCGACAGTGTCGCCACGACGATGTTGACCGTGTCGATCTCAAAAAATGAGCGCAACGCCTCTCTGGTGTCGGAGCGTCCGAATCCGTCGGTGCCGAGAGCGACATATCGGCCGGGAACCCATCGAGCGATCTGATCTGGAACCGCCTTCATGAAGTCTGACACCGCCACGATCGGTCCACCCACGTTTGCGAGCTTGATCGCCACGTCAGGGGTGAGGGCGACCTCGTCTACTCGAAGACGGTTCGCTCGTTCGATTGCCAGTGCGTTCTCGCGAAGCTTCTTGTAGCTCGTTGCCGACCAAAGTTCTGCACCGACGTCGAAGTGTTCGGCGAGTTCGGCTTGAGCTTCGCGGGCCGCTCCCTGGGATGACCCAGAGAACAAGATGGCAGCGCGGTTGCTGCGTTCTGGTGCGTCGCCCCACTGGTACAAGCCCGACAAGATGTCTTCGTCGGAGACGTGATCGGGACGAGCTGGCATTTCGTAGTTCTCGTTGTAGATCGTGAGGTAGTAGAAGACGTCTTCGCCGCCGTCGGGGCCCTCGCCGTACATGCGACGTAGGCCTTCCTTGATGATCGTTCCGAGTTCATAGGCGTAGGCCGGGTCGTACGCCTCACACGATGGCACGGTGGAGGCCAACAGATGACTATGGCCATCTTGGTGCTGGAGGCCCTCGCCCATGAGTGTTGTGCGGCCAGCGGTCGCTCCCATGAGAAATCCGCGAGCTCGTGAATCGGCGGCCGACCAGATCAGGTCGCCTACCCGCTGGAAGCCGAACATTGAATAGAACGTGAAGAACGGCACCATGGGGACGCCGTAGTTCGCATAACTCGTGGCGGCTGCGATCCAGCTCGAGAGCGCTCCGGCCTCGGTGATTCCCTCTTCGAGGATTTGGCCGTCGGTGCCTTCGGAGTACGAGAGCAGAAGCTCGTGATCGACGGGCTCGTAAAGCTGACCATGTGGGGCGTAGATCTCGAACTCTCGGAACATCGAGTCCATGCCGAAAGTTCTCGCCTCATCGGGAATGATCGGGACGACTCTTGGGCCGAAGTCTTGATCGCGCATGAGCGTGCGGAGGGTCGCGGTGAACGCCATTGTCGTCGACACCTCTCTACCACCGGAGCCCTTGTCGAGATCGTCGAATATCGATTCCGATGGGAGGACGAGTGGCCGGCGAGTGCGCACAACGCGTTTTGGAAGGTTGCCTCCGAGCTGGCTGCGGCGCTGCAGCAGGTATTGCATTTCTTCGGAGTCTGGAGCGGGCTTGTAATACGGAGGGACGTCGTCATCGAGGGAGGACTCGGGGATTTCATCTTCGAGATGAAGGCGAGATCGCATCTCGAGCAGCTGGTCCTTGTTCATCTTCTTGAGCTGATGTGTGCTGTTGCGAGCTTCGAAGCCCTGTCCGAGCGTCCAACCCTTGATCGTCTTGGCCAAGATCACGCTCGGCCGTTCCGTTTCTTCGACGGCAGCTTTGTACGCGGCGTGCAACTTCAGGTAGTCGTGTCCGCCGCGGGGCAGGTTTCGTAGCTCCTCGTCGGACAGATGCTCGACCAGCTTTCTGAGTCGAGGGTCTGGGCCGAAGAAATGTTCACGGGCGTATGCCCCGTCTTCGACGGCCAACCTTTGGAACTCACCATCGACCGTCGTGTTCATCTTGTTCAACAAGACGCCATCAACGTCGCGGGCCAACAGCTCGTCCCACTTCGATCCCCAGACGACCTTGATGACGTTCCAGCCGGCGCCACGGAAGTTTCCCTCCAGCTCTTGGATGATCTTTGAATTGCCACGGACCGGGCCATCGAGCCGTTGCAGGTTGCAGTTGACGACCCAAATCAAGTTGCCGAGTCCAGAACGTCCTGCCAGAGAGATCGCGCCGAGGGTTTCGGGTTCGTCGGTCTCGCCGTCGCCGAGGAAGGCCCAGATCTTTCCCTCGGATGCGTCGTCGATTCGACGTTGCGTGAGGTAGCGCGCGAAGCGGGCGTGGTAGATCGAATTGATTGGGCCTAGACCCATCGACACCGTCGGGAATTCCCAGAATTCGGGCATGAGGCGCGGATGCGGATAGGACGAAAGCCCGTTGCCTCCGATTTCCATCCGGAAGTTGTCGAGCGTGTCCTCTCCGATGCGTCCTTCAAGAAACGCGCGGGCGTAGATACCTGGAGCTGCGTGGCCCTGCATGTAGATGTGATCGCCGGGCAGGCCATCGTCCTTGCCACGCCAAAAATGGTTGAACCCGACGTCATAGAGCGAGGCTGAGCTCGCGAACGAGCTGAGGTGCCCTCCGATGCCGTCAGCTTTCTTGTTTGCTCGGACAACCATTGCGGCGGCGTTCCAACGAATGAACGCGCGGATGCGTCGTTCGATGTGTTCGTCTCCGGGGAAGAACGGTTGGCTGTCCGTTGGGATGGTGTTGACATAGGGCGTCCAGACGCTCGGTGGGGTTCCGATCTGGGTCTCTTGGGCGCGGCCTAGGAGCTTGGACATCAGGAATCGTGCCCGTTGTTTCCCTGCGCTCGACGCGACAGCGTCGAGCGATTCCAGCCATTCCCTCGTCTCGTCTGGATCGATATCGTGAAGTTGCTGGGAGAAGTTCTCATGCATATGCGAGCAGTCTCTCAAGCAAGTCGGGTGCAAGGAAAGTTTTGCCGATGTTTCTCTCCGTGAAAGTCGTCCCTAACGGGCATGCTTGAAGCCGATGAGCCTCTTTGATACGGACCCGTTCGAATCGGCACTTGCAGAGATCGACGCTCCCCCAACGCCCTCGACCGGTCCTCGACGCTCCGTCTATACCGACGGCGCATGTCAAGGCAATCCTGGGCCGGGAGGTTGGGGCTGGGTGATTCTCGGCGACGTGTGGGCATCGGGCGCCGAAGACCCCTCGACGAATCAGCGCATGGAACTACAAGCCGTTCTGCATGCGGTGACCGAACTCGACGGCGCGCTCGAGATCGTGAGCGACAGCACCTACGTCGTGAACTGTTTCAAAGACCGCTGGTGGATGGGGTGGGAGCGCCGGGGCTGGAAGAACAGCCAGAAGAAGGAGGTCGCGAATCAGGATCTCTGGAAGCCACTCGTTGCTGCCTACAAAGTTAGTGACGTGACATTCCGTTGGGTAAAGGGGCATTCCGGCGACGAGGGGAACGAGAAGGCTGACCACTTCGCGGTCGAGGCCGCGGCCGGCCGGGGGAGTGACGGCGAGATTCGTCCACTCCTCGAGTGACGTCCGGTTCGACCTCGGCCAGCTCGATCGTTGGGCCGGGGCGTTGCCCGGTTACCGAGACGACCGGGTAGTTCTATTTCGAGTCCTCGACGACCTGAGCCAGCCGTTCGAGGGTTCGTTCGATGTTGCCTAGGTGACGCTTTGGATATCCAGCTGCCGTCATGACTTGCGGAGCGGCCGATGTCGACCAATCGAACGTCTCGGTGACGAGCGTGCCTTCATCGATTGGCTCGAGCTCGTAACGCCACCGGTGCTTTCCGAAGTGCTGCCAGGCAATGAGGCGATTCTCCTCGTACTCGACCACCGTGTTGGTGACGCGATAGGGGAGCAGCTTCAGCTTCATGCTCACCGCAAACTTCGACCCCATCGTGAGCTTTTCGCCGTCGGCTTTGGCCGATTGCACCGTGTCCGATCCGTCGATGAGCCGATGTTTGCTCAGGTCGGTGAGGATGGCGAAGATCGCCTCAGGTGATGCCTTGATTCGACGAGACGCTGTCGTGCGTCGAGCGTCCATGTCGATGAGTCCTGTCGTGGTCATAGGAGCGCCTCGAATGCTTGATCGATAGTTGGGTGCGTAAAGATAAAGCCGCTGTCCGCCAGGACTGCCGGGATCACGCGAGCACTGTAAAAGAGAAGCTCGTTGGCTGCCTCCTTGCCGAGTCGGAGATCGACAGCGAACTTCGGTGTCGGCAGAAA
>JBLIMK010000058.1:0-26738 GCA_047638715.1 Verrucomicrobiales bacterium
CATGACTCAGGTGGGGCCAAAATTCGCTAGCACGCCGGGGCCAAAATTGGTTGACATTCCCACGTCGGCTCTGAACAGTCGGCGTCGAGATCGATTTTGAGATGATCAGCGAGTTTCTTGGTGGCACAGATCGAGAACATGACTACAGGAGTTTGCGGGCGGGGTTTGAGAGGGCTGCTTCTTGGAGGCCTTTGGCGGTGACGCCGAGGTATGCCTGGGTGGTGGCCAGGTCGGCGTGCCCGAGGAGCTGTTGGATCTCGGGGAGTGACGCACCGTTGTCTATGAGCAGGGTGGCGTAGGTGTGTCGGAAACTGTGGGCGAGGGCTCCCTTTGGGGGAGTGCGGCCCGCTTGCCTGAACCACCCTCGGATGAGGTGGTCTACTGACGATCTCGTCATTGGCCGACCGTCGGATCGTAGGAGTAGTTCGTTTTCTGGTTGTCGTGGTGTTCGGATGTCTCGTGATTCGAGGTAGGTGTGCAGCCGGGTTACGGCTTCGGGTGGGATTGGTACCACTCGTGTTTTGTTGTCTTTGCCGGTGATCCGGAGTCGGGGCGGGTCGTCGTCGAGGTAGCAGTCACCGATTTGTAGGTTGATGGCTTCGGAGATTCTGACGCCGGCGGCGATGAGTAGAGCGAAGAGTGCTTCGTCTCGTTCGGGCCAGGGGTTTCTGGCTGTTGCGGGAGGCTGGCTTGATGTTTGGGCGACGGCTGCGAGGTCGGCTGGTTGAAGAGGCTTTGGTACCCATGGGGTTCTGGCGGGTCCGTCGATGTGATCCAACGGGTTCGACGCGAGGCGATGTTCTCGCACAAGCCAGAGGCAGAACTGTTTCCACGTGGACATGACCCGGCTGGTTGAGCTGGCTGCGTGACTGGAGGCATAGTCGCCGATGGCGGTCTCGAGAGATTGCACGGTTAGATCCGTTGTTGTTAGCTCGGCGAGACCTTCAGGGTCAAGGAGCTTGGCGATCGCTGCGAGGTCGTAGTTGCGTGCGGCGACGGTGTTGGGCGACGGCCTGGACGTGTTCTTTGAGGCAACCCATCGGGCTGAAAGAGCCTCTAGAGAGTCAGCAGTCATAATATGAATTATTCATGTTTCACATACTGTTCCGATAGATCACCAAGGATGAGACCTACAAGCTCGATCGATACAGCAGACGGCAGGATCGGCTCAGGTCGGTGATTTGGAGCAGGCGCATCGCCGTCGATGGTTGCGTACCTTGCCACAGCACCCAGCCCGCCATGCAGGTGCTGAGACGAGAACGCGCTGTAGTACATCTTCAAATCATCAAGGTAGAGAGGGACATGGGGGCGTTCAAGCGCTTCTCGTGCCGCTAAGAAGGCTTGATCCCATGTGACCGGACCCTTGTCACCTTCGCCGTAGAACGGAATATCGATTTCGTGATTCTTGAAGATGCGCTGTAGTTCTTTGTCCCCACCAACAAAGAATCGTTCCGACTCCTCTGGATGCGTGAGGTAGTACAGCCCATAGATCCCAGTCTCGACCCCAGGTCGGAAAGACAAGGCGACCAGCTCCGACAGCCCGGAAGCATCCGCTGACATCATGCCGTCTAACAAGTGTGCGACTCGCCACATGTGGAGCTGAACCAAGATTCGACTCGGAGTATCACTGAGAGGATGCGACCGAGCTGACTCAATCAGCTCCCTAAGCTCCGATTCGACCAGCATGTTGGCTTCATGTTCCGAACTTCGGGAATCAGAACGACTAGTCATCACCGAGCTCGCGAGACTCAGGATCCTCTAAGTCCCAATCGACCTCAACGCCTTCGACGGAATAGAGGTTGGACTTCGGTAAAGGTCCTGCCGCTCCATCATGGAGGACCTTGCCCATGGAAGAGACGAGATAGCTCCAGCTTTGGGTATTCGTCCTCGTACACAATACTGCACTAAACATGTCGAGACCGGTGTGGTTCAACTCGGATACTGAGTCGCTCGTCTCGGCGAAAAAGATCAGTACTAGATCTGATTCGGTCAGCTCAGGGTTCTTTCGAAGTATGTCGAACTCGATGAGTTTTCGTGCAGCGCCATGCGACAGCATGACCTTCTCCCCGAACTTCTCACGAAGCCAACGCCATGCCATGTACGCAGCTTGACCGCCGCCATAGATAGCACCTCCGTCCATCAAGAGATTGAGTGCAGCACCTACTGCAAGACCCTCAGCTCCGCGACCTTCACTGGTCTCAAATGAGCTCAGGCTGAATGGCGAGCCGTCAATCAGGGCACGCGTGGATGGCACGGCCTCTTCGTCGCCGAAGATTCCGACGACGAATTCGACACGGTCGGTAAATCTACTGCCCGGTTCTTCGTACATTTCAGTCGTGAACATGTTCAGTGTCTCCCGAACAGTTGGTGGTACCCCGGAACTTCACACGAGTGGTAGTCATCCCTCCGCCGCCGTGATCTCGGACGACGAAGTTAACTCATCCCACTTGTCCTTGGTTAGGTCAATTACGTAGAGGGTTGCGAGTTCATAGTCGGTGACTCCGTCATTCTCATGTCCGAGATCTTTGCGGATGGCAAGCAAAAGCTCACCGAATGCAGCCAATGGGTTATCGCCGGTCGACTGAGCTGTTCGGAGTCGTGAGAAGGACCGGATTACGCCATCAGATGCCCACGGAATGATCTTCTTGAGCTGCTCGAGCGAGTCACTTTGCAGCCGTTTCATTGCTGCTTCTTTCTGTTTCGTGCTGCCAAGAAGTGCATCGAACCAGGTGTTGAGGATTGCCGCATAGGCATCGATCTTGTTAGTGCGTCTCTCCTCGTCTCTTCGGGCTTCCCGTTCGCGACGCTCTTCATCTTGGCGCGCTTGCCTGTCGTTCTCTTGTTGCCGCGAAATGCCGTATGCAGTAACTCCGACAGTAAGCACTCCTACGAAAAGTGCGCCCTGATCCTCCTTGAAACTAAAGAATCCAAAAGCGATCGTGCCGATCACGACCAGTCCAAGTAGCCAGCGAGGAAAGCGGGATTGGCCGTTTCGAACGTCGGGTGAATCCATTACTTCACGTTAGCACGCATAATCTGGATTAATCACGCTCACGAAGTTCGCCGGGAAGCCCAACTCGCCGTAAGACGTCCTCGACGACTCGCGGATTAATCGCACGTAGCTAAGACTGAACTGTGTGCGGGGTCAAGGGGCCGGCCGGAGGGTGGAGGTGAGGACACGGAGCGTGAGCGGAGTCCCGGAGCCGACCCTTGACGCCCACATTCGTTGCGCATGATTGGTTTGGTCCGCCCGGAGGGTGGACCTGGCCGCCTCGCGTGCGTTTCTTGTGTTTAGCGGCCTCGGGTGAGGGCTGGGCCTTCGTGTTTGTTGGCGATGTGGTGCTCGTGTTGGATGGCCTTTCGGAGCACCGCAACAGCGGTCGATAGCAGGCCGCTGCTGTGACTGATCCCTGTGGGTTCGTGTTTGCCTGTCCCCATGGCATCGCCGTATGCCGTTTGGTGTTGGTTGAGGGTTCCGGCTGCGATATCCCAGGCCTGTCGGGTCTTTGCGTTCGCTGGTCGGGCACCGATCGTGTCGATGACGTTGCTGGGTTGTTCGATTGCTGCGCCTCTGCTTCGGTTGCGTCGGTCGTCGAGGAGCCGGCGGTCTATGTCGTCGAGCTGCGTTCCGAGTTGGGGTCGGCGTTCGTCGAGCTTCTCGGCGCCGGTGAGTTTGCGGTCGAGGTCGCTGAGCCGTTCGGTCAGCTGAGCGTGCTCTGCTCGGGCGCTTTCGATGTGGCCTGGGTGTTGTTCGACGATGCGTCTCGCCTTGGCGATATCGGTTTCGTGGCCTCGCCGGCGAAGGGGTCGGTCATGGTCAGCCAACACCTGGCGTGCTGTGCTCAGTTCGGCAGTGAGCTTTGTTGCTTGTGCGTCTGGTTGTTTGCGTTGTTGGAGCGTCCGGTTGTAGTCGTTGCTGAGGTGTTTGAGGTCGTGGTCGAGTTGGGTGAGTGTTTCGGTGAGTGCCGCTCGTTGATCGAACAGTTGCCGTAGTTGATGGCCGGGGAGGGTGCCGGGACGGTGTCCCATGTCGATGTCGGGTGAAGGTGTATCGAGTTCGGTTTGGCGGGCGACGGCGGGTCGGTCGATCCAGTTGTTGGCAATGGAGTTGGTGAAGACCTCGGTTGCAGTGGTCTCGCCGTTAGTGACGATGTACGCGTCGTTGTGGTGCCGTCCCCGGGTCATGGGGACATAGATGCCTCGGCTGTCGGTGGATCCGTCGAGCAGAAGGATTGATCGGTCGACGGTTCGGCCCTGGGCAGCGTGGCTGGTTTGGGCGTACCCAAGTTGGACGTGTTCGGCGACATAGTCAGCGGGGAGTTTCACGGTGCCGCTTTGGCCGTTGACGGTGAGCGCCCCGTCGCGGTGCACGGTGTTGATGGTCCATTGGTCGCGGTTGCGTATCGGGAGGCCTTGGTTGGTGTGGAGTAGCCGGTGGTTGCGGCGGGTCACGACCTCATCGCCAACATGCAACCGACAGCCGCCAGTGTTGACGCTACGACTGTTGGCGTCGATCTCGCCGGCAGCGATACGGCGCTGTTGAGCTTGTTGATTGAGCCGTGTGACGGTGTCGTTACCAGGCGCTAGGAGAAGCACAGTCTCGTTGTTGGCACGCGCGGTCTTCCAGGCGTCGAGGGCTTGGTGTTCCATGCGGGTGGTAGTGCCTCCATGGAGGCGGCCTTGCAGGTCATAGATGTCGGCGATGGCGGGGTCACCTCGTCGAAGGCGAAGGCTGGCGTGTCGTTCCCACTCGTTGGAGAAGCGGTGGACTTGGTCAAGTTCGATCGCGCCGTGGGTGTCGATGAGGTGCTCGAACATTCCGCCGCGGCCTACGGCGGAGAACTGCATCGGGTCACCCACCAGTGCGACTCGCCATCCTTGGTTGTCGGCGAGGGCGCAGAGCTGGTCGAGTTTGTTGGTGGGGGCCATGCCTGCTTCATCGACGATGACGGTTGCTCCGGTGGGGAGGTTGTAGCGGTGGTCGGGCGGCCGCTTGAGGCTGTGTTCGTAGAGGAGTTTGTCGATCGTGTCCGCCGCGACACCGGTCTCGGTCGAGAGTACGTCGGCGGCTGCCGCTGATGGGGCGACACCGAACACGGCACGTCCCAAGGCTTGGAGTTGCGCGACTGCGGGAGTCAGGGCGGTGGTCTTTCCGGTGCCGGCGGGGCCGACCACAAGCACAAGATCGGCATCGCCAGCGATGCTGGCTGCGGCTTCGGCTTGGGGGCCGGTCAGCTCGACTGGTGATCGGTGGCCGGCTTCGGGTGCTTCGGTGGGGTCATGGGCCATGCGGCGTTCGGCCCAGGCGAGCAGTCGTTGTTCTTGGGCAAGGATCTCCGGGGTCGTCAACGCCCGGTCAATGACGGATTCGGTGACCGGACGCCCATCGCGACGCAACCGGACGCCGTCGCCGGCCGGACGGGAGATATCGACACAGTGTTGTTCCATGGTGTGGGCGGTCATGGCGTCAAGCAGCTCGACCATCGCCGAGGCGTCGATACCGATGTCGGTTGGGAGTGCGGCTGCGATCTCTCGGGTGAGTTCTGCCGGCCGCCACGTCGATTGATTCTCCGACAGCACCTCAATGGCCTGAGTGCACGCGGCGCGGTAGATGTCGTTGTCGATCGGTTTCGGCGAGACCCACTCAACGGCCTGGTCGATGACTTGGTGGGGTTGCAGCCCAAGGTTCTCGACTTGTCGGCGCCAGCCGGCATGCAGGCTGGTCGAGTCGACGTCTTTGGATTTGGGTGGGCGGCTATCGACGACGGCTTCGCGTTCGAGACGCCACCGTTCACGTGGTGTCGGGTCCCGTTCGAGGTTGTCGATGAACCGGTCGATCTTCTCATCGATACGGCGTTGGACTCCAGCGGTGCGGGTCGAGAACTCCTCGAGCACAACATCGGGGATGCTTCCGATTTCGGCGATGCCGTTCACCACAGGCTGCCAATCAACCCCAAGCCTGGCCGTCAGCTCCGAGCGCAGCGTCAGATGGTAAACGCCCGACAGGGTTCGCTGGTCGAGCTTCATGGCACGGGCGTCGAGTGCGAGCCAACGGCCGTCATCAGAACGGACCCGATTGGCGATCACCACGTGAGTGTGGAGTTGCGGGTCGAGCGAACGCGACGTGTGCTGGCGGAACGTCGCCGCCACAATCCCCTCGGCATCGACGACGGCGACTTGGCCGCCGATCCGGTAGCGGGTGTGCGCGTGGGTTTCGACCCATTCGAGCATCGTCGCCACCGCAGTGTCATGCGCCTCCAGTACTTCACTTCGGGTGCTGTCGTCGCCGATGGCGAACATGGTCGACACCGACTTCGGCGCCGAAGCAGTGATGTCGAAGCCGCGCACCGAGTCCTCCCCGTACACGCGTCCGAGCAGCACGTCGCCCCGCATGCGGGGGTGGTTTCCGGCCATGAGCTTGAGGAACTCACCGTCGACGACCTCACCATCGAGGCCAAGCTCCGCGGCGCCGCGACCATGCCAGATGCCCTTCGGTTCGCCCGTGTTGAGGTAATAGGACGGCAAGGCCTTGACGTAATATTCGCCAGCGCCGGGCCCTTTCAGCGTGGTCACACGCGCCGTCACCGAGGCCACCTCCCGGCAAGGGTCGACCATCTCACAGCACAGACTGTGCACTCGTCTGTCTCATTTGGGGTAGGTGGTTGTGAGGTGGTGAATTCGCGCATGCGGGTCTCAGTCGAATGGGAGTGTGAGTTGGTCGGCGTTCTTGCGAGCCTTGGTGCGTCGCCGTGTTCGTGATGGTTTCGCTGCAGTAGGCGTGGGCCTTATCGGTGATGTTCCCGGGAGGAGTTCGAGATCCGGTGCCTTGGCTTCAGGCGTTGGCTCGGCAGGCGTTGGCTCGGCTGGCGGCGAATCGTCTGCGCCGGTCTTCGGCTTTCCGTGTCCGGGTCGTTGTGGGATTGAGCGAAGCGGCGCCCCGAGCTGTTCCTCGATCCACACCCGCGGAACCCGAAGCTGACCGCCAAACTCGGAGACCTTGATCCCCGACTGCCCGTCGGTGACGCGCCACTCCTGACCCATTGCGTACGCCTTGGTCCGCCCAATGCGCAGGACCCGAGCAGCTTCTTCGATCGTCAAGAGATCAGGAACCAAACTCATACACAATGTCTCCATGCAGTGTTAACACTCGTTCTGAACGGTATCAGGATGTATGCTTGTGAACAATATGAACAATGCTCCCAAGCCATGTACGGTTGGTGTGTGCCTCGACGCCCCAAAAAGAACGAACAGCCACAACCACCCCAGGGACTCGATCTCAACCAAGTCGTCTCATACAATTTGCGCGCAGCGCGAGAGCTTCGAGGTTGGACGCAAGAAGACCTCACCAAACGGCTCGAATTCCTGGTCGGTACCCGACCCACACAAGCCACCATCTCCGCGCTCGAACGGGCGTGGGACGGCGACCGGCGCCGCGAGTTCGACGTCCAAGAACTGGCCGTCTACGCCATGGCCCTCGACTTGCCGATTCTGTGGTTCCTGCTACCGCCGCCCGGCGACCACCGCAACATCCAGGACATCGGACGAACACTCGACGACCTCTACATCCTGCTACTCGGCCGACAAGACCAACTCGAACCGGTGTACGAACGGCTCCGCCAAGTCGGCATCGAAGACCCCACCCCAGCCGAGGAAACCGTCGAGAAGATCACCGGCGCCAAAAGCATCAGCAAACAGTGGAGCTACAAACAACGGCGCAAAGACCTCCTGCTCGCCGTTCTCGACGAACACGCGGACGACCTCGACCGGGCAGCCGATGAGATCGGCTCGTTCTTCGATCACCTGCGCCAAGTCGGGATCAAAGGCTTCGTCGCCGAAAACACCTACGACGACGACTTTGTCACCCAACCCCAATACCGGACCGGCGCTACGGACGAGCCGGAATGATCTGACAGAAGGTGTCACCGTCTGGTGCGAGGGTGGTTGGTCATGAGGGGTCACATCGCCAAGAAGGGCAACCGCTACTACGCCGTGCTGTACGAAGGCATCGACCCCGGAACCGGCAAGCCACGTCACCGATGGCACTCAGCCGGTGAAACTCGCAAAAGCGCCGAGAAGGTGCTTGCCGATCTGGTCAAGCGGATGCATGACGGCGACTACCGCTCTCCCGACAAGATCACGCTCGCCGACTACATGACCGAACGATGGCTACCGTCCAAGCGAACCAGGGTCAAGGCATCAACCGCTGCCGCCTACGAGGCCAACATCCGACTGCACATCACCCCCTACATCGGACACATCCCACTACAGAAGCTCCAACCCGAAGACCTCGACGAGCTCTACGTGAAGCTATTGACCGACGGACGCCGCAACGGCGCTGGCGGAGGGCTGTCGGCCAAGTCCGTGCGCAACGTGCACGCCACCATCCAATCCGCTCTATCTGACGCCACCCGCAAGGGCACGGTCATCCGCAACGTTGCCGACATCGCAGACCCGCCCTCGATTGGATCGAGCGGCCGCAAGATGAGCGTCTGGTCAGCCGAACAGCTACGTGACTTCCTCACCGACCTGCAAGGTCACGAGATGTACTCGCTGTTCTACCTCTCAGCGAACACCGGCATGCGGCGAGGCGAACTACTCGGCCTGCGCTGGAGCAACCTCGACCTCGATACACGCCGGCTACGCGTGAACCAACAGATCGTGTCCGTCGAATACGAACTCATCGAAGACGACCTGAAAACACCGACCAGCCGCCGCACCATCGATCTGGACGAGCGAACACAGCCTCCCCGGCATGCAAGCCGAAGCCGCCGCCACCTTCGCCAACGCTGCGGTTGGAGGAGAAGCGAACAAGTAGAGGCCTATCCACGGGAGCCGGGCTTTGCAACCGAGCCAGTCACCGACAGCAGTCCTTGGACCGTGAGTAACGTGGGGATCATGACGATCCCGATCTCTGCAGCGCTTGAGGCATTCCACACTCGTGAATCCTTGATCACTCAGTTCGGCGACAACGCGCTACTTCTCTTCGCGTTGGAGATGCGGTTCGCAATTGACGACATTGAGACCTCTGCAAGTTCGTGCCTGACGGATGGCCCCGAAGACCGCAACTGCGACGCCATCTACATAGACCATGACACCGGTATCGCCGTCATCGCTCAGGGGTTCCTTAGTTCCAAGGAAAAGGAGTCAGCACCCGCCAACAAGGCTTCGGACCTAAACACTGCTGCGTCTTGGATCTTCGGCCTCGATTTTGATCGAATGAATGAGAGCCTCCAAGCGGCCGCCAAAGAGCTGGACCAGGCGATCCGCGAAGGTGAACTTACGGGCATCGAGCTGTGGTACTCGCACAATCTCCCAGAGTCCCCAAACGTGAAAGAAGAGCTCGACCGCGCTGCAGCCACTGCTCGTGCCTTGATTGACACGACATACGCAGACGCAGACCTCACGGTGACAGGGCTGGAGGTCGGCCGTTCGGCCCTCGACGATTGGTACGCATCCATTCAGAATCCGATCCTCGTCGCTGACCCACTCGAGGTGGAGGTTGACGGTTGGTTCGAAGAAGTCGGGGACGACTGGACCGCTGTCTGCGTGTCCGTCCCAGCCAGCTGGCTAACGGATTTGGTCGACACGTACGGGGACAAGCTGTTCTCTGCCAACGTTCGCGGCTACATGCCAAGCCGAAAGACGGCCAAGAACATCAACCACAATATTGAGGAAACAGCGCGCGACAAACCAGCCCGATTTTGGGCCTACAACAATGGCATCACAGCGCTGGTCCACGACTACAAGACTCCAGCCGAGCTCGGCGCCAAGAGTCTGTTGAACCTCACGGGAATCGCGATTGTCAACGGTGCCCAGACGACAGGGGCACTGAGTCGATCGAAATCTGCTGGGCTTTCAGAAGCAGCGGTATTAGCTCGCTTTATTCGAACCAGCGACGATGGCATCATCGATGAGATCATTCGATACAACAACAGCCAGAATCCGATCAAACCCTCCGACTTCAGAAGCACAGATCGGCATCAGGAGCGGCTTCGTCGTCAGTTCTCGGCGATTCCAGACGCCATCTACTTCGGCACACGAAGAGGCGGCGAACAGGATCGAGCGAGACGTCCGAAGGGTGCCATTTCATCAGACACGGTCGCACAGTGTTTGGCTGCTTTCCACGGCGACCCAGGCATGGGGTATCACAACCTCCGCACGATCTGGGAGAGCGACGAGATCTACTCCAAGTATTTCTCTGATTCCACCACCGCAACACACGTGACCTTCACCTATACGCTGCTCCAAGCGATCCAACAGGCGAAGGTCGATCTCGTGCAGCGCGACGCACAAGACGAACTCGCCGAGGATGAGAAGGAAACATTGGCAGTGTTTCGTCAGCGCGGCTCACAGTTCCTAGTCCTGGCATCTATTGCTGCCTGCATCGAGATCGTGCTCAGCCGACCGGTCAAGGATCGCTTCACTTTGAGTTTCGGGCCAGACATCGGCCCAGATACAGGGCGCTCTCTATGGAAACCGGTCGTAGCCGCTCTACTCCCATTCGGCAGCTGCCTCCGCGTTGAGGAGTTGAAGGGGAGCCTGCGGAACAAAGGAAAGGTCGAGGACGCTGTGAAGTCGTTTCGATCGATCGTGCGATCGACAGCGAGTGGCAACGAGGTTGTGTTCGAGGAGTTTGCAGGTCACGTGCAGGGCGCCTGACCCAGGCACTCGCCCACTCTCGGGATCTAAGCTCTCGTTGGATAGCGAGGTCAGTTGATGCCGACCATCGTCCGCTGCCGTCGGCTGAACGGGCCCGAATGACACAGCACCTGACTCCAAACGCCACCCTGTGCCAGACCGTACGTGAGAAGAACGGACTTCTTAGCCCATCCGCGCGGCGCTTGTCTTCGGCGGCTCGGCCGTCGGTCATGAGGTGGGATCCTTGCCCGGCGTCCGAGTTTTCCGATTGGAACGCTTCAGAAACTTTTCTCTGCACGGCTAAACGAATCTCCCTCTCTAATCCCTTGGACTACTGATGAGCACCTACGACGACTTCAGTACGTGGTACGGCGAGCACTATCGCAGAGTTCTCTCTTCGGTCCTTCTCGCAACCGGGGCTGATCGCGCTCGTGCCGAGGATGCAGTAAACGATGCTTTCGTTTCTGCATACGAGAAATGGGAGCGAGTACGAGAGTTTGAATCCGCCACCGGTTGGGTCACCAAGGTTGCCATCAACAACGCAAAACGTAGTTTCCGTGTGCGACACCGCAAGGTACGAAAAGCGCATGACCGTGCGACAGACGTGAGCAGCGACCCCGAAATTGATATGGATCTTTGGGCAGCCGTCAAACAGCTTCCAACTCGTCAACGGGAGGCACTCGCCCTCCGATATGTCGAGGACATGAGCCAAGCCGAGGTCGCGTCACAACTAGGTGTTGCCGAAGGAACTGCAGCCGCGTCTCTAAACCACGCCAGGAAGAACCTCAAGGCGCAACTCGCAGGAGACACCAACGATGAACGTAAATGAAACAGAATTCGCGCAGTCTGCACAAGAGATCGAAGCAGGACTGACCACCCCCGACGTTTCGCTCATCGTCGGTGAATCAGACCGCCGAGCAAAAGTGCAAGCCGTCACCTACAGGTCTGGACTGGCGCTCGTCGCAGTCGCCCTACTCGGAGGGCTGTGGTTCACGAGCCTCCGGCCAACCGAGATAACCACCGCCGGCGCACCCAACGAGGAACAACAAGTGGATGATCCGACTACTACTGCAGCACCGACGACGACAGATGCTCCGACAACACCGTTGGTGGTAGAGCCATCGTCGGGTCTCACCGCTGACATGGACACGAGTAACCCAGGTTCGCTGGTGACCATCACCTCATCCAACGACATCATGGGGGGCTGGTTCAGCTTTGAGCTAGCCGGAGCGGACGGATGGGAACCGGTAGTTGCCGCGCTCCAAGCACGAGAAATCAACGGGACCCCTCGGTTCGTACCGCTCGGCGAAGACCTCTCCACCGAGGACATCGGTTTGGAGAGCCCCGTCACGCTGCAGATCCCAGAGCAGACGGAGCCTGGCACCTACCGCATATGTGAGCTTGGCTCCAGCCGCTGCACCAACATCACCGTCGACGACGAGCCAACCAATGCAATCGAGAGCCCTACTCAAACGTTTCGAGAAAGCCTTTACGGATTGTGGAGTTTCCAATCCGGGAGCGAGGATTATCCGGATCTCGTCGATGTCGAATCGATTATCGAGTTTATGTTCGTGACCGACGAAATCGATACCATTTCTCTTCGCACAGAGGAGTGCTGGGGAACTCTGAACCACGTCACTTGGGTAGGCAACGTCGCCACAGTTGGTCCGAAGTTCTTCGAACAAGCTGACGTAGCGTGCAACAACGGTCCAAAATCGAAGTGGACGTACGGGCCGTTTGAGGAAGCAAGATTTGAAGTCACCCTTAACGGGAATTCCTTGACCGTCACCCACTACGACCGGCTCGGCGACTACTCATGGGACGCCACCTACGAGTGGCATTCAGACGGTCCAAATAGTGAAGACAACTAGGCCGTTTGGTGGAGTTGACCCGTTTCGGTGGCCACGGTGATGTTGCTCCGGTTTTGTTGACTCGGTTTGCTGGAATGGTGATGCCCTGACCTGAAGGAAGGTCACCATGCCAAAGAGTTATCCACCGGAGTTTCGTCGACAAGCGCTCGATCGTATCGCTGAGCCGAGGGCAGGCGCTGGCTCACGGCGAACGAAATGTACGCATGGCTGCCAAGCGTTCATCTTCGACAAGCCACCTATACAAGTCAAATGTGCAACAGTTGTTTCATATTTGTCGTGTGTTTGCTACGCTCTTGACATGGACTTCGTGCAACCCGTCCAAGCCGTAATCCCCGGAACGCAAGGCCGGGTACTCGCCGTGCTCGCCGAGACCACGGGGGAACTCAACCTCCGCACGGTCGCTCGACTGGCCAGCGTGAGCCCGGCCCAGGCATCGCGGGTGCTACCCGGTCTCGTCGAGCTCGGTCTCGTCGAGCGCCACGAGGTCCCTCCGTCATCGCTGTTCCGACTCAACCGCGAGAACGTGGCCGCACAAGTCCTGATCGAGCTTGCTCGCGCACGTGACATTGCGCTCGAGCGAATGGGCACCTCAGCACGCGAGCTACCGCTTCCACCCGTGAGTGTGATCATCTTCGGATCATTCGCTCGACGCGAAGCCGACAAGCACAGCGACATCGACGCCGTGCTAGTGCGGCCCGACGATATCGGCGATGACGACGACAATTGGAGCGGCGGGGTCGAGCAGTGGCGCGAGCGCGTCCGCGCGTTCACCGGTAACCCAGTCGAGGTCATCGAAGTCGATCGGACTGAGGCAAGCGAGAAGCTGGCCAGCGCGAGCTCGCTGTGGCGAGATATCGCCCGCGACGGGATCGTGGTCCACGGTGCGACCCTCAACGATTTGCGGGAGCGGGTCCGTGGCTAAGCCAATGCGGACGAGACCAGTAGCGAAAACGCAGGTTCGGGCGTACGCGAACAAGGCTCAGGAGTATGGGGAAGCTGCTTCGAACGAGTTCGATTCGCAGCGTTATGTCGCAGCGACAAGTTTGGCGATTCACGCAGCGATCAACGCTGCCGACGCCGTGTGCGGCGCTCGACTCGGGAAGCGGGCTGCCGGCGAGGATCACGATCAGGTACTAACGCTGCTGAAGCAGGCCGGGACGGACGGTTCTGCCGTTGAGAAGGAACTACGCCGACTCCTGCCGCTCAAGACGAAGGCCGAGTACGAACCGGACGGCATCGCTGCCGGAGTCGCAAGGAAGGCCGTCGAACGCTCCCAACGATGCGTAGCTGTTGCACAAGCCGTGACCCTGACAATCGAGTAGCAACAACGAAACTCAAAATGCACCAACTGTGACCGCGATGCCGCGAATTTGCCGCGAAACGTGCCACTACAAGGCAACACGGTCCAGTACTGGCCGGACGGAAAGCCCTTTGTTTCCGGGCGAAACGGTACTTGTTGGTACACTCCGATACGGCAGACTCGCGACTTTTAATCCCAAGGTGCCGGGTTCGAGTCCCGGGCGGCCTACCAAGAAAAGATTCGGAGTCGGTTATGGCTGCGAAGACGGCAATGCGGCGCGAAAGAAATCGATCATGTTGCCGGACGCGACCGAGCGGGCCTTCTCGAGCCCGAAGCGCTCGATGAGAGGGTCGACGAGATGCCGATAATGCTCGGGGGCCTTGAACTCGTCGATGAACGACAAATCGGACGGATCGACGAGGAGTTTGCGGCCCAGGATCGGATCGACCTGGCGAATAAGATCTTCGATGAAGTCCGCGCCGATCGCGACGTTTTCAATCCCGGCTATCGACGAGATGTGCTCGAGGTGATCGACATAGTCGCCGATGGTCGGCCTAGCAGTATTGACGAAGGCCCCGAATGCATTGGCGGCGATGAACCCACCCGATTGCGCAACCGCTTCGATCTGATCGTTCGTGAGGTTCCTGGGATGATCGACGAGGGCGCGGCAAGAGGAATGTGATGCCACAAACGGACTCACTGCGATTTCGCTGAGGTGCTGGACACCCGGCATCGATAGATGACTGATGTCGACGACCATCCCGAGTCGTTCCATTTCGGCCACTGCCTCGATCCCGAACGTCGTCAACCGCCCGTTGGTGTCAGCCTCCCCAACCCCATCGGCCAGCAGGGTGCGGCGGTTCCAGGTGAGCGAGGTCATCCGGATACCGAGGCGCCACAGGGTCTCGAACATCGACAACGATGCACCGATCGGCTCGGCTCCCTCGATGGCGAGCAACAACGCAATACGTCCGCTGTTGATAGCGCTGTCGATGTCTTCGGGTGTTTCGACGATCGCGACGTCTGAATGGTGAAGCGCGGCAATCTCCCGAGCGAGGCTGATGATCTCGAGCGTTCGACGCAGGGCTCCCTCGCCAATGAACTGTTCCTCCGTGAAGATCGGAAGCACCTGAAAGACGACTCCACCAGCGCGTAAGCCGGGAAGCCAGTCGTCGCCAAATGGGTCGGCCACCCCACGTTCGCGGCGATGTTGGCACCCAAGGAGTAGATCGTTGTGTGAATCAGCGAACGGAAGTGAGTGTTCGTTGTCCACGATCGTCAGCTCGTGCCATCGAGCAGGACACTGAAGATCCTGCCCACGGTCTCTGCGCTGATCGGTCGTTTCAGAAACGAGCTCAGTTCGCCGGCGTCATCTTCACGATCCGCTCTCGACACCCAGCGGTCGTAGGCCTCCGCATCGTCCCACTCGGCGGTTACCACGGCGACCTCGCCGTCGCTCGAGATCGTCAACTGGGCAGACCTGCAACCTTCTTGCGCTACCGAGGTGTTCAGGATGTTCTGGCGTTCGAAGAAATCGGCCAGACCTGCAGCTGCGCCAGGCCGCACCTCCAATTCGAGATACGTGCGGATCATTGTGTTCCTTCCGTCAGACGCCGTAGACAGCAGCAGCGCGTTCGGGGTCGATCAGACCGTTTCGGATGTCTCGCTCGACCAGCTTTCGATCGCGGTCTTTTGGATCGCCGACGCCACCACCGATGCCCGTGACGATGCGAATGACATCGCCGGGGTTTGTCGGCACGCCCGACGCAAAAGAATATCGGGTTGACGAACCGTCTTCGGCCTGGATGATCTCGGCATAGTTGGGCGACCCATCGACGCCGCCATCGGCCGCCCATGGGGGAAACTTCGACCTGGTAAACGCCAACGTCGCATGGCCATCATCGGCCCGGAGTTCGTACTCCATGACAATGCCACGCCCTCCCGTGAAACGACCTTCGCCACCGGGCGCGGTGTTGAGCTCCATCCTGTTCACATAGAGCCCGTTGCGGGCTTCGTTGATTTCGGCAGGGCAGTTGAACGTGTCGCCATGAACACCGCTGAACATTGCGGAGTTTCCATCACGAGTACCGCTAGCTCCCCAACCACCGATCTGCGGTTCAATGATCGAATATGGCCGGCCCGTGTCGGGATGGGTTCCGCCCATCAATGTCGCACAAACCGACGCAAAGTGTCCAGCGCCCAAGAGCTCCGGAACTTCCTTGGCCATGCACCGCCACATGAGGTCATACAGCGGCAGCATCAGGTCGTAGTAGAAACCCATCGGAGCTGGTTCGACGGGGTCAAACACCGTGCCGGGCGTCGTCAACACCTGAATCGGCCGGAACGTTCCGCTGTTGGCGGTGAGGCTCGCATCCGTCAGGGATTTAAAGATCATCTGGACGGGGATCATCGCGCCATCGCGGCTCAGGTTCGTGGGTGCCGTCGACTGCTCGGGATTGTTCGTCAAGTCGACGAGAAATACGTCGTCGCTGATGGTTATCGAGACGCTGAGGACTCGGCCATCATCGATCTCTTCGGTCAGTTCAAAGGTGCCATGGGGAAGCCCTTTTAGACCCTGACGCGAGACCTGCTCGCCGTAATCCATGAACTCTCGAGACGCGGCACGGAAAACGTCGACGCCATAACGTGTGGCTACCTCGCGGAGCCGCCGTTCGCCGGTTCGCACCGATGCAATCGCAGCCCACAGGTCGCCCTCGATGAGGTCGGGGAGCCGCGAGTTCGTTTTGATGATGTCCATCACCGACCGGACGGTTTCGCCCTTGGCAATAGCCTTGACGGGTGGGAGTCGCAGTCCCTCCTGGTAAATCTCGGTTGCCTCGCCGCTCGCCGACCCAGGTGCCATGCCCCCAACGTCGGAGTTGTGAGCAATGTTCGCAGTCCACGCAATCAGCTCGCCATCGTGGAAGACCGGCATGGTCACCACGATGTCGTTGAGGTGCGTCACGGCACCCCAATAGGGGTCGTTCGTGAAGAAGACGTCGCCTTCTTCGATGTGCTCGATCCCAATGGTGTCGATAACCACCTTGCACGTTTTGTCGAGAACTCCCACGAAAGCAGGAATGCCGGCGCCCGAGGAAGCGAGTTCACCATGTTCATCGAGAACAGCGGTGCCCATGTCGAGCACCTCATAGATGATCGAACTCATCGCGGTCTTTTGCATTGCGACGAACATCTCATCGGCGGCAGCTTGAAAGGAATTCTGAATGATTTCGAGCGTGATGGGATCGTGTGTGTCCATTGTTGACATGTCTACTCCTTCTCCATTGTCTGCGGTTTCGGGGCGTGCTGTTCAAGAATCAGATTTCGGTATGCGTCGACATGTGCGTTCCAGCCCGGGTGAACGAGTACGGACGTTCCTGCACCCTCTACGACTGCGGGCCCAGCGAATGCAATGCCGGGGCTAAGAAGGTCTGCGGCGAAGACATCGGACTCGTGAACGCCTTCAAGGGCATAGTCGATCGTTCGCGTCCCACGCTTCGCCGCGATTGGATCGGCGGGCCCCAGGTCAGCGGGTTTCGGCGAATGACCGGCATTCTTCACCGTCGCGACGAGGTGCAGTCCAACCATTTCGACGGGGACGTCGAGGCGGTAGGTGTATTCGGCTTCATAGACCGCCCGGAACCGTTCTGCTAGTGCTTCGCTGCCTCCCGGAAGGAGGTCGTCGGTGTCGAGCATGACCTCGACGGTGTGTTCCTGCCCTTGATACCGAAAGTTGCCGAGGCGTTCGATCGTGACCGTGTCGGACTCGATGCCTTCGCCTGCGAAATCGTCAATTCCGCGCTGCTCGGTCTCGCTGAATGCTGCGGCAATGCCGAGCGCCGAGTCTTCGTCAACATCAAAAAGTGCGGTGACGAAGTAGTCACGGCGAAGGTCGGATGAAATCATTCCCCACGCCGAGAACACCGAAGCAGCTGCAGGTATAACCACTTTGTGTACGCCGAGCTCGACCGCCAGAGCAATCGCATGCATGGGACCGCCACCACCGAATGCGAGAAGCACAAAGTCCCGTGGGTCGTAGCCGCGGTTAAGCGAGATGAGCTTGAGTGCGTTGACCATGTTGTTGTTAGCGATGCGCACGATGCCGCGTGCAGCTTCATCGACGCTGACTCCCATGCGGTCGCCAACATTGCGGAGCGCTGTCTCGGTCATCTCCATGTCAGGCGTAATTTCGCCACCGCAGAAATCGTCACGACTGATGCGGCCGAGCCAGAGGTTGGCGTCGGTCGTGGTCGCCTCGGTGCCACCCTGGCCATAGGACGCTGGGCCAGGCTTAGCCCCCGCTGATTGCGGACCCACATGGAGCTTCTTGAAGTCATCGACCCATGCGATCGAACCGCCACCATTGCCGATTTCGACGAGGTCAACAACGGGAACCATGACTGGATACCCGGCCGATGAACGATCGCGTTCGAGCCAGTAGTCGGTCATGACGCGGACGCGCCCGTCTTCAATGAGCGAACACTTCGCCGTGGTGCCGCCGATGTCGAGGGCGAGCACGTTGGGCTCGCCAATCAGCGTCCCAAGCTCTGCAGCACCCATGAAACCAGACGCTGGTCCAGACTCGACCATGGCAATTGGCGTCGCCGCGACCGATTCAACAGACCCGACTCCGCAATTCGACTGCATGACGAGCGTGGGTCCACCCAACGATTTCTCGGCGAGCTGTGATTCCAGCTGGCGGAGATAACGCTGTGCAGTTGGTTGTACGTAGGCGGAGAGAACAGCGGTACTCGTGCGTTCGTACTCACGCCACTCGCGGGTGATCTCGTTTGACGCGACGACGGAAACTTCGGGCCATAGGCGACGAATTTCTTCCACCACCTGCCGTTCGTGGTCTCCGTTTGCCCAGGAGTGCAGGAGGCAAACAGCGATCGCCTCAACGCCGTCGTCGCGGAAACCATCGATGATCTGACCGAGGCCAGAAACGTCGACCGGTTCGCGCTCTTGCCCCTTGTATGTGAGCCGCCCTGGCACTTCTTGACGAAGGTAACGGGGCACAAAGGGTTCAGGTTTCTCGTAGTCGAGGTTGAAGAAGTCGGGGCGGTTGCCGCGGGCGATCTCGAGCGTGTCTCGAAACCCTTCGGTGGTGATGAGGCCGACCTTGGCCCCCTTACGTTCGGTGATTGCGTTGATGACGACGGTCGTGCCGTGCACGTGGGAGGCAACTTCTTCGAACGGAACCTTGGCCCGCTCAAATACCTCCAGCACACCTTTGTCGAAGTCAGGCGGTGTGGTCGCCGCCTTCGCCGTACGGATTCGGGTCTCTCCGGTCTCGGAGTCGATTTCGAACAACACGAGATCGGTGAACGTTCCACCGACATCGGTCGCAACTCTGGATGTCGCGGTTGTAGCCATATCAGCACTCTCGGGTTCGTGGGGTCAGGTTCACCGAAGCGGCCCAACGGCTTTGACAAGGACACGACAACCGCCACCGGGGACGTAGGTCATAGGGATCTCCGAAACGCTGGTGATCCGGGTCTGTTCTGGATCGGCACCAGATTGGATCGCAAGCTCGACGGCAGCGGCACGGGCGTCGTCGACGCATGCCTCGCGGCCGTCGACGTCATAGCTATACACCTTGTCGATCGAACCTGAAGCTTCCGAAATGCAGGCTCCATAGGCATTCGCCACACCGTGGTGTGGCGGCCGTACAACTTCTGAGACTCCGTCGAGCGAGTCCGGTACGAGATGTGCGCCACCACCGACGGCGAGTAGTGGCACCGCGTCTCTGCTCGACTTCATGCGATCGGCGAGAATCGAAATCTGCTCGTCCACCCAGCCCGTTGAGCCGGCCACGAGGTCGGCATCGAGACTCGAGACGAGCGTGGGATCGCCGAAACCTTCGAGTCGACCTGCAGCGAGCGATATGTCGGACAACGTCAGCGTGCTTCCACCGACGCACAGGGCTTCGGTCGATACTGCATAACCAACGGAGTCCGGGCCGATACGAAGTCCGGAGCTGTCGTTGCGCACGATCGTTCCACCGCCCAAGCCGATCGAGATGAGGTCCGGCATTCGGAAGTTCGTCCGTACACCTCCGACCTCGACGGCTGCGGTGGACTCACGCGGAAAGCCATCGACGAGAATTCCGGCGTCGGCAGATGTGCCGCCGACATCAATCACGATGGCGTTGTTGACCCCAGCGAGCGCGCATGCACCGCGCATGGAATTTGTTGGGCCCGATGCCAGCGTGAGGACTGGATTCTTCTGGGCTTGTTTGGCCGTCATTAACGTGCCGTCGTTCTGTGTGAGATAAGCCCGTACGTCGAGCGAGTTGTCTGCGAGTGCCGCCTGGAACCCGAAGACCACTGCGTGAGAGACGGTGAGCAGCGACGCATTTAGGATCGTCGCGTTTTCGCGTTCGAGTAGCCCGAGAGCCCCAACCTGATGGCTCAGCGAGATGTTGAGCGCATCGCCGACTTCCTCCTGAATTATCTCGGCTGATCGCAGTTCGTGCTCGGGCGACGCTGGGCTAAATGCTCCAGACACCGCGATCGCGGAGCAGCCTGCAGCGACAGCTTCGTTCGCAAGGCGTCGAACGGCTTCCTCATCCAAAGGCGAAATCTCTGCGCCCGTGTACTCGTGCCCGCCCTCGATGATCGCCGTTGGCCCGAGCACGACATCACGGATGTCCTGGGGCCATGCGGCGCCAACGTTCACCGCGGTTGATGACGGAAGAGCGAGCCGAAGCACCCCAACCTTGTCGAGTCCCTTGCGTTGAATAATCGCGTTGGCCGGGTGAGTTGTGCCGAGCATCGCTCGCGAAACGAGCGATGCATCCTGGCCGTCGAGTACACCTCGAAGCGCTTCACGAATCCCGTCTAGCGGGTCCACGGTGGTGGCGACCTTGATCGAGGCGAGCACTGCGCCCGCATCATCGATCAGAACGGCATCGGTGTTCGTACCGCCGACGTCGATTCCGATTCGTCGTTGCTGCTGTGTCTCGCTCACGATGGCATCTCCACATAGTCGACGTCGTATCCAAAGGCCGATGGCCCGACAAGATCAAGAACTCCGTCGCGCTTCCACTCGGGTGCACATGGCATTCCGATGACATGGCATCGGTTTCCGTAAGCGATTGCCTCGGTTGTGAGCGGTTCATACGTCTCGTGGTCGAGCAGACAGATGAGGTTCGGTGTCGTGATCGTCGGTACATCATCGACGTAGGCGATCAGGTTCTCGTTCTGCACCTCGATGCGCATGACCTGATCTGAGCCATGGAGGTCATGGAGCACGAGCGTCGACCTCGCGAATCCGTCCGTGGTGCGTCGATCGAGGTCGACCACCTTGCCTTCGAAGAATCGATGGGAGCCCGTCTCACCGAGGAACCGATCCCAGGCACCTTCCTCGTTGCGCTGCACCGCTTCGAGCATCATCCCGACGTCGCGGCAGTAGGTCATCGAGTCGGCGATGGCGTGCTCCGCTACCTGACCCGCTGTCATTGGGTAGCAGCTGATGGCGTTGGCGAGACCGAGCTGAATGACCGCTGTTCGTGCGAGCGTCTCGGCCATCTGATTCGAGGTGGTCTCGAACACGCAGAGGTTGCCCTTCTCGTCGGCAACCGACATTGGACCTGCGGGGATTCCGGCCAACGTGAAGACCGTCATCTCGATTTGGGGGAATGCTCGGCGCATGCCATCGGCGTTAAGCACCGGCAGGCCCATCTCTGCAGCTGTTGCGATTGGCAGGAGTGTGTTCAGTCCACCGACCTCGATTGGCATGATGGCAGCCGGTGGTTCCCCAAGGTACGAACTCAGTGCTTCGACCGCAGTGACGAACTCGGTACCTGCCGGAATCTTCTCGAGGATGACCGTCGGAGCTCCGATGATCGCGATCGTGAGAACGCGCGCGTCGGGAGGAAGGTCGGCGGCGGTAATGACGTCGACGGGGCCATGTTTCTCGAGCGCCTGTCGGGCGACGAGCTTCGCAATATAGGGGTCACCTCCCCCACCTGTTCCGAGCAACGTCGCTCCAACGCACAGCGATTCGATGTCGTCAGCCGACAGTTTGGTAATAGTCATGCAGCCCTCCTGCTTCTGGTCCAGTTGTCAGCGGCTACCGCGGCAAGAATCACCGAGCCTTGAATGAGACGCTGAATGATGGGGTCGATTTGATGAAGATTGAAGCCGTTGGTGAGGAGCGCAAGGAAGAACGCGCCTAGCACCGTTCGCCACACCGCTCCTTCGCCTCCAGCGATCGATGTGCCTCCGATAATGACCGCGGTCAGCACGGCAAAGACGAAGGAGAAGTCGTCGCTCGGTTGAGCGGAGAGTGTTCGCGACGCCAGCAACGAACCGGCGAGGCCTGCTGCAGCACCGGTTAGCACAAAGGTCAATGCGACAACACCCTCGACGCGTATCCCTGCCAGCCGCGCCGCTTCGGGATTGCCTCCCGCAGCGAATAGGTGTCGACCGAATCGTGAGCGGTCGAGGACGAACCAGAAGATGGCAACGACCGCCACCGCGATCCACGTCGCGTTGGTCACTCCAAAGTCGCGGCCACGGGCGATGTTTGAAAAGTCACGGTCGGCGATTCGAACGATGCTTCGATCGCTGAGAAGGAAACCGATGCCATAGAACACAAATGAGGTCGCCAGCGTCGCGATGAACGAGTTGATGCGGACCCACGCAACGACGAGACCGTTGACGAGACCGTACACGGCCCCGAGCAGCACTCCGGCGCCCAACGAGAGCAACACCGAACCGGTGTCGTTCATGACAAGCGCAGTCACAATCGTCGAATTGATGAAAATCGCAGACAGAGAAATGTCGAAGTTGCCGCTGATGAGGGTGAGGGTGAGCGCTGAGCCCGCGATCAATATCAAACTCTGCTGATCAAGAACGTTGCGAAGGTTCGCCGTCGTCATGAAGTTTTCTGTGGTTTGCCACAGGAGAATGAACAAAAGAAGCGTGACCCAAATGATGCCGTAGTCGCTGAGCTTGGCTCGCTTCAGCCAAGAGGTGGGTTTCTCGTTGAGTGTTTCGGTCATGCAGCTTCCAATCCGAAAGCGATCTCCATCACGTCGTTGTCAGTGGCGGTGGCACCGTTCAACTCGCCGACGACACGGCCCTGGCGCATCACCAAGATCCGATGTGCGATGCCGAGAACTTCTTCTATCTCTGACGAGACGATCAACATCGCCAGTCCTTTCTCTGCCAATCGCACAATGAGTTCGTAGATTCCTAGTTTTGCTCCAACGTCGACGCCTCGTGTGGGTTCGTCGGCAATCAGAAGCCTTGGCGTGGAGATGAGCCATCGAGCAAATATGGATTTCTGTTGGTTTCCGCCGGAGAGCTCATTCATGACCGAGCTCGTCGTCCCTCCGCTGAGGTTCACGTCAGATGCTGCCCAGGCGGCGGCCGGGCCCTCGTCGCTGGTTCGGACGATTCCGGCAGTGGTGAACTCATCCAAATGAGCGAGGCTTATATTCTCGCCGACGGTGCGCTGCATGAAGATCGCTTGATCTCGCCGCGCCTCGGGAATCATCCCAACGCCGTTTTTGATCGCGTGTCTTGGAGACCGCGGCGCATGTTCTGTTCCGTTCAGTTTCATCGAGCCGGATGTTGGTCGATCTGCGCCGAAGACCGCTCGGGCAACCTCACTTCGACCGGAGCCGACGAGTCCGGCCAGTACGACAATTTCGCCCGCCCGGATAGTGAATGACACGTCGTTGAAAGCGCCGGCACGACCAAGATTCTCGACTGCGAGGACCGTTGGCGCATCCTCGGCCACGGCTCGACGTTTCGGAAAAGTCGCATCGAGACTTCGACCCACCATGCCTTCGATGAGAGACGACTTCGTCTCGCCTGCAGCGGGGCCCGTTCGAATGACGCGTCCATTTCGCATGACCGTGATGTTGTCCGCAACCTCGAGCACCTCGTCGAGAAAGTGCGAGACAAAGATCACGGTGACGCCGCGGTCGGCGAGCTTGCGAATGGTCGCAACCAATGATTTTGACTCATCGGAGGAAAGCCTCGCCGTGGGCTCATCCATAATGATGATCTGCGCGTCTCGAGCGAGCGCACGGAGGATCTCGGCCTTTTGCTGCTCTGCGACGGACAGCCCACCCACACGTGCGTGAGGATCCAGGTGGAGCCCATGTTGTTCGACGAGTTGGGTATACCGTTTCAGATCCTCAGCTGCGCTCAGTAAGGGTCCTCGACCGGCTTCGATCCCGAGGTAGATGTTTTCCACGACGGACCTTCCGGGGAGTAGCGACAGCTCTTGGGCCACCATGGTGATCGAGTGCTTGAGCGCGGCATGTGGTGATTTCAGCTCGACCGGGTTTCCGTCGAGTCGAATCATTCCTTCGTCAGGGGTGTGTACGCCGGCGATCGCCTTCCCAAGGGTCGACTTGCCCGCGCCGTTCTCGCCGACGATCGCATGCACCGTGCCGCGTTCGATTTTCACACTCACATCATCGAGGGCAACGGTGCCACCAAATCTCTTGGTGACACCGATGCACTCGATCTGTGGGGAATCGGTTGATTCGCCCGAGGTCAAACCTTTAGCCGTCCCACTCAGCGGTGAAGTCACCGATGTTGTCGGGAAGCATGAGTCCGCGATTCGGGACGGATTGCGCTGGATCAACGCCACCGCTATCAGTGCCGCCGAGAGCCGCGACCATGGCGTCCATGGCGAGTTGACCTTCGGTAAATGGCGCTCCGAAGATTCCACCCCACCAACGTCCCTCTGCGATTGCTTCGAGGGCGAAGGAGCTTCCACCGAACCCGATGATCTTCACATCGGTCAGGTCCGTGTCGTCGAGAGCGAGTTCTACACCCTGCATCGACTGGTCGGCACCCACGACGACATGAATGTCGCTGTTGCCGACCAAGATGTCCTGCATTGCGGACAAGCCAACGTCTGGGCCGAGGTATTGACCCTCTGCTTCAGCGACCACGTTCACCGTGGAACCAGCGACGGTGTTGTCCCAACCCAGACGGACAGCCTCGTCGAGGGGAATGCCGCGGATGCCGTAGAAGTACACGACGTTGCAGGGGTCGATGTCTTCGCATGCAGCGAGGGTCACTTCACCGAGTCGTTCACCGCGAGGCTGTGGTGGCTCGAAGACGGCCGCTGCCATACCTTCGACCTGCGGCTCAACGGTGGTCAGATCGTCTCCGACGACCTGGTTGAGAATAACAACCTCGATACCGGCGGCCAATGCATCTTCGATATCAGGAATCGATCCTGAGCCCGAGAGCGAGACCAGCACGATGCCGGCGTATTGACCAGATGAAATCGCATCTTGGAACTGTGTTTGCTGCAATGCGGGATCGAACTGTGCGTCGAACTCGACGATCTCGATGTTGTTTGCAACGGCGATCTCTTCCATTGCATTTCTCGACTCGAGCAGCCAAGTGTTTGCCGAGCTCGCACTCAGATACGCGATCTGGACAGGCTCAGCTGGTTCATCTGGCTCAGCTGCGGCTGTCGTGGTCGTGGCTTCGTCAGCGGGCTCGTCCGCTGGTTCATCGGCTGGTGCTGCCGTGGTCGTAGTTGCTTCATCAGCGGTTTCAGTATCCGCGTCCGATGAACAAGCCGCCGCGACGAGTGTCAAAGCAAATAGCAATGCCAGCCATTTCGTCGCCCTTCCATGTCTGCCTGACTTCATGTTGTTCTCCCTTTGTCGTTCTCGCAGGATTGCGATAGTGGGCCATTTTTTATCTATCCCGAGCCGGCTACACGAGCGGGCCAGCGGCCTTGATTCGAAGCCTCAAAATCTTGTCGGTCATGTAGGCCATGGTGAGTTCCTCAAGAAACACGATTTCGGTTTCATGCGGATCAGATCCGAGTGCGATGGCCGCACCGATCGCCTCAGCCTTCGCTTCGGCGATCACCGCGTCGCGTCCCTTTTCGTCGATGGTAAAAAGCTGGTCCAGTTCGGCGCTAACCGACGCCATTGCCGCACCGATTGCATTGGCGACGTCAAAGTTGTCTGGCCGGACAACTTCGCTCACACCTTCGAGCGCTGTCGGCACCAAAACACTGCCGCCTCCGACAACGATGACCGGCTGGGCTGATTGACTCAACTTCATCCGATCGATGCCGTCTTCAAACATGGCATCGACCTTGTCGAGTACTCGGGTTGCGAGATCCTCCGAAAGTGCGTCGGGCTCGGTTGTTCCAAAGGAAGCGCGGCCTTGTTTGTTCGCGGCGTCACTCAGGGTTGCTGTCGAACCGCCGAAACAAAGTGCCTCTTCTGTCAGACGGTGGCCAACGCTGGTTGGTCCTACGCGGACGCTGTCGCCGGTGTCGTCAACCACGGTGCCGCCTCCGAGAGCCAGGGCAAGCAGATCCGGCATCCTGAAATTTGTGCGGACCCCGCCAATTTCCACAGGAACAGCCGATTCACGTGGGAAGCCCGAAGCGAGGACTCCAATGTCGGTCGACGTTCCGCCCACGTCGATGACGATGGCGTCCTTCAGACCTGACAGGTGGGCGGCGCCGCGCATCGAATTCGCAGGACCAGATCCGATGGTTAACACCGGGAATTCCAATACCCGCTCGATGGCCATGAGCGTTCCGTCGTTTTGAGCGAAATACGCGACAGCGTCGATCCCGAGGCTCTCCATTGCAGCGCTGAGGCCGTCGACAATGCTTCGCGCCACGGAGAGAAGCGAGGCATTCAGCACACATGCGTTCTCGCGTTCGAGCAACCCGATGGATCCGAGTGAGCTGCTGAGCGAGATCGATGCATCGCCGTGGATTTCGCGAACAATCTCCGCTGCTCGCAACTCGTGGGCATCCGAAACTGGAGCGAAGACGCTCGTGATTGCGAAGGCGTCCGGCTTGGTCTCGAGTGACTCCAAAAATTCCCGGAGGCCAGCTTGATCGAATGGCACCTGTTCAGATCCATCAAACTCAAAGCCGCCATCGATGATTACCTCTCCGGCTGAGACCGC
>JBLIMK010000059.1:0-26683 GCA_047638715.1 Verrucomicrobiales bacterium
GGCGACAGCGCCGAGATGTTCTCCATCGATCGGCGACGTGTTGTCGAAGGTCTCTCCGGAGACACTCATCGCTGCCTCGCCTCCGATGAGGTGCGGGAGGGGCTGATCCAAGAACCGCTGCATGGCCTGGTCGCCCGCAACGACGTTCTCCGCAAACGTGGTGGAGGCGTTCATTGATCGGCGCCGTTCTTCATCGCTGTGGCCACATTATTTCGGTTGACACGGAACTCCGCCTCGATCTCCTGCACTTCGAGCGACCAGGCGATGATGAGTGGGCTGGGCTCGGTCGCGAACTGCGCCTCGGCCGAATCGAGAAGCGTGTTGATGATTCGTGTCTTGGTGGCCGCGTCTCGTCCGGGGCCGATCCGGGCGACCATCGCTATGAACGCATGGTTGGTGTCACTGTTATCAGCAATGCGATAACGATCGAGCTGGATGGCACGAATTCGCACGCCGGGCACCGGGGCGACGGCCATCTCCAGAACGCTTTCTTGCAGGGCGTCGAGAAGCGCGTCTACATCGTGATGCAGTGCGACGTTGGCCGTGTATTCGACGATCAGATGCGGCATGACAGGCTCCAGTGTTTAACATGTGTAGCACTTGGTTAACATGTGTAGTATTCTGCGCTCTCAGCAATTGTGCAACCCAAATCTGTAATCGTTCGACGAGGCCTACATGCGTCTACTCTCCTTCTCCACCAACGCCGCGTCGAGCTTCGGCATGCTCGACAGCTCCCGGGATGGGGTGATCGATCTCGCTCGTCGCATCGATGGGGTGAGCGATCTAGGCGACCTTCTCGCCCAGGAACGACTCGCTGAAGCCGCCGCCTACGCCGATCAACCCCCCGACCACGGTCTCGATGACGTCACCTATGAACGCCTGCTTCCTTGGCCCGGAAAGATCTTCTGCATCGGAGTGAACTACGGGGGTCGATCCGCCGAATACGCAGACTCGAGCGACGCATCGTTTCCGTCCGTGTTCGTCCGATTTCCCGACAGCTTCACGGGACACGAACACGCGCTTGTTCGTCCACCCGAGAGCCCTCAGCTCGACTACGAGGGCGAGATCGTCGTCGTGATCGGTACCGCGGGCCGCCGAATTCCAATCGAGCGAGCGCGAGACCACATCGCCGGTCTCTCCCTAGGGAACGAAGGCACTATTCGCGATTGGGTACGCCACGCGAAGTTCAACGTGACACAAGGCAAGAACTGGGATTCGAGCGGCTCCTTCGGCCCACACTTAGTGACGCTCGACGAAGTCGGCGATCTCGAGGGGCTACATCTGACCACGACCGTGAATGGCGAACTTCGACAGGACGACACGCCTGCCACGATGAAGTATTCGATCGAGTACCAGGTGCACTACCTGTCGACCTTCACGACGCTTCGACCCGGCGACGTGATCTTTTCGGGAACGCCTACAGGCGCTGGTGCTCGCCACGATCCACCGATCTGGCTCGAGCCCGGCGACGTCGTCGACGTCCACGTACCCGAGCTCGGGACGCTCCGAAACACGATCGCCGACGAGTTCCCAGACGGCTCCGATTATCGAACCCCGGCACCGCAGTAATGGATAGTTTGCCCATGCGCCCCTTCGACGAGTCGTTGCCGATGGCCCTGCTCGCTGCCCGGGAAACGACCATGCGTGCCTTTCGCCCGATGCTCGCCGAACACGATCTGACCGAACAACAGTGGCGCATTCTTCGAGCCCTGACCGCAAGCCAGGGGCCTCTCGAGGTCGCCCCACTCGCCGATCGCACCTCGCTGCTCGCTCCGAGCGTGTCGAGAATCCTCGCCAATCTCGAGCAGCGAAAACTCATCGAGCGAAGAACGGTCGAGCACGACCAGCGCCGATCTCTCATCTCGCTCACAGCGGTTGGCGTCCGACTCGTCCGACGTATCGCCCCGCATTCCGAAGACACCTACACCCTGATCGAAGCCCAGTTCGGTGCTACCCGCTTGAGGAAACTTCTTGTAGAACTGCACAGCCTTGCCGCCTTGGAAATCATCGATGGAAAAATGGGGAAAGCGTCATGACGTTGTCTGCGGAAAACGCGGCACTTGAAGCGGCAGTACTCGATGCAGCGGAGGCGTCGGCCACCCAAGTTCGACAGACAACCGAGGTCTACCCCGAGATGGACATCGATGATGCATACGCGATTCAAGCTGCCTGGCGCACGCTTCGAGTCGAGCGGGGCGAGCGCATCGTCGGGCACAAGATCGGGTTGACCTCCCGAGCTATGCAGGCTGCGATGAACATCACGACGCCGGACTCGGGCTTCATCACGGATCGAATGGTTTTTGCGTCCGATACTCAGCTGCGTGCGAGCGAATTCTGCGATCCGAAGCTGGAGATCGAACTCGCGTTTACGCTCGCCACCGATCTCGCCGGTTCGGATCTCACGGTCGACGATGTTCTCGCCGCTACCGATTTCGTGCAACCCGCCGTCGAACTCATTGCGGCGCGCTCATACCGACGGGACCCAGAATCGGGCCGAACCCGAACGGTGCTCGACACGATTTCCGACAACGCCGCCGATGCGGGAATCGTCTCGGGAGGACGGCGGGTCGGTCCGCACGAGGTCGATCTTCGATGGATTGGAGCGCTGGGATATCGCAACGGCGTAATCGAGGAGACCGGTGTCGCTGCTGGCGTTCTCGACCATCCGGCCCTCGGTATCGTCTGGCTTGCGAAGCGATACGCCGAGACCGGGCAGCGGTTGGAAGCTGGTCAGACGATCTTGGCTGGCTCGTTTACCAGACCGATCGATATTCGACCCGGCGACGAGTTTCGCTTCGACTACGGGTCACTGGGCAGCTTCGAAGTCGCTTTCGACTAAGTGGGGAGCCAGACTCCGTGGGCCGCAGACCGCGCCTTGAAGAGACCGCGCGTTGAAGATGGAGACAGCCGATGGGAATTTCGACCGAACGAGTTGCTGATGGAACCGTCGCGCTCATCAGAATGGATGACGGCAAGGTAAACGCGTTGTCGAAGGCCGTGATAGCGGACCTCATCTCGGCGATCGACGAAGCCGAACAGGACCCGTCCGTCGTGGGCGCAGTAATCGCGGGCCGTGAAGGCAAGTTCTCAGCGGGATTCGATCTCAACGTGATGCGATCTGGTGATTTCGGTGCGATGGTCGATTTGGTCGCCGACGGCGGCGACCTCGTGCGGCACGTCTACCGCAGTGACCTACCGGTCGTCGCTGCATGCACCGGACATGCGCTCGCCGCCGGAGCGCTGCTGTTACTCGGCTGCGACCTTCGTGTCGGCGCACGTGGCCCGTACAAGATCGGTGTGAACGAGGTCGCCATCGGCATGGTGTTGCCCGATTGGGCGATGACGATCTGCCGTGAGCGCCTCAGCAAGCGCCATTTGCAGCGGGCGGTTGCCACTGCCCGGATCACCGAAGCCGAAGCTGCGATAGACGTCGGATTCCTCGATATAGCCGTCGATCCAGACGAAGTCGTAAGCCAGGCGATCGAAGAAGCAGCAGGCTTCGCAGCCCTCGATCGCGCAGCGTATGCAAAAACGATGCAGCAGTTCCGCGACGAAATTACACGCACGATGGCAGCCCAAATCAAAGCGGATCGCGGGGCGGTGTTCTAGCTCGAAATTGTGCGATCATGTCCACCGGCACGCATGCGACAAAGGGGCACCACATGGCGATCACCGATCTGCCTGAATTCATCCGGGCCGATGGGCCCGACAAGGTAACTGGCAGTGGGCGCTACACCGCCGACATGACCCTGACCGGACAGCTGGTCGCGAAGTTCAAGTACGCCAAGATCAGCCATGCTCGCATCGTGAAACTCGACGTTTCAGCCGCACGGGCTGTGCCTGGAGTCTTCGCCGTCATCACCTCTGACGATGTTCCCGACATCCGCGTTGGCTACGGCTTGGCGGATCGCAGAATGTTTGCGAAAGACGTCGTCCGGTTCGAGGGCGAAGTCGTGGCAGCGGTCGCCGCGATCAGCAACGAAGCTGCGGAACGCGCCCTCGATGCGATCGTGTTCGAGTACGAGGAACTCCCGGTCACGGTCGATCTCGAAGCAGCAATCGCCGAGGGCGCGCCCTTGGTCCATACCGACGTCGGCTCGTACGTAGTCACCGGCGATACACCGCACGACGGGAACGTCGCCACCCACTCCTCCATCGAGATGGGCGATCCCGATGCTGCGATGGCGTCCGCCGATGTTGTGGTTTCGAGCCGCTACGTCGCCGACGCCAGCCACGCCGCTCCGATCGAGCCTCGTGCCGTCATCGCGCAATGGGAGGGCGACAAGGTCACGGTGTGGACGAGCACACAGGTTCCGTTCGAGGCGCGAGCCGGAGTCTGCGAGACCCTCGAGATGCCGTCGAATCGGGTCCGCATCATTGCGCCCCACGTCGGTGGTGGGTTCGGGGGCAAATGCGGAGCACACTTTGAACCGCACATCGCAGCGCTCGCTCGGGTCGCGAAGAGGCCCGTCAAGTTGGTCTTCTCCCGCTGGGAGGAGTTCGTGGCGCCAGACCGTCGCCGCGAGGGGATGATCATCGACATCACCACCGGCGTCAGCAGCGACGGCTCGATCGTTGCACGCACCGGCAATATCTTGTTGGACAACGGCGCCTACATGGCCGATTCGTCGTTCTTCGCGCAGGTCGCATCGATGCACATCGCTGGGCCGTACGCGGTCCCGAACGTGCGCATCGATGGCCGCCTCGTCTACACGAATCACCAGCCATCTGGGTCGGTGCGAGCTCCAACGGCACCTCAGGGATGTTGGGCTCTCGAGTCGCACACCGACGAGGTTGCCGCTGCCGTAGGCATGGACCCGCTCGACTTTCGACGCAAGAACATCGTCAGGACGGGCAGCGTCGGAGCGGTTGGCCAAACCTATGACGAGATCGGCCTCGACCAATGCCTCGAGCTGGCCGCGAAATCTGCAGGGTGGGGCCAGGATCTACCCGACGGCGAGGCACTCGGCATTTCGGTCGGGTGGTGGCCGAGTTTCGCCTCACCTGCCGGCGCCTACGCGAAGATGCACGGCGATGGCAGCGTCCAGATCGTGACCGGCGCCAGCGAATGCGGCACGGGCTCGGTGATGACCTTGCGAATGATCGCAGCCGACGAGCTCGGTCTCGATCAGACCGACGTCGAACTCGTCTACCAAGACACAGGCGTCGCACCCCTAGGTCCTGGCTCGAGCGGATCGCAGACCTTGTTCAACCATGGCCGTGCGGTCGAGAAGGCCAGCGGCCAGATCGGAGCGCAGTTGAAGGAGCTGGCCGCCGCGGAACTCGAAGCCAACGTCGCCGACATCGTGCTCGCTGGGGGGCGGGCGAGCGTCGCTGGCTCACCGACCGCCTCGGTATCGATCCTGGAGCTCGCGGCGAGTTCCGCAGAGGGCGAAATTCTCGGCAGCGCTTCGGCGGACGCACTCGAGTGGCCTGAAATCACTGGATCGACCTGTCTGGGCGACCAGGGCTTCTCATCATGGTTGGCTCCACAATTTTCGTGCCACGTGGCCCGGGTGCGTGTCGATAAGGACACCGGCGTCTCGAGAGTCCTCGAAATCCACGCGGCGCATGACTCTGGCACCATCATTAACCCATTGGCAGCCCACGGTCAGGTCGAAGGCGGCGTGCTCATGGGTATTGGCCAAGCTCTGACCGAAGGAACGCAGTACGACGAGGATGGCCGGCAACGAAATGCAGCGCTACTCGAATACAAACTCCAGACCATCGCCGACGTCCCCGAGATCACGACCCAGTTCGTCGAGATCTTCACGCCGAATGCTGGCCCCCGCGGTGCCAAAGGGCTCGCTGAAGCGCCCAACGTCGCTACGTGTGGCGCGATTAGCAATGCGATCGCAGCAGCGATCGGGACGAGGGTTCGTCAGTTACCCATGACTGCGGAACGGGTGTGGGAAGCGATCGATTCGGCTCAGCAGGGAAGCGTGGCCTGATGACACTTTCCATCGCAACATCGATCGATGATGTTCTGACCGGCCTCGCTAATGGTGCCCGCCCGATTGCGGGCGGCACCGATCTGGTCGTTGGTGCACGTGCAGGAAAAGCAGCGCTGCCCGACACTCTCATCGCCATCGATCGCCTCGCCGAACTGGCCACGATCGACCACGGCGAAAGCACCACACGCATCGGCTCGGGTGTCACGCACGCTCGTTTGATAACCAGCGCCATCGTCGTCGACAATTTCACTGCCATCGCTGACGCAGCGGCGCTCGTGGGCTCCCCTGCGACCCGGAACGTCGGCACGCTGGGCGGCAACGTCATGAATGCCTCTCCGGCCATGGACACGGGCTCGCCGCTCGTGGTTCTCGGCGCTGAGGTCGAACTGACAAGTACTCAGGGATCGCGCCAGATATCTCTTGAAGAGCTCTGGACCGGGCCTGGCCGCACGAGTGCACGGGCAGACGAGCTGTGCACCGCACTCATCATCCCCAATCGGGGCACCAACAGCGGTAGCGCCTATATCCGCCTCGAATACCGGCGATCCATGGAGATCGCCATCGTCGGCGCTGCGGCGGCGGTGCAACTCGAGGGCGATTCGATCGCGTCGATACGCATAGCGCTAACAGCGGTTGCACCAACGATCATCGAAGTCACCGATCTCGACGACCTCATCGGCTCCACCGTCGGTGAAGTCACTCTCGCCTCGATCGCTGCACGGGCCTCCGAACAAGCAGCGCCCATCAGCGATGTGCGGGCGAGTGATCGTTATCGCCGCCACACCATCGGCGTCATGGCCCGCCGAGCAGTCGAAGCAGCAGGACGGCGAGCCGCCGGCGAGATCATCGCCGTCCCGGTCAATAGAGCCCTCGGTGTAGGAGCAGCATCATGAACAATGTCGAACTTCGCGTAAACGGAATCCCCTACCCGGTCGCCATCGAAACGGGCCGAAACCTATCCGGTGTGCTGCGCAACGAACTCGGCCTCACGGGAACAAAAGAAGGATGCGACGACTGCGAATGCGGCGCTTGCATGGTCTTGCTCGACGGCCAGCCGATCAACTCGTGCTCCTACCTTGCAGTGCAGGCCCAAGGGCGCGAGATCATGACCGTCGAAGGTTTGGCCGATGACGGCGGGCTGCATCCGATTCAGCGAAACATCCTCGCGACGGGCGGTGTGCAATGTGGATTCTGCACGCCGGGCATGTTGATGTCGGCGACCGCATTGCTCGAACGTAATCCCGACCCATCCGAAGAAGAGATCAAGATCGGCCTGTCGGGCAACCTGTGCCGATGCACGGGATACGCACGAATTCTCGAGGCTGTCAGCGTGACTGCCGTCGAGCTGCGCTCCTGAAGTACCCCTGCTCGATACGGTGGTCGTAATGACAACGCCCGCCTCTGAACCGGGCACTGCCAGCGCCGCGCTAGCGGTCCCAGAGTTCAGGAATCTGTTCCTCGCTTCCTTCGTTTCGAACTGCGGTCGGTGGCTGCAGTTCGCCGCACTGGGGATCCTCGGGTGGGAGCTCACCGAGTCGAATTCGTTTCTCGGCTACCTGATCTTTGCCCAGCTCGCGCCCTTGGGTATCTTGAGCCTCGTCGGCGGGTGGCTCGCCGACACAGCGAACCGCCGCACCCTATTGCTCGTGACACAAACGTGGCAGATGGTCTGGACCTTCGTCCTGGCCGCCTTGTTGATCGACGGTTCGATAGGCGAGGGAGCACTCCTCATTTTTGTGTTCATTATCGGTATTGGTCAGGGTCTGTACGCGCCGGCCTTCACGTCGGTGCTTCCGCTCGTGGCTGGCGAACAGAACGTCCGTGCCGCTGTGTCGCTCAACTCTGTTCAGGTCAATGGTGCTCGTGTCGTCGGGCCCGCGATCGGTGGCGTGTTGGCGAGTCGCCTCGGCTTCGCCGAACTCTTCGCTATCAATGCCGCTGCTTACCTGGTGGTCATAGGCGTGGTTTGGCGCATGAAACTCCCGCCGCCGGTCGCCCGCGGAGCATCATCCATCTCCGATCGTTTGCTCGGCGGAATTCGGATAGCCCGACGGGCGCCCCAGGTTGGACGGCCGATCCTGTTGATGGCGCTCTATGCGCTGTTCTGCATCCCGTTCATCGGCCAGCTTCCGGCGATCGCCGAGACGAACTTGAACATCGACACGAAGAGCCAGCAATACGCGTTCTTCTATGCGGTCTTTGGCCTAGGCGCACTGCTTGGCGCGGTGCTCGTCAGTACGATCCTGCTGCGATTTCCACGAGAGCGGCTTCTTCGAGCGACACTCCTGGGCTTCGCCTTGAGCCTCGCGTGGCTAGCGACGATCGATTCGATCACCACCGCCTACTTCGCCATATTCCTGGTGGCGTTGTTCTACTTCGTTCTCCCAACCGTGCTCGCATCCATCTGGCAGGAACATGTCGACGCGTCGGTTCGGGGCCGTGTAGCTGCGTTATGGGTCTTGGCGTTCGGAGGCACGGTGCCGATAGCGAACGTGATCGGGGGCCGTCTCGCCGAAGCGACTTCTCTCGGCGTCCTCATGAGCATCGGGGTGGTCGCCGCGATCGTGCTGAGCGTGTTCTTCCGATTGAGCTCGGGTCCCGTGGTCGACGAATCGATACTCGAGGCTGCCTGATCGAATCGATTGGCTAATGATCAGTCGATGCAACTCGAAACGTTTCGGGCTCGGTGACGACTCCCGCTTCTTCTTCGGTCTCTGGAATTGCTTGAAAACGAAAGAACGCCGCTACCCAAATGGGTAGCGGCGTTCCAGCGAACGTTCTTGCTTAGATGGCGCGGACGTTCTGAGCTTCTTCGCCCTTACGGCCGGGGGCTACATCAAATTCGACGAGTTGACCCTCGTCGAGTGACTTGTAACCATCGCCCTGGATGTTTGAGTAGTGAACGAATACGTCGTCGGCGCCTTCACGCGAAATGAAGCCGAAGCCCTTTTCGCTATTGAAAAACTTGACAGTTCCTTGCATGTTCTTTTTGCTTTCTATCGGGGTTTACCTGTTGATCTACCCACCCCATACGCTACGCCAAACCACGACTATCCACTCGCCAGGTCCAGAACCTTTGTCACTCATGTCGCCGATTCGCCGGTTTTTCAACGAAAATTCCTCCTCACAGTTTTCATTTGAGGGCCGCTCATATGCGATTTCGCGTCGTGTTTTCGATCCGAAGCATCATCTTTCGGGTCTTGCGTTTGCCTCGGTTCTTGGCTCCTACGACCTCACCGGACAGCGTGTACTCGAGCTCGGAACGGGCTGTGGACTACTCGCGGGCGTTGCCCATGACCATGGTGGCGATGTTGTGGCGACCGACATTTCTACCGCCGCCGTTACATGCGCGACCACGAACCTGCGTCACACGAACGTCGATGTTCGCCTCGGAGATCTGTTCGAACCGGTACTCGGCGAGTCATTCGACCTGTTGATCGTCAACCCACCCTATGAAATCGGCCGCGCCTGGAATCCCGTGCTGCGCTCGCCCGACATGCTCGAACGCCTGGCGTCATCGTGGCGGACCTACGCAGCTCGGCTGCTCCTCGCGTTCCCCACCGATTCGATCGATGTGCTTCGCTCGGTGGGAATCAACTCGCGGCTGCTCTACAGCCTTCCGACCAGCGGACGTGAGCTCGGGATCTTCGGCGACTGACGGCTCCGATCTTTCAGAGCTTGCGGCGGACCTTCGCCCCGTCGTACAAGATGTCGGCGAACGCCTGATTCACAGCTTCACGATTCGAGCGCGCTTCCGGTGAATTCGGTGTCGATGGCGGAGGAACAACCTTGAAATCATCGACCGGCTGCGCGCCACGGATGTGCGTCACAAAGTGCGTTCCCCGTAGTGGACGAACATCGGCGCCCATGTATGTCTGCATCGCTATTCCGACGCGGCGGCCGTTCGACCGATTCGGTTGCGAGCCATGCACGAGCCACGGATGATGCAGCGACATCTGTCCGGGCTGTAGTTCGAGATGAACGACGCTCGACTCGTCGATGCCCGGAACTTCCTGACCCCGCGTCAAGATGTTGTCATCACGGAATGTGTCGTCATGTGTCATCTCGCCATCGCGGTGTGTCTCGGGGATGACCGAGACGCAACCGTTCTCGATGGTGCTCGACGTCAACGCCAACCAGGCCGTCACATGGTCGTCCGGCGCGAGTGAAAGGTACTTGGCGTCTTGATGCCAACTCACAAATGCTGAGGTCGACGGCTCCTTGACGAACAGCACGGTGCTCCACAAGGAGATGTCGTTGCCAACTATCTGCGCGGCGGCGTCGACGATGCGGCTGTCTTGGACCAGCTCGGCGAGGAACGGGAAGCTCAGGTGCGGATTGTTCCGATTCTCGGCGTGAAGCTCGTTGGGATACTCGGCCTCGGCCTCCTCCAGAAAGAGAAGCAGTCGGGCGGCCTCGGCGGCGGTCATGACATCGACGGGAGCAACCCACCCGTTCGCTCGGTAGTGAGCCAACTGTTCTGCGGAAAGCGTCATGGCGAAGTGGCCTTTCGATCTGTCATCTCCCAAAGGTGCGCAATCGTCACTCCGCCCTCGGTGATTAGCGCGTGACGTTCGCTTCCAATATCGCTCGGGAGCGCTTCCTGCTCGTGCGCAATGACCCGGGTGCCTGGTCTCGCGCTCTCACGAAACGAGGCAACCATCGCCGCAGTGACCGCCACGGGCAGGAAAAGAAAGACGACCGTCGCGTGTGCCGTATCGACCGAGGATGCGTCGCCCTCGATGAAGTCGAGTCGATCTTCGACCCCAGCCTCGGCAGCGTTCTCGCGGGCGAGTTCGATCAGGTCGGGTCTAAGCTCGATGCCGGTTCCTCGGCTGCCTCGTAAGGCTGCCTCGATGAGAATTCGGCCGTCGCCACACCCGATGTCGTAGACAACGTCGTCCGGACCGGTGTGCGCAAGATCGAGGAGCGGGCCAATCAGCGACGATGGAGTTCCGAGGAATGGTCCGATGGACTCGACCGAGCTCGAGCGTCCGAGCCGATCGATGACGAGGCGGATGGCCCGAGCAAAGAAATACAGCGGCCAGAGAGGCTTCGGGAGATTGATGCTGTTGAAGTCGCGTTCGTTCGGGCGCAGGAAATTTGGTACACGTTCGAAGGAACCAGCCTCCCAGGAGAGTTCGAGCTGCGTTGTGTAGCCATGTGGCGAGACTCGGACCAATGAGCTGTGGCTGTTCGTTCGCCGAAATGCCTCCCAGGCCGATTCGGTCAGTTCGTTCCAGGGCTGAAAGCCGTGCGGGCACAAGGCGGAGTAGGCGTCCCATGAGTCCGACGAGTCGACTTCGAGGCCGATCGAAGACACCTGCACCATCGGGGCACGTTCCGCCAGTTCATCCTTCGTTACTCCGGTGGGCCGGACGTCGATCCCTGCGCTGTGCAGTTTCGTCTGCAGATCACTGGCCTCGTCGAGAACGTGCCGACCGAGCACTTCGAGGCATCGGCCCACGTGGTCAAGACGGACGGAATCTTCGGCACTCAACGAGTCCTGAACCTGCAGGTCTCTGACAACCTCGACGAGTCGCTGTTCTTCGATGGCGCTGATCAGCCGGGTCTCGAAGTCATTCATCTATTCCACCCATCCGTTTCTCCTCATACGTTTGGACTCGCGCAGCACAACGATTCGGTCGTTTGGCTCGATGTTCTCTCGATCGACCATGGCTTGCGGCATGCGATCTCCATCGCGGATGATCGCCAGAAGTGTCGCTCCACCTGGCGTCACGGGGACTCCACTCTCCATTTCGGGATCGATCTCTACGAGCTCGAGTCCTTCGCCAGCGTCGAGGAGGTCTTCGAGCACCTGCCCTGCTCCTGGGGCGTGTGTTCCGAGGCCGAGCATTCGCCCGACCGCAGCGGTTGCGTCGATGACCTCATCCGCGCCTCCTTGTCGGAGGAGGTGCAGATTCTCCTGCTCGCGACCACCGGCGACGATGTGTGCGGTCGGGTTGAGCTCGCGCACGGTCAAGATGATGAGCACGGCAGCGTCGTCGCGATTCGGCGCCACGATGATCGACGACGCCCGCGAAATCGCTGCGTGCTCCAACGTCTCGGTCCGAGTGGCATCACCCACCACGCCGACGTACCCCAAAGCCGTGGCTGCCTCGACCCTGTCCGGGTCACGATCGACGACGACGATGTCGTCGGCGTCGACACCCCGGGACACAAGATCGGTCGCGGCCGCCTCACCCGTTGCACCAAAACCACAGATAACTGTGTGTTCGTTCACTCGTTGCCTCCAGCGGCGTTCTGCAAGTAGTTCGCGCGATTGTTCAGTAAGAACCTCGACGGTCGTTGACACGACGAGGATCAGAAAGAGAATTCGCGCCGGAGTGATCAGAAGGATCGTGGCCAGACGGCCGCCGGTGCTCACCGGAGTGATGTCTCCATAGCCGGTCGTCGTGACCGTGACCGATGCGTAATACAACGCATCCAGCATGCTGATCGCGTCGCCCGTGACGTCGATGTATCCATCGCGCCCGATCCGAACGACGAGCGCCACGAACACGACAAGCCCGCAGGCCAACCCGATTCGGCGGGCGATCGACGAGAGAGGAGCGCGCGAACGTGTCGGCAACTTAACTCGATCGGTGGTCACCATTTGCCGAGCCTATTCCAGCGAGGTGTTGGGGGCCCGGAAGCAGCGTCCGACACGTGGTAGAAAAGACGTGATGTCACGCGTTGTATTGCTCCTCAACGGACCGAACCTGAACCTCCTCGGCACTCGGGAACCCGACGTATATGGCGCGGACACCCTCGCTGAGATCGTCACGGACCTCCAAACGTTCGGCGCTGCGCAAGACGTGCAGATCGAAGCCTTCCAGTCCAATGTCGAGGGCGAGCTGATAAACCGGCTGCACGAAGCGCGGGGTGTCGTGGATGGCGTGGTCTTCAACCCCGGAGCCTTTACGCACTACAGCGTTGCTCTACGCGATGCCATCAGCGCATCTGAATTACCGGTGATTGAAACACACCTTTCGAACGTTCACGCCCGCGAAGAGTTCCGTCACAAGTCCGTTCTGGCGGCGGTGTGTGTCGGGGTCGTGGCTGGCTTTGGGCGGGACAGCTATTTCGTAGCTCTCGATGGACTCCTTCGCTACCTCAAGACCGTCTGAGGCTTAACTCATGAGATCAGTTTCCGTGCCGCGAACCTGTTGGCGGTATCCAGGCGCCAAACTTCGCGGCGAAGTCGGCCTCGGCCAGTTCGAGGTCGGGCCATTCACCCTCGCTCAACAACAGGCGCGCAGCGAGCGCTCCAATCGCATCGGCGCTCTTCCCAGCATGACCATTGCCGCCCGCTGCGATGAACAGACCAGTATCGAGCTCGTCGACGTACGGAAGCCCCGACGGCGTATCGGTAATGAGGCACGGCTTCATTTCGAAGCTGTCGAAGTCGACACCTGGCAGGACCTTCGTGAGGACATCGGTCATGACCTCGCGGTGTGCCTCGGCTCCGAAGCCCCCCATCCACGCGGCCTTTTCCTCCACGGACGACAGCGGCGGTGCATACGCGTTCGAGCCGCCCATCTTGATGTAGTAGCGCCCGTCGGGATAACGAACGGGCGGCACCACGTAGATATCGTCGATCTCGGGATGATCGAGGAGATAGATGACCGAGGACATCGATCGCAACCGCTCGGCCTCGGCCTCCGATATCCGTCCCATGATCACCGATTCGGGTCGGATGCACGCCTGGAGTTCGCGTCCGTGAAGGTCTTGGATATACGGGCCGGTCGCGAGGACGACGGATCGAGCGGCAATTGTGCCGGTCGGGGTCACGACCTCCCAACCACCTGTCTGAAGCGGCCGCACGTCCTCGACACCTTCCCGACGGAGCCGCGCGCCCGCGCTTTCCGCTGCAAGAAGCTGGGCCTGCAACATCTTGCGTGGGTCGATGAAGCCGGCCGGCGCCGACTCTGCGAGCGTCGTCCACCCGGCCGGGAACAGGTAGTCCGGTTGCCGGGCGGCATGACCCTCGTGGTCGACGGCGCCAACCGCAATCTCCAACTCGAGCTCTGCAATAACCTTTTCTTGGTTGGCGATTCCCCGCGCGTCATTGCGTACGAATATAAGGCCTGTTGCGTGGTGGAAATCGACGTTCGAGGCTTGCTCAATTTCACCATATTGCTCGATCGAACGGCTTGCAAGAATCGACCACTCTCGACGAGCGTCGAGCCGGCGAGTGACTCTCCCGGAGTCGTAATGGCTCGCGAACGGACCGTTGTGACTCTCCCAATCGTCGGGTTCAGCGGGTCCTATTCCGACGACGTCCGCGCCAGCATTTGCGAGATGGCGAGTTGCCGCTGATCCAATGAGGCCGAGCCCAACAACAACATGATCCACGATGGCTTCCATTAGATGAATCGTAGTTCGAACCCCGTACGGTGATGACCGTGAGCGTGAAGGACCACCGAGGGAAATGGATCCGACCACGCCTGACGCACCTTCGCAACTCTCTTCTCGAATGAAGCTGAAACCCTTGTTGAGACGCAAACCCCTTTACACGGGCTGGAAGATCGCCGGTGTGAGCGCCGCATTGTGGGCGCTCCAGTCGATGTTGTGGATGCAGGGATTCGGCAACCTCGCCGTCGAACTACGACGACAATTCGGCTGGTCAAAGACACTCTTCTCGGTCGCTTTCGTCGCCACCCGAACCGGTGGCGCGCTCCTCGGCCCGACCCAGGGCGCAGCGCTGGGCAGGTGGGGCACAAAACGCGTCATGCGCGTCGGCTCGGTCTTCGTGTTGCTCGGCTACTCGGGCCTGGCCCTGGTCGAGACGAGCACACACTTCTTCATCGCGCTGTCGGTCGCAGCCTTCGGCATCACACTGGCTGGCTTCCTGACGATCACCTCTGCGCTCGTCCAATGGTTCGAACGCAAACGTGCCCGGGCGTTATCGATTCAGACGATGGGCTTCGCTATCGGCGGGTTCGCCGGTCCGCTACTCGTCTTCGGATTTGGTTGGTTTGGATGGAGGCCAACGATCGCAGCAGCGGGCGTCATACTCTCCGTGGCGATCTTCGCTGGTTCGAGCTACATCGGTAGGGATCAGTCGTCGTCCACCGAACCAATCGATGGCATCGCCGACGGCGTCGGCGATGACAAGCCGAGAGCCGAAGGGGTAAACGACGTCCACCTCACCGCCCACGAAGCGCTCCGGACTCGCGCCTTTTGGATGATCTCATTGGGACACGCCTCGGCGCTCATCGTGGTCACCGCGACGATCGCGCACATCGCCCTCTACCTGACCGAAGATCGGGGCTTCACCGCGAAACAAGCCGCGCTTATCGCCGGCGCCATCCCGGTGTTTCAGTTCATCGGAACCGCGCTCGCAGGGTTTCTCGGCGACCGGATTAACAAGCGCCTGATCGTCGGCGCTGCAATGTGCGCACATGCCGTTGGCCTGCTTTTGATGACCTGGTTCGACAGTTACCTGACCATCGCCGCATTCGTGGTTCTGCATGGCTTGGCCTGGGGCGCCCGAGGGCCGCTCATGCAGGCGATTCGGGCCGACTATTTCGGCACGACACACTTCGCAGCGATCATGGGCTGGTCGTCGATCGTCATCTCGTGCGGAGTGATCGTGGGACCACTGCTCGCTGGCGTTCTTGCCGATTCGACCGGCGACTACCAACTCGGCTTCACGATCATCGCCATGCTTGCGCTAGGGGGAAACATCTTCTGGGCGCTAGCTACCCCTCCCTCAACCCCGTTGAAGCGTCGCTGACAGGTGGTGTTGCACGTCGAGGCCGACCGCGGCCATCTCGACCGTGTAGCTGAGCGTGTCACCGTCGACTTTGAGCGCTCGATGAACCTCGGTCACGGCCTTTGCTGAGGCGGTCGTAACAACAGATACCGAACGAAAACTGATCGTCTGGCCGTCGATGACCCCCTCGTGGACCTCGCTGATGCCGCTGGGTTGGGAGACGACGAGCTCGGCTCGATTTGTGCCAACCGGGCGGATATAACCCGCTTCGGCGTGTAGAGGCAGACCGGTCTCGGCATGTTTCGTGCGCTGCACGTAGGAGAGAAATGGCTTGCCAACGTGGCCGAACTCAACCTGTTCGACATAGTCGAATGGATCGATGGTCGGATAACGACCCGCTCCCGCACCCGCCCACGAACCAACAATCCAGGCGAGGTGCTCAATGTCGGTATGAAGGGGAGGTGTCATGGCTTCATCGTACGGTCGGTCAGGCGTTCGAAACGTTTAACGAGTATGAACGTCTGCATGGAGGCGATGATCGGCGAGGCACGACGCTGACGCCTAGGGTTCGGGCATGGTCAACGTGCGAGCCGCGAGGCCGAGTGATATCGATGCGCTCCTCACGCTGGACACGAAGCTGTTCATCGAGGACGCTGGCAAGCATGCCCCTCTGATGGCAGCTGCCGAGATCGAACTGGCGACGACGAGGTTGACGCTCGAACCCCTTCGAGAAACCCATGCCGCGGAGATGGCGTCCGTGTTGTCAGACCCCGAGGTCTACGAATTCACGGGCGGTTCCGCGCCGACATTGGACGACTTGACGAGGCGCTACAGGAGTCAGATCGAAGGGCCAATCGACGGCGGCGAGGCGTGGCGCAACTGGATTCTGCGCGACACCGAGACCGGTCGCGCAGCGGGCTTTCTGCAGGCGACCATCGTGGGCGACGAAGCCGATATCGCATGGCTCGTCGGCCGCGATTTCCAGGGTCGGGGCTACGCCGTCGAAGCATCCGCGGCAATGGGTGCGTGGCTCAGCTCGACCGAGGTTGGACGGATCACAGCGCACGTTCATCCCGAGCACGAGAAGTCCCAACGCGTCGCTGCGGCCATAGGCCTGACCCGAACGGATCGGGTCGACGAGCACGGCGAAGAGGTATGGGATTCGCGCTTGTAACGAGCATTACGCAGGCACAGGGCGGCCGCTTAGCTCGTAGGTGGTCAGGCGAGTGCGCATGTCGTTGCTCTCCCGCACCGTGCGTGGAGCCCTCGCAGCTTGTCAGCGTTTGGTCACGAGGGCGTGGAGGAAGAAGCGACTCGTCTTGGCGACGTCGACCGCCCAACCGAGTTCGTAGAGCCGATTGTCCAGTTCCGTGGGGTGCCAGTAGCGCTTCACGATTTCGAACTCTCGTCCGTCAGCCAGGGTTCGGGTGGCCGTCCCGGTCATCAAGTCATTCACGCTCGTCCCGGAAGACACCACGTGAACGTCGTTGGCTCCGTCGCCCTGGGCATCGTGAACCGATATCGGATGCGCGCTGTCAACAATGCAGACTCGACCGCCGGGGACGAGGTGCCGGTCGACCATCGCCCAGAATTCCTCGAAGCGATCATCGGGAACATGACTCAACCAAAAAGAGAAGAAGATCGCCTCGAACGTTCGCCCGAGATCGAGCTGAAAGATGTCGGCTTCCACGAACTCCACCGACGCTGGGGTCGAGAGAGCGGCGATCTTGGCCCGGTTGATGTCGAGGACCTCAGCCGATGAGTCGACGACGGTCAGCTGTTCGGTACCCATTGCCAGGATCTCGGTCCAGGTGCCGGTACCCGCCGCCAATTCCAGCAGCGAGCGCGCTGGAAGGAACGACTCGAGCCGCTGTTTCAGCACGTCCTTATCGAAGTCCCACACCGCCGTGTGCTCGTTGCCGAGGTCGTAGCGACCCCGCCGATACCACCAGTCGTCATACTCGGGCGCCCGCTCCCGGTAATACTGCTTCTGCCCCTCGAGCAGCGTCACATCGGAAGGTGTCGACTCGGTGCTCATGTGCTCAGAGTAGGTGCGAATCAGAGGTCGGGGTTGTTCCCTTTGGCGCGGTTCTCGACATTGCAGCGGACATCGCGGTCGCCGAGGGCAGTGTGGCCCGGTGAGTATCTGTCGTCGAAGCCCGGCGCACTTATCGTTTCATCCGACGGCCATGAACTGAATCGACTGGGCCATGGCGTCAATGGCGGCCAGGCCTTGAAGGTTGGCTTCGAGGCGCCAGACTTTGCCGTTCGCCTCGATAAGCCACACTTTGCGGCGCACGTCGTCAGGGGCATCGGTCCAGGCCAGCTCGTAGCCCGCTCGAGCTCCGCCCTTCGTGGCACCGATCGTATCGACGAAAGCTCCGGACGAAACCGTCGTTATATTCGCGATAACCCAGGGCCCTGGCGGCAACACGTCCTCGACAGCTTGTTCGAGGGTCACCCCACCGAGCGACTCGAGCGTCACGTCATGGTGCACCCGACCGTCCTCAGCACCACGACGGAAGAAGCCGCACGAATTTCCCTCGGGCCCATAAAGCTCGACCGTCGAGACCAGGGCGCCCGGATAGGCGATCTTCAGCGCCTCGTCGGCGCACACCTCATAGTCGTCGCCCAACGCCGAACCGAACGGGTCGTCGAAACATCGGTGCCCAATGTGTTCTTCGTGTGTACCCGTCGGGTCGGTGAACGTGACGATCGCCTTGAGCTCGGCCGGGCCATCCCAATCGGGCACCCAGTAGTTGCCCCCGGAGTTGACCGCGAAGCCGGTGTCGAGTCCCTTCCACCGATGGACCACGACCGAATTCACCACGATTGCACTGTCGCTCGAAGCGCTGAAGTGGAACACCCCGGACACGCAGTCGATCGAGTCGACTACCCGCGCCTGAACCGAGCTCGATGTAGGACATCCGCTGTAGCGAAGGACGCTCACCGTTGCGTCGGCGACGCCCGACTCGTTCGTGACGAGCACGGTAAAAACGAGGTCGTTGGGTTCGACATCGTGCACGATGTCCTCGATGGGCACTTCAGTACCCGATGACAGGACGTCGACGATCGACGCCAGCCCGGAACCGCCGGGGTGACGGGCGACCGACAGCTCCCAGTCGAGCGGCGTCTCGACATCTTCGACGAAACTCACCGAGACCTGCGGAGGGTTCGTTGCGCACTCGACCAGCAACGTGGGCTCAATCGGCGCGGCCGGCGGGGCCTCGGTCGTGGTCGTGGTCGTGGCCTCGGTGTCTTTATCACTCGCAGATGGGTCGGTAGTCGTGGGCGCTGTTGTGGCCGATACGTCCAACGACACCACCTCGCCCGGCTCGATGGGCGAGTCGTCAGCAAACGGCACGGCAGCGGGCACACTCTCGCCACCGCATGCCGTGAGAATCACGGCTGCGGCGATGCCCGCGACAGCTAGTCGGTTTCTTGGGCAGCAAACGATGGTTGCGAATCGGTGGTTGATCGTCATGGACGTGCCTCGGCATGGACGGGTTATGAATGCGTGTTACATGAACCTTCGGCGTCCTCGTCCCAATCCTGAACCGGGTGCAGACCCCCCAACGGGCAGCTAGCTCCGCAGACTCTCGATCCAGGTTTCGTGAACGGTCGCCATCGCGGCCCATTCGGCTAGGATTAAGAGCCCCCTCCTCGGCTACGTTGCTACGGCACCGAATTTGAAGCCTCAGCGAGCTTCGCGGTTCACGGCGGATTGCGTCCGACACGAGCAAACGAAAGGGGACGGCGAGTTGAATGGTCCCAACGACACACCGAAACCTGACGCGCGAATCACCGGTGCGACGCTCACCTTCGGCGAGTGGCGAGCCCGCCCGATGCTCGAATCTGACGCCGATCTGGCGTTCACGTTCTTGAACGATCCCGGCGTCACCGCCGCCCGCACGCGCCTGCCCCCGCAAGACTTCGCAGGCGCCCTCGCCTGGGTGAACGACGCGCTCTCCGACGCCGCATGTGTCCCATGGATTCTCGAATCGGCCAACGATGCAGGCAGCGCCGGCTTCATCGCACTACAAAGTTTCGACCCCACTACGGGTGTCGCCGAAATTGGCTTTCTGGTCATGCCATCGGCGCGTCGTAAGGGACTGGCAACCAAAGCGCTGCGAGCCGTTACCGAATGGGCATTCGCCACCCTCGATATTCACCGTGTGTATCTGGTTCACGACACCTCGAACGAAGGCTCGTGCAAAGCTGCTGTCTCAGCCGGGTACGCCATCGAAGGCACTTGTCGTAGTTCCCGCCCAAGACCCGATGGGACGCGGGCAGACTCAGAACTCCATGCCCGGCTCCGGACCGACGGCGAGACCACAGCATGAAGATCCTTGGCCGCCGGACCCTCCTCTTCACCGACATCGAAGGCTCGACCGCGCTTCTTCAACGGATCGGTCATCCTCGCTTCGTCGAGCTCATGGATAAGCACCACCAGATCATGAGAACGGCGATCCGAAACAACGATGGCAAAGAGATCCGGAATGAGGGCGACGCCTTCGTTGTTCTGTTCCCCACCCCGATGAACGGCCTGAACTGCGCCGTCGAGTCACAGAAGGCCTTTCGGGCCGGGCCATGGCCTCCCGGCGCTGCGATCTCGGTTCGTATGGGTCTCCACGAGGGAGAGATCGGACTCTCCGAGTCCGGGCATCACGGAATAGCGCTGCACGAGGCCGCGAGAGTTTCTTCAGCCGCGCACGGCGGACAGGTGTTGCTGTCCGAGGATGCCCATAACTCGATGACGGCAGCGCTACCTGAAGGAAGCCCGCTACGCCTCGTCGAACTCGGCACCTTCGCACTGAAGGACATCGGCAAGAGCGTGCCCCTCATCCAAGTTGTACATCCAGATCTTGTCGACGATTTCCCGATGCCGCGCAGTAGCGGTAGCACGCCGCACAACTTGCCGGCCCAGCTGACGTGCTTGGTCGGGCGCACCGATGAGGCACTCGAGGTCGAGGAACTCATCCGGTCGCATCGGCTCGTAACTCTGCTCGGAGCGGGCGGCGTCGGAAAAACCCGGCTCGCTCTCCAGGTAGCTGCCGACCTGGGATCGCACTTCTCCGACGGCATGTGGCTCGTGGAGCTCGCTTCGCACGAGGACCCCTCCCAAATTTTCGACGAGATTCGCCGAAGCATGCGGATCCCCGACGACGGCAATGGCGACCAAACCACCATCCACGCGATCCACACGTCGAGCGTGCTGCTCATCCTCGACAACTGTGAACACCTCTTGGAAGGCGTGGCTCGTTCGATCGACATTCTGATTCGTGAATGCCCGGGTCTGCATGTGCTTACGACGAGTCGCGAACCGGTCGGCACGATGGGCGAGGTGCAATGGCGTGTCCCCCCGCTCACGGACTCAGACGCGGTCGACCTGCTCACCGCTCGAGCGCGGCTCGTTGCTCCGAACTTCGAAGTGAGCTTGGCCGAACGAGACATTCTCGAGCGCGTCTGCCAGCGACTCGACGGAATCCCGCTAGCCATCGAGTTGGTCGCCGGTCGATTGGCCACCATCCCCGTCGAGGAAATCGAATCGCGGCTACTCGACGAGCTTCGGCTGCTCTCGACCGGAGCCCGCGGCCATTTACCCCGACACAAGACACTTCGCGCTGCCCTCGATTGGAGCTATCGGCTTCTGTCCTCAGAGGAGCAACGGCTGCTGAAATGCCTCGCGGTCTTTCCCGGTTCGTTCGAGCTTCCAGCCGCGGAAGCTATTTGCTCCGACGAGGTCATTGCCGAGCACGACATCCTCGACTTGCTCGAGTCTTTGCACGCGAAATCTCTCGTCACCGTCGATTGGTCGAGGAAGCCGCCGCTCGTGAGCCGCTCTGAGATCGTGGGGCAATACGCAGCCTCGCTGCTCAGCACAACCGACGAGGGCCCTCGTCTCGCTCAGCGCCACGCCCGCTACTACTTCGAGCTAAGCAACTCGGCGCTTCCAGGGTTTCGCGGGAGCGACAGGTACACATGGATGACTCGGGTCGACGCCGATCGAGACAACCTCTCCCAGGCATTCGAATGGCTTGCCGAACACGACCCCGACGACGCCGCCTCGATGATTGTCAACCTAAAGGAATGGCTCATCGCCGCGGTCTCAAGCCCATGGCGAACGCGGCTACGCCAGCTCTCCGAGCGCACCGACATCTCGCCACGATCGATTGCCGTATCGAATGCAATCCGGTCGATGCTCGCCGGGGTCTACGGATTCGAAACGGCTGCGATCGCGTCCGAAACATCGCGGCGTGCCCTTGACCACCTCGACGCGATCGACGACCAGCGCGACAGAATTCGGGCGCTCACGAACCTTGCAGCCGGGTCACGGGAAACAGATCAGGCAAAAGCCACATGGCTAACAGAACAAGCCGTTTCAGAGGCAGAGGAGCTCGGCGAGGAGAAGGACATCGTCGCGTCGATGCTCGATCTCCTCATCGTCCATCACGAGCACCACCACGTGACCCGTCGATTGCGTTCGGCCGTGCTCGAGCGAATGGAAGACAGCGGCGCATGGCCGAGCGTGCATCCCTTGGTCGATAGCGCGCTTGCCGCGCATCAAGAGGGCGAACACGAACGATCACTCGCATGGTTGACCCAGGCCGAACAGTTACTGCCACCTGTGCCGATGGCTGGCGGCATCATGACAGAGGACGCCCAGGTCTGGACTATCTGGAGTGTGCTTATCCGAGCCGAAGTCGGCGACACAGCAACCGCCATCCTGCTCGCGGAAAGTGCCTTCGCTGCCTTCGGCGACAAGGGGTCCCTCGCGACAAAGACGTTGACCAGCAACTACGGACAGGCGCTTCTCATCGACGGTCGCTTCGACGAGGCGTACAGTGCATTCGAGGTTGCGATCGAGCTCGAGGACGCGTGGCGATACGTCAGTTTCGCCATCGCCTCACTTGGGCTCGCTTCGATCGATATTCGTCGCGACAACTGCCAAGCGGCCGTCGATCGACTGACGCCGATCTCGATCGAGAATCCACGGATCTGGGTGCAAGCGAGAGCCCATGACGTTTTGGCGCAGGCACATTTTGGGTTAGACCAACGTGACGACGTCAAGAGACACGTTCGCCTAGCCGACGAACTCCGCCAGGAGTACGGGTTTGCCGTACCGCGAGCATTGCGCGCCGAAGCAGACGCAATCAGAAACACAATCTGACGATTCCGATGTGTCGCAGAGCAACCTTCAGCTACTATTCCGGCACCTAAGAGAAGGAAATGCACCCATGTCAAAGCACGCCACAATGGCGATCGATCCGGACGCGCTTGCGAGTTATTTGAAGCCCGAGACACAAGACGACCTCGTCGACTCGATCGAGCCAGAAACCCCAGGCATCCGCGAACCTGAGGTCGAAGGTATCCGCGAGCCAGAAACCCCAGGCATCCGCGAACCTGAGGTCGAAGGTATCCGCGAGCCAGAAACCCCAGGCATCCGCGAACCTGAGGTCGAAGGTATCCGCGAGCCAGAAGAGGGCTAGGAAGAGTGGGTCATGGCCAGGCGGGCAGGCTCGTCGTTGTTGGCACCGGAATTCGAACGACTGGTCAACTCACGGTCGAGGCAATCGCGTGGATGAAGGCCGCAGATGTCTTGTTCCACATCGTCGCCGATCCGGTGGCACATGAGGTGATCGCTCTGTTGCGTCCCGACGACGCGATCGACCTTCGTCAGTTCTACGACGAAGGAAAGCCGCGTCGCGAGTCGTACGAGGCGATGTCATCAGCCATCATCGCCGAGGTGCAGTTGGGCAACGTTGTGTGTGTCGCGCTGTACGGCCACCCGGGGGTCTTCGCCCGCGCACCGCACCTAGCCGTTGAACGGGCCCGTGCCCTCGGGTTTCAAGCAGACATGTTCCCCGCTGTCTCGGCCGAAGACTGCCTGTTCGCCGAACTCCTCATCGATCCGGGCGATGGTTGCGCGCAATATGAGGCCACGAACTTCCTTCAACATGACCACGCCGCTGATCCGACGATCCACCTCTTGCTGTGGCAGATCGGGATGCTCGGCGATTGGACGCACCGAGAGAATCGTGACCCACAGCAAAACATGGTGTTGCTGGTCGAGAAGCTTTCCACGTGGTACCCGCTCGATCACGTCGTGACCATGTATCAGGCTTCGGTCCACCTCAATACACCTCCGAGGGCCGACCAGATCGAGTTGCAGTCGCTACCGACGGCATGGGTCGGCGCGAGCTGCACCCTGTACGTTCCACCAGCTCGCGCCTACGTTCGAGACGACGAATTCGCCTCACGCATCGAGCGAGTTACGTAGCTTCAGCGAGGACGAAGTCGTACTCGCAACGACGACCCGTCATGTCGGCGATGAGCGAATCGCGAACTCCGAAGACGGCATCGGAATCGAGATAGTCACTCTCGCTGTCGAAGAGGTGGGTGATGACCGTTTTCTGGCCTTCAGCGGACACGACGAAGTGCATGTGCGCTGGGCGCCAGCTGTGGCGGCCGTTTTCGAACAACAATTCGCCCGCCGGGCCATCGCCCGGAATGGTGTAGGCGACCGGCCGCACCGCCATGATCTCGTAGCTGCCATCAGCGCCCGTGGTGAAGATGCCGCGCATGTTCAGCGGGGTCTGAGACGGATCTTGGACGTCGTAGAAACCGTTGGAAGCAGTGCACCACACGTCGGGCTCCGCGCCCTCGATCGGGTTGCCGTCGAGATCTCGAACCGTGCCGTGGTAGACGACCGGTTCGTCGAGGTCACTCGGGTCGATGACGATACTCCCGCCCATTTCTTTACGAGGTGCGTTGTCGACATGGAAGGGGCCAAACACAGTCGGCTCAGTGCTCCCGGCCTCGGCCTGATGATTGATCATCTCGATGAGCATCGACACGCCGATCGTGTCCGACAACAAAATAAACTCCTGTCGCTCAGCAGTGCACATCTCTCCCGTGCGGGTAAGCCCTTGCATGCCGGCGAACCATTCCTCGCGCGTCAATCCGACCTCGGCCACAAACTCGTGCAGGTGCTTAATCAATGATGTCGTGATCTCGTGCAACCTGGCATTGGTTGAGTCGTCATACGAGGACAGCACGTTGCGAAGGTGTTCCTCGGGTGTGATGTTGTGTTGTGTCATTGCATCGTCCCTCGGTGGAATGCTGGCCCTGCTGACCGGCAGTGTTCGGCTCGGATCTGGTCGCTTCGTCGCAGGTAACTCAATGCCAGCCAGCCGGGAAGAATTGGTAGCCAGAACGTCACGAAACGGAACAGGAACACCGCCAAGACCACCTGGCGTAGGAGCTGCGTTCGCCAACGCACTACCGGTCAGATAGAACAACCCAACTACCGGGAGCGAGACGGTCGAGCCGAAGGCGTCGAGGCTCGCGGCCATCGCTGCTAGGTAGGCCAGCGTGATTGCGGCTGAGCCACCGAACAGCAGCGCAATTCGTCCCGGACTCTTCCCGATCTGTTGCATCGAGTCCCAGCCGGCGCGAAGTTGAGGCGCAACCCGCTCCATGACCAGAGTCCGGGTGAAGGGCACCGCCAGAGAAAGCCCGATGATCGCCACAGCGGCACCAAATCCGAATCCGACCCACTTCGGCGATGGAACTGGCACGCCTCCGGATTCCCGGTTGCCTCCGCTGAGAAGGAGGAACGTCAGGGTGAGACCAACGTGCATGATCAGCCCAGCTACGGCGTTCAGTCCAACAGCAGTAACGCTGACCGCGGTAGGGATGCCTCGTTTTTGGAAATACCGGATGTTTGTCGCCACGCCGCCGACTCGGGCAGGAGTGACTCGATTGGCGAACGACGAAGCGAGCTGAGCGGCGAAAGCCGGCGCGAAGCGCCGCAAACTCCTCGGCACACCTGGCCCAACCGGCCCCGGGCATTGAACAGCACCTCGACCGGATCAAACGACGGGCGCCAGCAGGAGTGATCGGCCCCGACATCTTTACAGACGAGAAAGCGCAGGCCGAGCTGATGGCACGAATCGAGGCCGCGGTCGACGGCGACGAATGACCCGCGAGATCATCGGGATATACACCGAGCTTCGAGGGGTCGCCCCAGAGTCTCGGTTCGTGTACGCCGACGAGGAGACCGCCCCGACAATCGGTACGCGATAATGCCGAGCAGGCTTACCGTTGCGGCCACATAGGTGATGATCGAGAACCCGATCGCGGCGAGCGCCCATCCCAACGAAGCCGTGCGAACCTGCTCCCAGATGTTGTCGATGTCGGCCAACTGGGGAAATAGGAACCATGCGGCAACCGTAGTCGTACAAAGTACGAACCGCAATCTAGTGGCGATCGCCGCGCCCAAACGCGATGGCGACAATACGTCAGCTCGTCGAGTCGACCGCCCGCTCAAGGCCATCGAGGATGAGGGACAGTCCAAACTCGAACTCATCGCCGAAGTCGTATCCGGGCGTAAGGATGTGTTCGGTGGTGAGCTCGAGCAGGTGCGGATACTGACCGGCGAAGAACTGCTCGGTGATCGACGCGGAGAACTCGACCATCTCCTCTCCCGCTGTTGCCGGCAGGTTGACCTCCTGAAGGGCGAACCCATAAATGAAGGAATCGATGATGGCGTATGCGTGCGCGGTCATCTGGATCGAGAAACCGGCCCCGCGCAGACAGCCGAGAACCGCATCGTGATGACCGAGGGTCGCCGGACCGGGGTTCGTGCGTGATTCCATGAGCGGTGTTGCCCATGGGTGTCGGGCGAGAACGGTCCGAGCCGCTCGGGCGCGATGCTGCATTGCCGTTTTCCAGCCGACGTCGATCGGCGGTAGGTCGATCTCGGTGAAGATGAGGTCGACCATGCCATCGATGATGGCCTCTTTGTTCCGGATGTGGTGGTAGATCGTCATGGGCTTCACGTCGATGGCGGTCGCAAGCTTACGAATCGTAAAACCCTCCATCCCGACGTCGTCAGCGAGAGCGATCGCGCCCTCGAGCACCCGTTCTCGAGTCAGGGGCACTCGGGCCGGCTCGTTGTTTACTGGTGGTGTCATGTGCCACTTCCATGGATCTCGTGTTGATA
>JBLIMK010000060.1:0-25895 GCA_047638715.1 Verrucomicrobiales bacterium
CGATGCCGATGCCGACGAGTGGATCCCTACCATCAGCTCTCTCGACGAGAGCGGGTACGTCTTACATGTCGGCAGCGGACCTGACTGCAACGGTGCAACGGCGTGTCGCATCGCAACGTTCACCGCCCGTCGCAGCGCGACTGCCACGCCACAACTCGCCCACGGCACGATCGTGCCCCTACCGAATGGCTTGATCGGCATCTTCTCCGATGCGTCGTGCGGCACGGAATGTAACAACGGATTCATCACCTGGATCGAAGGGGACGTGCGCTATTCGGTCGGAAGCCGCGTCGCATCTGGCCAAGCGGTACTCGATCTTGCATGGCGATCGATCGATCGATCACTACCGACACCGTCTGGGCCAGACGTGTGCGGACCAGGCGCACCTCAACATGACGGGATGGTCGCCCGAACGATCACGACGGATCTCGGCGACGACCGACGGATGCACTGGGTAGCGGTGTGTTCAGCCGCGGGCACTCAGGTGGAGATCATTGCGACGCCCGGTGAGCTTCGATGGGTAGATGTGAATGTCGACGGTCGATATGACGCTGTCGTCGAACACGCCGATGGTTCGAGCACGCTCTTTTCGGTCAGCGATGGTGGGCCCCATGCATCGATCGACAGCACCAACGGCGGTCGGCTCTTGGTCGGCGAGCTCGGATGCGGCGACACGGACGGTGATGGCCGCCGCGAAGCGTTCGACCTCGACTCTAGCGAAGAGCTGCAATTCGTCACGCCAACGACCGTCCGACGGATCGAACGGATCGATCTCACCGGCGCGTTGATCGGAGATTGCTAGTTCGCTACTTGGGCCGGGTGAAATGACGGCGATCGGAGACGATCGGAGACAACGCAGTAGTGCGCACCTTGCCAACCGGAGCCCGTGGGTGGGTCACGACCACTCGCTGTTCCACCGCGAATCCCTCTATATCGAGGTACTCGACCATCGATTGGGCTCCTGCGGTCAACGCATCCATTAAGACGTGGGTGTCGAGTTCCAAGCGATCCGGAAGGTCGACATCTGGAGGCGGCAGAACCACATCGACCTCCACGGGACGACCACCACCCGCCACTGGCGATCCGGTTTCTTCCACCACCGATCGAAGCGACTCGGTCGAATTCCAGAATCGTTGCGCCGAGAGCGTCACGACATCCGCCACGTGTTCTCCATGCATTCGTTTCACGAGCCTTGGCACGGTTGCCCGCTCGAAGACATTGAGATCCTCCGGCTGCCCGTCCTTGTTGAATCCTCTGCTCCGCGCGACCAGGACGTGAGTTGCTCCGCGGTCGATCGCTGTCGACCATGGCACGGCGTCGGTCATGCCGCCATCGACGTAGGCGCGGTCGTCGACGAACCTCGACCGACCAGCGATAACGGGCAGCGCGGCCGATGCCGCTAAGACGCGTCGCGCCCGGCCTTCGCTGCCCCCTACCGCAAACAGACGCGTGGGGTTGTCAGGGTCGACCGGCGTGACGGTGGCGAACAGCGGAACATCGGACGAGATGAGATCGTCCCAAATAAAACCATGTTGATCGAGGGCATCGTCGATCAGGTAGTCGAGGTCCATGATCGAGCCGTCACCGAGTAGACGTCGCCGGTGCAGGAATCGTTCGCTGTTCAGGACGGTGTAGTACAACACCGATCCTCGGGTTCCCTGCCCCGTCACGAAGAATGCACCTGCGATCGCCCCCGCAGAAGTGCCGATCACCTCGTCGAAGCTGTTGCGTAGGCCCAGTTGCTCGAGCGCGAGCAACATTCCCGACGAGACGGCGCCGCGCATGCCGCCTCCCTCTACAGCGAGGATCACTCGGTGCTCGTCGGTACGCGTGCCCGGGGTCGACGATGCGTCGAGACGGTCGAGGATCACGTCGCGGAGCGATGGCAACCCCGATGGCACTACACCCCTACAGTTTCGGCCCGCGAGCGGTTGCGTCTTCGATTGAAGAGCCAACGTACAAGTTCGATGAGCACCGTCAAGCCGAGCGCAAATCCGAAGGCCAGCCACAGCGCTGTTGTCTGGTTCTCGATAGCGCCTGCCACGAAGTACCCGAGCAGCCCTGCGTAGCTGGCCCAAAGCGTGACCGCGAGAAGGTCCCACCGGGTGAACCAGGACCAGAAGGGCTGGCCGGTTAAGCCTGACGAGAAGGTCATAGCGGTTCGCCCACCGGGAATGAAACGGGCCGTGATCAACAGGAGGCCGCCTCGCTTTCGAATCTGCTCACCGGTTGCGAAGAGCCGGTCATCGCCCTTGTCGCCGCGGAAGAAAATTCGCTTGAGCGCCTTGTCGGATCGGCTACCGATCCAATAGGCGAGAGAGTCGCCAAGGTACGCACCAGTCGCCCCACAGATGATCACCAGCACGATCGAGAGCACGGGTCTGCCGTCGATGAGCGTCCCAGCACCGCTGGCCACCCCACCGGCTATGACGCTAAATTCTGAGGGCACGATCGGAATGACCGAATCGAGAAGCGCTACGGCGAAGAGAATGGCGAAGAACCAAGGGTTCTGAGACAACTCGGTAATGAGCTCCTCGACAGATTCGAACACGTCGACGGCCCAACCAATCACAAAGATGACGCTACGAGAAGAATCCTGCGTTGGTGGGTCATCCTGAGGAACGATGTTCCGATCCCTCCGCTGGAGGACGACAAGATCGGCGCTGGTTCATAAGCTGAAGGGGTGGTAGCTGGCCAAGAGTTCAACTCGTTCGTACGTGAACATCCCCGCGCTGCGGACTTAGCAGCCGCGCTCGTCGTGCTCGCGCTCCACATCGTCGGCTTCGAGTTCGCCGGCAACCCCGACGATCGCCCACTCGATCTTTTCGGGGTCGCGATCGTCGTAATACCGGCGCTTCTGACCTTCTTTCGACGCACGCAACCAATCCTTGCGTTGGTGGTGGCCACCATCCTCGCCATGACCTATTGGGTTCTCGACTACTCCGGTGCAGGAGCCGGCTTTGCGATGCTCGTCCTGCTGTACTCGGCGGCGGTCTATGCATCCGAGCGTCGGCGATCGACACGAGTCCTGATCGTCTTCACCATCACGATGCTCGTCGTGCTCATCGCCGGATATCTGTCGCCGGGTGAAGAGGAGGTCTCGATCGGCACGATCGTGTTCAACCTCGTGCTCTTCCAACTCGCTTGGCTTGCGGGTGATGCAATTCGAAATCGTCGAGCACAGGTCCGGCGACTCGAAACCAGCATTCGCGACGCTGAAGTCGCACGTGAGCAACAAATGACTTGGGCTGTCGAGCAAGAACGAAACCGAATCGCACGAGAGCTCCACGACGTCGTGGCACACGCAATGTCGGTCATCGTGGTCCAAGCCGAAGGCGCAAAACGCCTCGTCGGGAAAAACGATGAAGCGGTCTCGACCGCGTTGAAAGCAATCGAGCACACCGGCCGATCGAACTTGAATGACATCCGCGGGATTGTCGGCTTACTACGAACAGACGGCACCGAATACGCACCAGCACCGGAACTCACGATGGTCGGCGAACTCGTTCAGCAATGCATCGACGCAGGTCAACGGGTCTCGATGTCGATCGAGGGGACGCCACGACCACTCCCCCCAATGATTGAACTCTCGGGCTACCGAGTGGTGCAAGAGTCGCTCACAAACGCCATGAAACACGCTGGGCCCCATGCGACCGCGACCGTGACAATCGCCTACGAAGACGAGTCGGTCGACATCTCCGTACTCGACGATGGGCGTGGAGCTGCAGCTGACTCACCGTGGACTCCCGGATATGGCCTGTTGGGCATGCGCGAGCGAGTCGAAGCATTCGGTGGTCATCTCAGCGCGGGGCCGAACGTTGGCGGCGGCTATGCGGTGCGGGCGCACCTTCCCCTGCCCGCGACCTCTTCGGTCGCCCTGTGATCGATAATCGTGTGATTCGTGTTGTCATCGCCGATGATCAGCCCTTGGTCCGTGCTGGCTTCGGGATGATTCTGCAAAGCGAGGACGACCTCGAGCTCGTCGGCGAAGCTGCGACCGGAGTCGAAGCGATCGCAGCGGTAAGCAAACATCGTCCCGATGTCGTCCTGATGGATATTCGAATGCCCGAATTGGATGGGGTCGAAGCAACCCGGGTCATCACCGCGAGCCCAGACGCTCCCGCCGTGCTCATCCTCACGACTTTCGACCTGGATGAATATGTCTATGCATCGCTGCGCGCTGGCGCCTCTGGTTTCCTCCTGAAAGACGCACTAGGCGACGATTTGATCGATGCGATTCGCATCGTCGCCCGCGGTGATGCACTGCTCGCGCCGAGCGTGACCAAACGGTTGATCAGCGATTTCGCATCGCGGCAGCCAACGAAACCAAACGCCGCCTTCGATCAGCTGACCGACCGCGAAAACGATGTGCTGCTACTCATGGCCAAGGGCATGTCGAATGGCGAGATCGCGTCCGAATTGATCGTGGGTGAAACCACCGTCAAGACACACGTCGGGCGCATTCTCATGAAGCTCGATGCAAGAGATCGGGTACAAGCGGTGATCGCTGCCTACGAGAGCGGCGCGATCACCCCGGGATCGGCATAACGAGGCGCAGGTCACACCCTCTCATCCTTGAGAAGGACACCACATCCACCTTCGGTTGGATGACGCGACGCGCTGCAAGGTCCAAGATGAACTACCCCCGAACAGGAGTACTTCATGGAAACCGCAATTGCCGCCGCTGGAACGATTCAGGCGTCAAAGATATACGGCTCTGGAGACACCGAGGTTCGTGCCCTCGATGACGTCACGGTCTCTTTCGACAAGGGTCAATTCACGGCGATCATGGGACCCTCGGGCTCGGGTAAGTCAACGTTGATGCACTGCCTTGCTGGGCTCGACCGGCTCACGAGCGGTCACGTCGTCGTAGGAGAAACGAACCTCTCAGAACTGAATGAGAAGGATCTGACGCTTTTGCGACGGACCAAGATCGGTTTCGTCTTTCAGGCATTCAATCTCATTCCAACGCTCACAGCGCTCGAGAACATCACGCTCCCTCTCGATCTCGGTAAGAACAAGCCCGATGCCGAGCTACTCAACGAGGTTGTCACCGCCGTTGGTCTCGCCGACCGGTTGAGCCACAAGCCCAACGAGCTCTCGGGCGGACAGCAGCAACGCGTCGCCGTCGCGCGCGCCCTTGCGTCGAGGCCCGACGTGATCTTCGCGGACGAACCAACCGGCAACCTCGACAGCCAGACAGGTGCCGAGATCCTCGACTTCATGCGCCGTGCCGTCAACGAGTTCGGTCAAACAATCGTCATGGTGACCCACGATCCGAACGCTGCTGCATACGCCGATCGGGTGGTATTTCTCGCCGACGGCAAGATCGTAAGCGAGCTACACAACCCGACCACGGATCTGATCCTGACCGCCCTTCGCGGCGCCTGATCCGAAGGAACAAGGGAAAATCTCATGCTTCGTCTCAGTCTCAAAAACCTCGCGGCCAACAAGATCCGTCTCGGGCTCACCGCCTTGGCGATCGTGCTCGGCGTTGGATTCGTCGTCTCGTCATTCGTCCTTCGCGATGGGTTGAAAGAGAGCTTCGCTAGTTTGTCCGAAGAAATCGTCGGGGACGTCGACATCAGCGTGAACTCGCTGCTCGACACCGACCCCCTCACCGATACCGATCTCGGTATCATCAACGACACCCCCGGTGTTCGAGTGGCGATCGGTGGCGTCGGCGCCGACGGAAACCAGATTCAACCAATCAAGGAAGACGGCACCACGATCACGGCCCAAGGTCCACCACAGATCGCGTTCAGCTGGGCCGACGACAGCCAACTGAACCCAAGCCAAATCGTCGACGGACGCCCGCCAACCGATGCAAACGAGTGGGTCATCGACATCGGCGCAGCAGATCGCCACGATTTCGTCGTCGGCCAGACCTATGGGATGGTCACACCATCGGGCCGTGTGGAAGCCGAGCTCGTCGGAACGTTCCGCTTTGGCGCAGACAACACCACGAACGGCGCAACGCTCATGGCGTTCGAACTGGACTCGATACGCGGGTACCTTGCGCTCGACGACATCTACGACAGCATCTCGATAGGCGTTGACGGCTCCGTCCCCGTTGCCGAACTCGAGATGGTTCTCGCGACGGCGCTCGGCAATCCAGTCGATTTGACGCCCGACGACGACACCATTCCCAATGGAAGTCGAGTGGAGGTGCAGAACCGTGCGGATCTCCAGTCAGAGGTGACGGGGCAGTTCAACCAAGCACTCGACATCCTTGGCGGCGTGCTCTTGGGCTTCGCACTCATTGCGCTCTTCGTGTCGATCTTTATCATCGCCAACACGTTCTCGATCGTCACGAGCCAGCGGATCCGCGAACTCGGGTTGCTCAGGGCCATCGGGGCGACGCCGAGTCAAGTCCGACGGTCGGTACTCATCGAATCACTGTTCATCGGGATCGTCGCCTCGCTGATGGGCATCGTGGCGGGTGTGGGCATCGCGTACGGAATGCGTGAGCTTCTCGCCCTCGTCGCCATCGAGTTGCCGGCGTTTGGTGTTGTACTCAAACCGTTTACGATCGGTATTGCGATGATCGTCGGCGTCGTCGTCACAGTTGTGTCGGCCGTCCTCCCCGCGATCAAGGCGAGTCGAGTGGCTCCGGTAACCGCGATCACCGGATCGGCAGACCTCGAATCGAATTCCATCGGGCGCTATGTCGTCGGCACTCTGCTCACGGCGGTCGGTGTCGGCGGTCTGCTTCTGGCGCTCTTCGGGGGCGCCGATGGTGTCACGCAGATTCTGAGCATCCTGGGTGCTGGCGCTGTTGCACTCTTTCTCGGCTTAACGCTGCTGAGTTCATTGGTCGCGGCGCCGATCGCTCGAGTTCTCGGAGCGCCGCTCGGACCAATCTTCAACCGACCTGGGTCGCTCGCGACGGACAACGCGGCACGAAACCCTCGACGCACAGCCACGACGGCTGCGGCGCTCATGATCGGGCTGTCGCTCGTCAGCATGGCGATGGTGCTCGGCGATTCCCTCAAGTCCGAATTCAGCAAGGTTCTCGAGACTTCGGTGCAGGCGGATTATCTGATCACGTCCGACTCGGCCACGACTCCCCTCGAGGTCGTCGACCGCATGAACGCCGACCCGGCGTTCGCCGAGGTCACGCCACTGTTCTACTGGGATGCCGACTTCCAGAACGAGCGGGTCGATGCGGTTGCCGGAGACGAACTCTTTTACGGAACCGACATCGTCGCCCTCGACTATTCGAAGGTCGATGCACTGTTCGAATTCAGCGTGATCAATGGTTCACTCGCTGGAATCGACGATGGCACGGCCGCTATCCGAGACACCGTTGCCGAAGATCTCGGGATCGGCGTTGGAGACACGCTAAATCTCGTGCTCGAACGCGACGAAATCGCACCGCTCGAAGTCGTCGCGATCTTCGAGGAATCGGCCATCTCTTCGCCCGTGATGATTTCCACGGGACGTTTCAACCAGATCTCGGATCAGAAGACCGCCGATTGGGTTGCCGCGAAACGGAGCTCCACTGTTTCGGTCGAGGAGGCCGATGCGACGTTCGCAGCCCTTGGAACTGAGTACCCCAGCCTGGCATTCGACTCGTCCGCATCCTTTCGCGAGAACCTGGCCAGCCAAATCGATGGGATCTTGAACGTCCTGACCTTGTTACTTTTGTTGGCGATCTTCATTGCGTTGATCGGAATTGCAAACACGCTGGCTCTCTCTGTGTTCGAACGAACTCGGGAGATCGGTCTTCTCCGTGCCGTGGGCATGACCCGTCGTCAGACACGTCGAATGATCAGATGGGAAGCTGCGATCATCTCCGGTGTGGGCGCGGTCCTTGGTGCTGCCGTTGGCCTCGTGCTTGGCATAGTCATGGTGCAGGCGATTCCCGACGAATTTCTCTCGGAATTCTCGATTCCGTGGATTCGGATCATTCTGATGGTCGTGTTTGCCTTGGTCGCTGGGTTGATCGCGGCCGTGTTCCCTGCCTTCCGTAGCTCGAGGATGAACGTCCTCGATGCGATCAGTCACAGCTGACGGAACCGCCGCAATCGCCAGATCGGCCGAACTGTCTGTTAACACAAACGGGCAATCGGCCGATTGGTCACCGTGGGAAGTGGAGCATCAACGGTCGTACCTGCCAATCGTCTCGGTCAACTCTTGGCCGAGGCGCGATTGAGCGGGGGCGCCGATCTCGAAGACCTCGCCGGGCTGAGCGACTTCACCGTCGGTGAGCTCAGCGACTTCGAGGCCGGACATCGTGTTCTAAATGATCGACTCGTATCGCAGCTAACGTCGCTCTACGAGATCGATTGTGGGCCGATCATCCCCCAACGCGCAGAGCTGACGATCGATCTGACCGACAACATGGTGTCGGCGGCCGGGCATGCACTTCCGCTCGAATCGGCAGCACACGAACACGTGCTCGAGCGTTACCTTTCACTCGTCTACGTCCTACGTAATCGTCAGCCCGGAAGCACCGTTCCTCTCCGAGACGAGGACGTCGCGATACTCGCGGCATCCTTGGCCGAGCGCGAGGAACTGATCGAGGAGCAACTCCTCCTCGCGATGTATCAAGACCGCCAGTCGGTCCGAGGGCTCACCCGATGGTTCCGTCAGCGTCTCTGGGTTCCGGGCGCAGGAGCGTTGGTCGGCGCTGTATCGATCGGGACCCTCGTCATGGTGAGCGCTGACTCCGGTAGTGCGACCGAAACGTCCGATGCCCCAGAACCCGAGCCCGACTCCAACCGATCGACCGCCAGCCGTGCATTGATCCTTCCGATCACTTCAGCGGCCTCGATCTCAGTGACGTCTACGACGGCGGCCCAAACGACGGATTCCGAAACAACAGCAGCGCCTGCTCCCACACCCCAGTCGGTCGGCGAACAAGCTCAAGCGCTGCTCCCTTTTGATTTGCAAGCCGCATTGCCCGGTTGGACAATCATCTACAGCGGCCCGGATTCAGGATTTCGCGGCCTCACCTATCCGTACGACAACTCCATCGAAATGTTCGTCCGGGACACTGACACACCGACCTCGTTGGCAGGAATCCTGGCGCACGAAATCGGCCACGCGATCGACGTCACGTACCTCGATGATGGCCAGCGCGACAGTTGGCGAGAGGCCCGCGGCATCGCAAGCGAACCGTGGTGGCCCGATGCGTACGCCAGCGACTTTCAGAGTGGCGCTGGCGACTTCGCTGAATCGTTCGCCTACTGGGCCGTGGGCGACCCAAGCTCTTCTCAGCTGGCCGGCGCTCCAACGCCAGAGCAACTCGCTGTCTTGCAAGACTTCGTCGTCGAAATCCTGTGACAAGAGTTGCAAATCACGTCTCGCGACTTTCACCAGCCCCCAATCGTCTTCATATTGTCCGACACCGGGCAGGTACCCGCCACCGGCCTGGTGTTGGATCGAACGCCGTTGAGAAGGGACCATGAGCAAGACCGCAGTCGCATTCGCCACAGTCGCCGGGATCTTCTTCCTGGCCCTCGTCATGGTCACTGCATTCATCTCCTTCGGTTGGCTCGATATCAACTGGCCCTGGGAGAACATCGTTCAAGAAGAGAGCGCGGTCGGGGTCGAAATCGAACAGGGCCCTGCGCGGATCATCGAGATCACACCGATCGCTCTCGATTGTCGGGCCCGTATAGAAGCCGAAGTTCCCGTCATCGGTACCCAAAAGACGTCTGTGGCGGGGGCGACAATCAGCACCGACACGATTCGAATGCGTGCGGTCGGCGACGTCGACACGTGCGTCGATGCGAGCGGTGTGGAGATCATCGAACGGGCTGACGGCACATTCGCTGTGATCATCGACGCTGACGCCATCCGGTTCGTGCGACCGCGTGTCGATGCGGTCGCTACGATGGAGTCGGTCGCGACCGACCGCGGGTTCGTGAACCAGGTCGTCGAGGTCCTGCCGTGGACCAACGAAGATGACGAGCTCACCCCAGCAGCCTTCGCGTTTGCGCAGACGGTGATCGGCGGAAGCTCGTGTATGGAAGCGGCCTACGAGCGCACCACAGTCGCCCTAGAACGTGCCTACCGAGACCAGATGACCGCCCAGGGCGCCCTCCCCGGCGATGTCGACGTGATCGTCTCGGGAATACCTGACTTCGGACAAAATGACTTAGATACCGCTGCGCTTGGCGAATTCGAGTTCGTCGAGGATCAAGGCACGTCATGTGTCATCGTCACGCCGTAACAGCGTTTGCGTCCTTCCCGATACTCTAAACGGCGTGCTGCACGTCTTCGACACATCTCAGTCGATGGTTGTTCCATTCGAACCTGGACCCATTGTTCGCCTGTACGTCTGCGGGATCACCCCGTATGACTCCACTCACCTAGGTCACGCCAATACATACCTCACATATGACCTGTTGGTTCGACGACTCGAAGACCTCGGTCACGAGGTCCACATGGTGCGCAATGTCACGGACGTCGACGACTCCATACTTCCCAAGGCACGGGAGCTCGGGATCGATTTCCTCGAGCTCGCAGCCACCGAAATGAAGCGATTTAACGCGGACATGGAAGCGCTGAATACTCGCCCGGCAGCGGCCGAGCCGCGCGTTACCGAGTCCATCGAGCCGATCATCGATCTCGTGCAGCGCCTGCAGGATCAAGGACACACGTACACCGTCGATGGCATTACGTATTTCGATGTTGCGACCGCTCCCCGCTTCGGGCGACTCTCCGGATACGCCGAGGACACGATGCTCGCCTTCGCGGCTGAGCGCGGCGGCACCCCGACCGATCTTCGACAGCGCAACCCGCTCGATTTCATCCTGTGGCAACCATCAGCCGATGACGAACCCACGTGGGATTCTCCGTTTGGACCGGGCCGGCCCGGTTGGCACATCGAGTGCAGCGCAATGAGTTGGCATCATTTCGGCGAGACCCTCGATCTGCACGGTGGCGGACGCGATCTGATCTTTCCGCACCACGAATGTGAACGCGTCCAGTCCGAACTCGGTTACGGCCACACGTTCGCTCGCCACTGGATGCACGCCGGGATGGTTGCGTACCAAGGCACCAAGATGTCGAAGTCGCTCGGCAACCTCGTGTTCGTCAACGAGCTCATCAAATCCCACGCGCCACAGGCGGTACGGCTCGCGCTGATGGGGCACCACTATCGCGACGACTGGGAGTGGTTCGATGGCGACATCGACGATGGCCAAGCGCGTTACGAACGAATCGTCGAAGCGGTAGCGATCGGGTCGGGTCCAAGTCCGGCCCCGGCACTCGCTCAGATTCGAGAGGCTCTCGACGACGATCTCAACGCTCCGGCTGCCCGCGATGCCCTCGATGGACTGGCGCAAGGAATCCTCTCGGGAGCGGGCGACGACCCAACCTCGGGGGTCGGCCTGAAAGAAGCGGCCGCACTGCTCGGAGTGTCGATCGGATCATGAAGATCTACGACACCCTGCAAGGCTCGGTCGTCGAGTTCATTCCACGGATCGAGGGCCAGGTTTCGCTTTATGCGTGCGGCCCGACCGTCTACAGCCATCCACATCTCGGCCACGCTCGACAAGCAATCACCTACGACATTGTTCGTCGTTATCTAGAATGGAACGGCATCACGGTCCATCACGTCGCCAACGTGACCGACATCGACGACAACATCATCAATCGAGCACTCGCCGAAGGCACGACCGAGCCCGAGGTCGCAAAGTTTTGGGAGGCGGCCTACGTCGAAGCCATGGACGCTCTCAACGTCTTGCACCCGCACGATCGTCCGCACGCGACGCAGTACGTCGACGAGATGATCGAGTTCATCGAACAACTCGTCGACAACGGTTCTGCGTACGCGAATGTCTCAGGCGTGTACCTGCGCGTCCGTTCGGTCGAGGGGTACGGCGATCTCGTTCATCGAACACCCGATGAGCTCGCGGAAGGCGCTGGCGCCCGCATCGAGATCGACGAGAACAAAGAGGATCCGCTCGACTTCGCACTCTGGAAAGCAGCGAAGCCAGGAGAACCCACGTGGGATTCTCCCTGGGGCCAAGGACGTCCCGGCTGGCACATCGAATGTGCAGCAATGAGCCTGGGGATCTTCGGAGATGGGTTCGATCTGCACGGCGGTGGCGATGACCTCGTCTTCCCGCATCACACGAACGAGCGAGCTGAGGCGATCGCGGCCGGGCGAGAATTCTCTCGGTACTGGATGCACAACGCGATGTTGAACATCGGCGGCGAGAAGATGTCGAAGTCGCTCAACAATTTCACAACGATCCAGGACCTTCTCGACGAGCACCCCCTCAATGCTCGCGCCCTTCGCCTACTGCTTCTGCAAACGCATTATCGCAAGACGCTCGAGATCAACGTCGACGTGATGGCTCAGGCCCGCGAGGGCATCAAGCGAATCGATGCAATGGCACGCAAGGCGTCATCGGCGGGGGTCGTCCTAACAAACGCAGAGCGAGACATTGCGGGTATCGCTCGATTCAGAGACGCAATGGATCACGACTTTGGGACGCCCGAAGCTATGGCGAGCGTGTTCGACCTCGTCCGCCAGGCAAACGGTGCCATCGACGCGAATGATCCAAACGCCACTGGGCTCGTCTCGACTGCCATCGAGCTGGCAAATTCGCTCGGCCTCGACGTCGGCTCAATCGATGGTGAACCGGTCGCCGACGACGCAGCGATCGACACGCTTGTCGAAGAGCGCACGATCGCGAAGGCGAACAAGGATTTCGGAGAGGCCGATCGCATTCGCGACGAGCTCGCCGCCAAGGGCATCACTGTGGAAGACACCCCAAATGGGCCCGTCTGGTACCGCTCGTAACTATCGAGATCGACGTCGCTACTTCTGGCGAATTCCGTAGACACGTCCGCTTCGGGTTCCGACGACGATCATCCCGTCCCACACAGCTGGGGTGGACTCGATACAGGAGTCATCGAGCTTGAGTGCCCAGAGCTCTTGGGGTAACTCTCGAATGGTGCTGGCGTCGAACGCATGCAATGTGCCGAAGCAATCCCCCATCAACAAGACGTCGTCGACAACGACCGGGGACTGCCACAGATGGAAGCGAAGATCCATGCTCCAAAGATCTTCGCCCGTCATCTGATCGACCGCGCGAAACGCGCCGCCCTGACTTCCAAAGATCACCGCGCCGTCATGAAGCGCAGGCGTTCCCCAAATCCCCGTGTTGAGTCCCTGGTTCTCTTGTACCGACCAGACGACGGCATCTTCTGGGGGCTCGGTTGGATCGAGTTTCATCAGCTGGCCGAGTTCGCGCGAGCGCTCAGTGCCACGCTCATACTCCGCCGCGACGTACAACATTCCTTCCGCGTCGATCACGATCGACGCATCGACGTCGTCGCCAGCCCAGAAGCGGAACGTTCGTGTTGGTTCTTCACCGTTACGTAGCTCCGAGAGGTCCCATCCTTGAACCAGCCCTCCCGAGTTGGCGAAGTAGAGCGTGTCCCCGCTGATCGCGACCGAATTCTCGATCGAGACGTTCTCGCCGACAGCTTGGATGAGCTCGTCATCCCAACCGGGGGCGCTAAAGATCAGCTCCGGATCGACGGTAACAAGGCCATCGTCACCCCATCCACGGTTCAGCTTGGCGATGTGAATTCGGCTGTTCTCTCCACCGACAAACAAGTAGTCATCGATGACCAGGCCTGCTCCGTCCCAGTCGTTGTTCCATTTTGTTGGCGAGGTTGCCTCGGCGTCGAGGCTCCAGAGCTCACGCGGTGCGCCATTGTCGTAGGCGATCACGCGATAGAGGTTGTCCCTCGAGCCGGAGTAGACGAGGGGGAACCCATCTGGGTCGACCGTGACCGAGCCTTTGATTATGTCGTTGGTCTGAAACTTTGGAAGGAGCGGCTTGCCCGTCTCGGCGTCGAGAAAGTGAACAGCCCCATCGAGCGCACCGAAGATCGACCACAGCCGCCCGTCGAGGCGAAACAATGTCGGCTGGCCTGTCCAGCCAGTCCCACACCAAGCCCGTAGCTGTCCTCCGACCGAGGACTCACGGCACAGTCCGCCAGTCTCGGGATATTGCCACACGACCTCTGGGTCGTCGGGAACAGGCCCCCGGCCGTAGTACGACCGGGTCGGTGAGCCGCGGAACGTCAAAAGACCCTCGATGACAGTAGGCGGCGCAACACCCACCATTTGAGGATCGACGAATACCGAACGATCGAATTCGATCCCTGGTTCGACCCGTTCCTCCAACTCGGTGACCAATACTTCGTCCTGCGGCTGTTCGTCAGTGCTGCTTGCGGCGTCGGCGTCGCCTGAATCCGCGATCGACAGAAACTCAAAGGTTGTCGTGCGGATGTCTTCTGCCACTGGCAAGGCGAACAGGGCCGTCCCTGCAACGAACACCAGGCCAAGAACCAGTCCTATACGTACCCGATCCACCGATCGCCTGCGCCGACGGCGACGTTCGGGCCCAGGCGCTACTTTGGCATTGGGAAGTCGAACGGTGAAACCGTCATCATGACGTTTCCGTCGCAGTGCCATAACGATGACCGTAGCGGCTCAGGAAACAGCGCTGTGTTGTGCAGACTCGCGTGGAGGAAACGGAAGCTCGATCGTGTCGCAATCGGTGGTCCGCTTGCGCGCCACACGCCTTGGCGTGAGTTCATCTGCGCTCTTCGGCGCTGCCGCGTCGAGGCTCGAGACCGGTTCGCGATCCCGTTCGGCCTCATGAGCACGCCGCACATCCGTCTCTCGATCCGGGCCGTGAAAAGCGCGATGTAACAATGACCCAGCGCTTGGCTCAAAGACCGGGTCGTCATTGCGGAGTGCTGGCCCATCGATGCCGACATCGGGAGCGGGAGTGTCGGACAATGTGAGAAACCACGGCGTCTCTCGGTCGTGCGAACGATTTCTCGGAACGGACTCTGCACCGCTCGAGGCTGGTTCACGAATGTCGAGGGTCCAGCCTTGGGGAAGGGTGAAACGGTCGGCATGGGTCGCGCAAAGCCCGACGGTCGACGGAGTGGGACTGCCCCGTTCGACCACGTGACAATCCGCCGCGGCGAAGTCGAACCACCGTTCAACCGGCGCCACACAGGACGGCTTAGCGCACAGGCGGGACATGTATCGAGCATAACAACCGACCTATACAAAGTACATCGGTGTCATTTGGTGACCAGCTGCGCGGTCTCCTACGATCGGGGCGGAGGAGATGAAGTGACCAAACAGACCCGTCGCCGCGCGCTCGATGCCGACGAGATCACCACATTCGATCACATAGCCGATCCGGTCCTTGAACGAGTTCGGCTTCTTCGTACCAATTTGCTTCCGCCCGCCGCGGACGGAATGACGATCGGGCGTTTCGTTCTGTTGCGCGGCGACCGGATCGATCACCGTGCGTCAGCGCTGCTCGCACACGAACTCGTGCATGTGCGCCAGTTCGCGGAAATGGGTGCATTCCGATTCTTCTCCGCGTACCTCGGCGCGTACGTGAAGAACTTGCGCGCCACGAAGAATCACCGACAGGCTTACCTCGACATTCCCCTCGAACAGGAAGCTCGACGCGAAGCTTCTCAATGGGTGGCGGCAGGGGCATCGGCCGACGACGGCGATGCACCCGAAACTCCAGCACATTCCTTGTAAAACAAAGAGTTTTGCGCTCACAATTTCTGCGGAGAGGCCGATTGGGATGAACTATGCCAGCCTCGCCAACTTCCGATTGTTACCTCTGCGGTGCCCGCAACGACCCCGAGGCTGGCTTCTGCGTCCGCTGCGACGGACAATTGCTGAAACTTCCAACCGACAACGTCGATCTTGCCGATGAGCCACTCGGCCACGTCTTCAAAGGTCTCCCCCAGTCTGACAAGGCCGTCGAAGCTCGACCGAAGAAGCGCGCGAGAAAAGTTTCCTTCGAAGATCAGCGTCCTTCAGATGCATTGGGTCTAGAAGATGACTACAACGAAATGCTCGATCCCAAGTTCGTCGACACGGTGGTTACGAGCATTCCGCGAGCGACTCTTTCTGCCGATATTCCACTGCTCGGCACGCGAGCCGGTGCAGTGCCACAGTCCGCGATGAACGCGGGAGAACTCGGGCGACGAACTTACGTCCTCCTTGCGCTCCTTCTCTTGGCAACGGGGGCGTTTGGGTGGTCGACGCTCGCCAGCTCAGAAGAAGAGACGCCCGACAACCTCGCGTTCACCGAAGCGACCGTTCCAATCACGACGGCGATCACCACCTCCACCAAGAGGGCGCCGAGACAGTGGACAAAGAATGAAGTCGACGGCGCATACGGTCCAACATTCGTCCGAATCGAACTCCTCGAATGCGCAGCGACAAGCTCTGCACCGGTCGCTGAAGCGACCGGTGTCGGCATCGCCGTTGATACACACAATGCGGTCATCGATCCAACCCCACTTCGAAACGTGAACGCCGCGGTCATCCGAAGCCGAACCGGAGGTCGGCGACTTGCCACGGTCGAGCGCAATGCAGACGGGCTCCACGTTGCCACCGCCCTCATCGCCACGTCGCGAAATCTCGATGTGGAACTCGTCGAGGGCGATGCAACGCACTTCGTTGGATATGACCCTGATACCAATGCAGTATCGACCAATGCCGCAGCCCAGGACGTCCCCGCAGAGATCCGCATCACTCCGACAGGCGATGTGCACAGCATCAGGTTGGGATCTCGGGTCACCAACGCATCGCACCTTGCCAATATCACCGGACGCGTCCAGAACAATCCTGAGGTCTCGTTGCCCGACAATCCAAGCCTGTGTCAGCAAGTGCGCAACCTTGTCCCGATCGTTCCCGAATCCGACATCGAACAGACGAACTAGCCAATGCAACCCCTAGAAGCACTCACGAGCGTGCTTACTACGGCCGCGTTCCATGCGTCCGGGACCGGCTCGATCATCGAATCGAACGCCGCGTTCGTTCAACTCATGCGTTGTGTGCCCGGCGATGATTGGCGAATGAACGTCGACAACGACAATCGCGCTCTACTCGACGCGTTCTGGGATGGCCTCTTCACCAACACGAACGACCTCCATCAGCCCGTCGGCTTTCTCCTGCATGGAAGCAACGACGTCTACCAAATCCGTGCCCAGGCGGTAACAAACGACCACGGCGAATTCGTTAGCGCCGTTGGAGTCATCGTGGTGGAAGCCAGTACGTCTAAACATCGATGGGGCACCGATGCGGTCACCGGGCTTCCAGAACATGATGCGGTCCTCGAACGATTTGAAGAGCTGGGCGCAGCCGATCGACCCTTCGTCGCTGCGGTGGTTCTCCTCGACACCGAAGCCTCCCAAGACGAACTACGTCTCAAAGAAGCAACACGACAGATCCTCTCGACCACCAGGCCGAATGACATGTTGGCGAGCGAAGCCGACGGCCGATTCCTACTCTGCGCTGCGGGTGTTCAAACAACCGAGGCCGCATTGGCGCTCGCCGAACGAATGGTGTCTCGTCTAGCGGAGTCGGAGATAACCGCACGCGTCGGTCTTGTGCTCCCTAATCATGACGCCGTCCCGGCAACGCTGGTACGCGAAGCCGAAGCAGGCGCATACGCGAGCGAAGTAGGCGGATTCGGTTTTGCGCCCATCGACGACGACGCGGCCGCCATCTAGAACTCAGCTTTCGGTAATCGATACCGAGTTGATTACGACATCTTCGAGTGGTCGATCGCTTCGATCTGTCTCCACCTGGTTCATTGCATCGAGCACGTCGAGACCTTCGGTGATCTGACCGAACAGGGCGTAGTGCGGCGGAAGGCCGACCCCGCTTGCACCGCTGACCAGAAAGAATTGGCTGCCGTTCGTGTTCGGACCAGCGTTTGCCATGGCCACAGAACCAACTTGGTACGAACTCGGAGCGGGCAGCTCATCAGCGAACTTGTAACCAGGGCCGCCACGCCCGGTGCCGGTCGGATCGCCGCCCTGGCACATGAAGCTGTTGATAATGCGATGAAAGATGATGCCTTCGTAGTACTTGTAGCGAGCCAGGACCACAAAGTTGTTGACCGTCTGCGGCGCGGCCGAGGCATCGAGGGCGATCGTCATTGAGCCCACCGAAGTGTCGAGGACGGCCGTGTAGGACTTCGTTGGATCGATGCACATATCGGGAGCTTGCGCGAACTCGGTTGTGCGTTCCGCGGAACCGTCAGCTGGGGGGCAGGGAGTGCTCGACATTATTCAGGAGTCCTATCTCATCTCCGAGCGCCGTTGGCTCGGGTAATTCCGAGACGGTAGCCGATGTTGGACGACCTTCCATGGCTCTATGACCGCAAAGCTTCAACGCGAGAAAGCTCAAGATCTGTGCCATCCACCAACTACTACGATTTCTCCCCCTATTGTCAGCGTCCATGGCAGCGGACTCCCAAATCACCAGCGCTCCGATCAGCTCTGGACAGCGCACCGTCTCGACGGACATTCCAACCGTTCTCACGTGTCCCCCGTGTGAGGTCACATGGCGAGACGTGCCAGGCGCTCCGTGCTGGTTCTGTGGAGATGCGGGCCACGTCGCCAATCCCGAACGCCTCGTCCTCGACTAATCCCGACGAATTGCGCCGGCCTCGCTATCGGCGAAATATTCGCCCGCGCTGTCGGCCCAGCGTTTCATGGTTTGACATCTCGATGAACAACACGTCGGACCGTCCGCCGAGAAATACCGTGGCGGAAGCACCCTTCCTTCCCAACCACCAGCCTGGAAGCCCACCAACGTTCACTACCGAGATAGCAGTTCCTCAAGCACAAGATTCCACCCGGGTCGGTCGCTGTGATCTCTATGTCCCATTCGCCGGGATCGGTCGGCTTCCACTCAAAACCCGTGATGCGGCCGCGCTGGTTCTCCCTTACCGAGAGCCGGAGGCAGGGGGTTCTCATTGGCCAGACCGTATTGGAGGCGACGGGTGACCTACTGGTCGTCGGGCGTCTTCGACCTCACCAGGAAGAATCCCACACCGAGAAGCCACGTGATCGCGCTCGCAAGTGCGGTCTTGTCGCCCGTCTCGAGGGCGTCGATGAGAAAGAACAGACCGCTGACCGTAAACATCAGCCAGCCGATCAATGCCAAACGGTTCTCATTCACCCGTGCAGTCTGTCAGCGTTGAGTTGGAAGCACACCGATATTGACGCGGGTGATATCGCTTCCATTGACGTCTTGCACATACAGGACGACCAGAAACGTCCCGCCAGCGGGTGGATACGACACGAGTGGCGACTGCGGGTTCTTGTCCAAAATAATGGCGCCCCCACCGAAGCTCCACTCGACGATCGCATCGCCTCGAGAAGCGGAGGTATTCCTGAACCGCACGACGCCAGGCTCAACGACCTCCCAATCAAATGAAGCGGTCGTTACCACGGTGTCCATCGTGAATGCGAAGGTCTCAACGTTCGATCCAAAGAGGTTACTCAACGTCACTTGTCCGCTGTAAGTACCGTTCGATGGCACTCGGAACAAGGGCCGCGAGGAGTTGCCGCCCTCCACGAGGACGGCTCCGTCGACCCTCCAGTCCCAGGCCGAAGGATTGCGATCGAACTGCGCCTCCAGGCGTACGAGGTCCCAGTCGCGCGTGACAACGTTGACCGCGCTCACACGAGGAGGGAGCCCTCGCCGAACTCGAGGAGCGCGAATCGTCACGGAATCGGTGGCCCCTGCCTCGTTGCTCACGGTGAGCGTCACGTGGTAGCTACCAGACTCGTTGTACATGAAGTTCGTCGACGACTGATTCGGCGTGCTGTTGCTCACCGCTTCACGTGAGCGCCAAATGAATCCTGTGGCATCTTTCGAGCCATCGGCGTCGCACGTTAGAACCGACCCACTCACGCTGCAACTGGCTCTCGCGACCAGTGGATCGATGAGCGATACGCGCCGTGTCTTCGGCGCCGAAGTACCAGCATCGTTCGATACCACCAGCGTGACGTCAAAGGCTGCGCCATCGAATCTATGCACCGGATTTCGACCCGTTGACGTCTCGCCATCGCCGAAATCCCATTGCCAATTCTGGGGATCACCCCGGGAGGTATCCGTGAACTTCACCCGGCCGTCTGTGCGAATCGCCCATTTGAAATTCGCGCTCGGCGCATCCTTGACCACCATCTCGAATTCCGCGCTCGCGGATCCACCCTCGTTCGAAACGGTAAGGCGAACCGTATATGTGCCCTTTTTTGCCCATTGATGAGAGGTATTCGGATTGCTCGAGACGTCGCCATCTCCGAAGCTCCAGCTCCAGCTCGTTGGATTGTTCGACGACGCGTCGGTGAAGTTGACCATCGTTCCGGCGGAGACGACGACCCGGCTGACCTTAAACGCCGCGATGGGCTGATCGACGGGCTCGGTGACCGTGATCGTCACGCCAGTCCGGTTCGTACCGGCTTCGTTCGTTGCTCGTAACGTGACGCGATATCGACCAGGTCGAGACCAACTCTTCGACGCTGTCTGACCTCGCGCCGTCGTGTCGTCTCCGAAGTTCCAAATCAACCGGGTTGGTTCGTTCAGCGAAAGGTTGGTAAACGAGACCGCTTCGCCCACGAGCACCTCGGTCGCCGATTGGGTGAGCTGCGACACGGGCGGATCGATACGCCTCGTCACGGCAACATCAACAAACGTCGAGTCGGTGCCCGCTGAGTTCTCGACCGTCAGCCGCACCCGGTAGTTGCCAGGTCTAGCCCATTCATGCTCCACCGAAGTACCCGAGCCGCGCGACCCGTCACCGAAGTCCCAAATAAGCCGAGTCGGCTCATTGAGCGATGCGCTCCGCAGCGTCACGAACTGCCCGTTGACGATCTTTGCTGGCAGCGGATAAATCGCTGCTCGTGGCGCTTCTACGCTCGCGAGGACCGTGATGATCGTTGAGGCGGAGGAAGCCCCGGCAGGGTTCGAAGCAGCGAGCGTCACGGGGTACCTCCCAGCCGTGTTGTATGTGTGGCTGACCTCGGAGCCAACGGCCATCTCACCATTGCCAAAGTTCCACTCGAGCAGGTCGGCTTCCCCCACGGTTCGGCTCTCAAAGGAGACCGACTCTCCCTCCTCGATCGTGTTGCGATCGAACGCAAAGTCTGCGGTCGGAGCAATCAGCACCGTCACCGGGACGATCGTGATCTCGGTCGACTGAATCGATTGATCGCCTCGGCCGTTCGTGACCGTCAGCGTCACGAGATAAACGCCTTCGTCTTGCCACGACTTCTCGAGGTTCGGCTCGGTCGAGCCGGTGCCGTCGCCGAAGTCCCAAGTCCACGAAGTCGGCGACCCCGAGCTGAAATCGTTGAACCGCAGAACGTCGCCAATAATGGCCATGCCAGAAGACACGCCAAAGTTTGCGATCAGGGTTTCGACAAGGTCCGGAGCCAGGTTTTCGTCGCGGACTCCTGGCGGATTGATTGCAATGCCTACCGCTTCGGGCTGTGGAACCTCGCCCAAATCAGTCCCGTTCAAAAATTCGTCGCCGCTAGGGTCGGTTGTTCCGTTTCCCGGCCCGCTCCCGCTGGTGTCACCCGTCGGCGATGCGGCGATTACCTCGGCGCCGCTATCGCCGATAACGAGGAGGCCCGACCCCTCTACATCTCCACCTGTAATCGCACTGCCTTCATCCTCCGCGCCGACCGCGACCGAACCGGCAACGATGGACGAGAGCTTGGCGACCCCGCGAATACCGGACGCATCGATCACCGCAGCGAATGGCCCCTGCGGTTCATTCGCCCAAACGTTGGATCCGAATACTTCGAGCTCGAATGGCAAACCCTGCGATCCGAACCGAAGATTGCCGACGATCTGCTCATTCAAAAGATCGACGACGACGATGCGTCCCGCCCCCCAGTTCGGCAAGTAAGCAAACCCGTCACTCGCAACGGGAGCGCCGAACTCGGTGCCGTCGATGTCAAGGTCAATATCGGAACACCCCGAGCTAGGGTCGCTGACATTGAGTATCGAGCTGACCGGGTTGTAGGAGAGGATCAGTGGCGCATCATCATCTCCACTGCCGCCGGTGATTGCACCAGACCCAGCGCTCGTCATACATACCGGTGCGCCGAGCGTGCCGTCGTCGAGGATCTCGGCCAGAGATAGCCGAGCAGGGTCGACGACGAAGTTCGACCCTCCGGCGCGGACCAGTGTTCGCTGGCTCGCAGAATCACCGACCGGTTCCACCAGCTCGGCAAAGTCATCCAAACCCGTCGCGTCGAGGACGAGCACGGAGGACGCGTCCGAACGGAGCGCCACCATCCGACCCGACGCGTCCTGCACTGCCGAGGACAAAGGGTCCCTGAGAGCGATCGGGCTCGATACCCCGGATCGTGGGTTGATGATCAGGAGCCGATCTTCGTCGAGCACCACGACGTTGTCCGCCTCGTCTGGCGCTCCGAATACTCGAGCGTTTCCGGGATCGACATTACTGGACAACTCAACGGGGATCGATGCCATGACGGTCAGGAGCGAGCCGCTAACCAGGGACACGGATTGGTCGCTTTGGTTGAGGAGCACCGCACCATCGCCATGTGGCACGGCGGTGAAATCATCACCAGGAGCCGCCACTTCCACCCGTGCGGTGATCTCGCCGGTCAGTGCGTTGATCTGCAGCAACTCGCCGTCGAGACCATGTTCGACCCAAGCGCTGGGGTCGCCCAGCTCGATCCCGGCCGAATCCTGGTCGCCGGGGCGAAACACCAAGAACAGGACAAGGACAGCACATAACGAGGCTCCCAGCAGCACGAATGCGCGCTGCTTTGGCAATCCCATCATCAGGTCCATTCCCAACAGTGCAACAGAGAGTGGACGTACAACGCAAAGTGGCAACTTTCTGCGGTGTTCACGTCCTTGCTCCCTCATCGTCGATATCGCACTTCGTCATCGACCACCGGGACGGCGGATCCGCGAGCGGCCCCGCCGAACGCACATGGTGCGCCCAATGACCGACCCGTAGGCGACAAGTTACTCGGCTCCCTGCACGGTCACTCCGCGGTCCACGAGCAACGAGTGAAGGAGTGACACCATGGGGGGATGAGTCCAGCATCAGGTGGCTATTCATGAGCCCCGAGGAGCTAGCGGAACTCATCGAGTCTCCAGATGCGTCGGCCGCCGATTGCTTGTTGCATCTCAGCTCAATTCTCTCCGAACGTGCAGACGCTCTCGACATCGGGCACGCCGCGCTCGAAGCTCTCGCAACCGGCGTCGCCGAACCATCGATTCCGGCCCTCGTGCATCATCTGTTCGACGAGCAGAAGTTCACGGGCGACGTCGATACCTACCACGCCGAACAAAACTCGTTTCTCGATCGAGTCCTCGAACGACGCATCGGCATGCCGATCACACTCGCTGCCGTCGTAGTCGAAGTCGGAGCTCGAATTGGACTCGACCTTCATCTGATCGGCATGCCCGGGCATGTCGTGGTCGGAGTCGCCGGGGATGGCTCGCGGTTCATCGACGCGTTCGCTGGCACCGAACTCGATCTGTCCGGACTACAGCGGAGGTTCGAGGCCATGTTCGGCCGAGGCATAGCAGTGCCACCACAGTCTCTCGCCCCGATCGACACGACGTCCATCGTCAATCGCGTGTGCAACAACCTGACGCGAACGTGGGCTGTGAACGCAAACAACAAGTTGAATCGCCTGCTCGACGTTCGCGTCGCGCTTCCTTCCGCGCCGACGGAACGGCGACTGCTCATCGATATCGCTGAGGCTCGTGGACGATTCGATCTCGCTGCCAGACTCCGCGAAGAAATCGATCCCAACGACCCAAACATCGAAACCCTCTGGGCCAAGCTCAACTGATGGATCGCGATCTCAAGAGATGCCTCGGTCAAATGATGAAGGGCGTACAGGTCGTCGCATCAACACACGACGGACTCACCCGGGCATATTGCTCCCACTGGGTCACACAGGTGTCGTTCGACGAACCCATCATGCTTATGTCGATCTCACCCAAACACGACACTCATGCGCTCATCGAAAAATCCGGCTGGTTCACCGTGTCGAATCTCGCTGGCGATCAGGTCGACGTGGGCCAGTATTTCTCATACCCGGGCCGAAAATTCAAACACGTCGCTTCGGACTATCTAACCGAAGCCGGCGGCTGGCCCGTGGTCGCCAACTGCATCTCATGGTTGAAGTGTGACGTCCTTGAGAAACTCGATACTTCACTCGACCACGATCTCTTCCTGGCGCGTGTGAACGACTTCGGAGAGGGTCGATTGGGCGAGGATCCTCTTCTCTATTCTTCTCGCCACGGCTGGCGAGTTTCTGGCGGCAAGGCGCGTGAACCTGGCAGATCGATACGCGACGAACTGCTCGCACGCCTGGCCGATGAAGAAAACAACAATCGCTAGTCGGCGATCAGCACTCGTTCATCGGGTCCAGGTCAGACCTTTGTACGCCTTGACGAAACCGTGTGCGAGAAAGACGTCGGCGAGTGGTGAAGCCGACGATCGCTCGCCGTCGATCTTTCCGATCTCGACGCTCCGGACGATTCCGTCGCGGACCAAACCTTTCACCGCGTCGATCCAGATCGTCGATTGGTGTGCGCTCGCGAAGCTGACCACGCTCTTTGCACCTCGCTCGACGAACAGGGCGGGCTCTCCATCGATCAACACGACGTGGGCGCCAGCGACGCGTGCGGGGCGTCCTCCATTGGAGGCGGGCCACCGCAGGGATGCTCCGTAGGGCTGAGCGGGATCGGTCGCCGCGAGAACGACGACGGTGGAGTCGTCAAAGTCCGACTTCGACGACGACCGAAGCCGATCGACGGCCCCGGGGAGCGCAAATTGCGCAGCGCCCAGTCCTTCGACGAAATATCCCCGGCGGACATCGCCCCGCTCCTCGAGCGCTTTCAGAACGGGATAGACGCCGGCGAATCCGCCGGTTATCCCCTCGCCGAGCGCGGCCTCGCGGGTCAACACTCCGTAGCGTTCGACGAGCTGCAGCGCCTGAGCGGTCGCTCGCTGAGTACTGGTCGGTTCAGGAACGAGAAGTTGTGCCACGAGCGACCACCTACCAGCCGCCTGCGGAGGTCCCGAAGCATGAAGTTGGCCAACCCTGGGTCGGCGACGAGTCGCCCGCGATACCGTCGACGATCTCGTACCCAAGAAGGAGCGAACTGGCGCTAGTGAGTCGTTCGTGACCTCACCCGCCCACACGAGATCCCAGAGTGCGGCCAGCACCGCCTTGTCGCCGTGCCCAACGCCATCGACGTTCGCCGCTGAAATCAAGTCGTGCCAAAACGAAGCGCCGCCCGACGCCAGTTGGGCGCGGAGGAGGTCGTGCAGCGATTCGCTCGGCGGTTCCGGGTTGGGCGATACGAGGAGAGAAACTTGATCCCGGAACGCGAGACGAATCCGTCCATCGTTCGCACCAATCGCACCGGCACCGACCCACACAACTTCTCCCGACGTGCACAACGTGTCGAGATCACTCGGTCGATAGGCCGCCATTCTGGCGGGCAAGATCGAGCGCTCGAGAACGGATGCTGGCAATGCAGCGCCCTGCAACGTGCCGATGACCTCGGCCAGACCGTCGGGACCCCTGCGCGGAATTCCGACGCCTTGCCATGTTGGCAGGAATCGCCCGAGCGTGGCCGATTCGACTGGAGCGACCTCTGCTCGCAACGCCGCGAGGGAACGACGCCGGAGCTGGCGGAGCACACCATCGTCGACCCACTCACGGGTGGTGCCATCGGGCCGAAACTCACCTCGGACAAGTTTGCCCGCCGTCGCGAGTCTGTCGAGCACACCATTGGCACGGCTGGGCGTGACACCATATCGAGCCGCGAATTGCTCGGTGACGAATGGCCCGTGCGTCCGGGCATACCGGATCGCAAGATCGCCGAGCGGGTCCTCAACGCTGTCGGTATAGGCGGCAGGAAGACCGATCGGCACGGAGACACCGATCGCATCGCGAAGGCGGCCAGCGTCCTCCGATGCAGCGAAACGTCGATCAGCTCCAATGCCGATGTCAATAACTCGAAGGTCCGCCTGCAGCCGATCGAGCGCAGA
>JBLIMK010000061.1:0-25818 GCA_047638715.1 Verrucomicrobiales bacterium
CGATGTCGGCTCATCGCATCCTGGGGCTGAAGCAGGTCCCAAGGGTTGGGCTGTTCGCCCATTAAAGCGGTACGCGAGCTGGGTTTAGAACGTCGTGAGACAGTTCGGTCCCTATCCTCTGCAGCCGGAGGAAATTTGAGGAAGGCTATCCCTAGTACGAGAGGACCGGGATGGACGTAGCTCTGGTGTGCCAGTTGTCCTGCCAAGGGCATGGCTGGTTGGCTACCTACGGAAGGGATAACCGCTGAAAGCATCTAAGTGGGAAGCCCGTTCCAAGATGAGATTTCCCACCGGGTTAACCGGGTAAGGCCCGTGGAAGACCACCACGTTGATAGGCCGGAAGTGTAAGCACAGCAATGTGTTCAGCTGACCGGTACTAATCGGCCGAGGGCTTGGTTTCTCTTTGAGATACTCAGAATCTTCTGGGTGTTCGTGCTCGCTATGGAATCCTCGAGGGAGAGGACTGTCTGGATTTCGAAACCCCAGGTCGGTCTTCCAGTCGATGGATCTATACAACAGATTCGAAGAATCTGCGTAAAATTGACAATTGAATAGACATCAGAGAACTCACACGCCCCGAGAAGGGTTGATACGGCTAAGCCGGTCACAGGTCCGAAAGGATCTGGTGTAACAGTCTCGGTAGCGATAGCGCTGGGGTCACACCTGTTCCCATTTCGAACACAGAAGTTAAGTCCAGTTGCGCCGATGGTACTTGGGCGGATTCGCCCTGGGAGAGTAGGTCGCCGCCGGTTTCGACAGGAATCGAGCCGCCCTTCGGGGCGGCTCTTCCGCGTTTTGGCGCGAGGTACGCGCGAACAATCGGGCAGTCTTGGCCGAGGAGCCATGCGCTGGCGCTAGTCTGACCGCATGCCTTCCTCCCCTGGGTCCTCATCAGCGCGCCGTTCGGGCCCTAGTCGCGGGAGTTCGTCGGGAGGTCGCGGCGCGTCCGGAGGTCGATCGGGGAGTAAGGACAGCAGAGGACGGACGACCGGCCCCAGGTCTGGTGGAGCTCGAGGTGACGGACGTTCTTCGAGTCGTGAGGACAGCCGAGGCAGCAGGAACTCGAGCCGCGGGAGTGGAGCTGCGTCGGGGCGCGGCGATTCGCGTGGCGGAGTCCGCGGAAACGGGCCGAGCCGAGGCGGCTATCAAGGCCGAAAAGGTCGAGACGACGCGCCCAAGCCGCCACCTCGCGCAGAGCGATCTGGTTGGGGAAGTGTTGCCCAGCATGGTGCCGCCGGCGCAACGATTGGTCAACGCGTCAGCGAGCAAGAGGCGACAGAGCGATTCTCATCCGACGAGCAACGTAAGTTTCAAGAACGCCAGGCGCGGCGAAACAAGATCGAAGATCGCAGTGAGGGTTTGCGCGAACAAGCGCGTCAGGCGATCGATCGTGGGGGATTGGACGTTCCCAGCAGTGGCGGAGGCGGCGAGTCCGTCACGGTTGAGCGCCGCCCACTGCCCGGGCGGCCTCCGCGACGGACCGACGTCGAGCGTGACATGACCCGAATTGCGGGCAAGGACAAAGGTGCCCGCGGATGGCGTCTCTTCAAGCGTGCTGCGAAGGAATTCGAGAATGAACAGTTCACGGATTCTCGCAAGACAGTAAAACCGCTAGCCGAGGCATATCCCAACGTCGCCGACCTTCACGAGCTTCATGGGCTGTGTTTGTACCGACTCGGAAAGTGGACCGAGGCAGTCGAAGAGCTTGAGCTCTTCCGCAGGCTCTCAGGAACTGCCGAGCAGAACCCGGTCCTTATGGACTGCCACAGAGCGCTTGGACAGTGGGCCGACGTGGATGAGCTTTGGGCAGAGCTCGGCGAGTTGTCGCCTTCTGGTGATCTCGTTTCCGAAGGCCGCATCGTCATGGCTGGAGCCGAAGCCGACCGTGGGATGATCGACAGCGGCGTTCGAACCCTCGAAAAAGGCTGGAAGATTCCGAGAGAGCCAATGGAACATCACCTTCGTCGAGCGTACGCTCTTGCGGACCTGCTCGAGCGCGATGGAAAGATTCCCAAGAGCCGAAAACTGTTTGCCTGGGTCGCCTCGAAGGACCCCTCTTTCGGTGACGCAGTGGAGCGATCGCAGGATTAGATAAAATGTATGATCTGAGTTCGTCGCTCGTGGGTTTCGTGGCGGTAGTGTCACTCGCACGGGCCATACCCGGTTCGCCAAAACGCCTTCGCCGACGGATTGGCGGGCAATGGGAGAGGCCATGACCGACGTAGCCGACGCACCGGCAGGACGCGATGTCGAGCGGGTGGTGATTCGGTTCGCGGGCGACTCCGGCGACGGTATGCAGCTCACTGGTGACCGCTTCACGAGTGCAAGTGCACTATTCGGCAACGATCTCGCGACGCTTCCGGAATTCCCGGCCGAGATCAGAGCGCCACAAGGCACGCTCGCTGGCGTTTCGGCTTTTCAAGTACAGATTAGCTCCGAGCGAATCTCGACTCCCGGAGACGAACCAACAGTTCTGGTCGCAATGAATCCGGCCGCACTGAAGTCCGATCTGGATCGCCTCGCCGCTGGCGGGATGATTATCGTGAACGAAGACGCTTTCGAAGACCGCAACCTTGAAAAGGCCGGGTACGGCGGCAATCCATTGGACGATGGATCCTTGGATGGGTACACACTTCTTAAAATCCCCATGACGAAGCTCACCCGTGAGGTCTGCGCAGATCTTGGGGTGAAACCCCGTGACGCTGAGCGCTCAAAGAACTTCTTCGCCCTGGGGCTGGTCTCGTGGATGTACACCCGTCCAACCGAGCCGACGCTCGACTGGATAAGCGAGAAGTTCGCTGGGCGAGACTTGATCATCGCAGCCAACAATGCTGCATTCAAGGCCGGACATGCCTATGGCGAGACCGCTGAACTCGGCAGCCACGTCGTCTCGATTCCGCCAGCGAACCTCGATCCCGGCACCTATACGAGTATCAACGGGAATACCGCTCTGTCGTGGGGCCTGATCGCAGCATCCCAACAGTCCGGCGTGCCATTGTTTCTCGGCTCGTATCCGATTACGCCGGCAACCGACATCCTCCATGAGCTCGCGAAACACAAGAACTTCGGGGTTCGTACCTTTCAGGCTGAGGATGAAATCGCGGCGGTCAGCTCTGCGATCGGGGCCGCATATGGCGGAAACCTCGCCGTCACTACGACCTCGGGTCCCGGTGTCGCCTTGAAGGGTGAGGCGATCGGGCTCGCGGTGAGTCTTGAACTCCCCCTGCTCGTCATCGACATTCAGCGAGGTGGCCCATCGACGGGCCTTCCAACCAAGACCGAAGCGTCCGACCTGTTGATGGCGATGTACGGCCGTCATGGTGAGTCGCCAATGCCAATCGTTGCGGCTTATAGCCCAGCCCAGTGCTTCGACGCCGCTATCGAAGCAGCCCGAATCGCACTGACCTACATGACGCCCGTCATCTTGTTGTCCGATGGGTATCTCGCCAATGGCTCGGAGCCGTGGCTGCTACCCGATGTCAATGATTTGCCGAAGATCGAGGTCTCCTACGCGACGGAACCCAACCACATCAACGAGGACGGTGAGGCCGTCTTCTATCCGTTCAAGCGCGATGACACGCTCACCCGCCCCTGGGCGGTCCCAGGAACCGAGGGACTGATGCATCGAGTCGGTGGTCTCGAGAAGGCCGATGGATCTGGAAACGTGTCGTACGACCCGGGCAACCACGGTCTGATGACGGAGATCCGAGCGCAACGTATAGCGCAGATCGCGAACGACATTCCTCTCACTAGTGTCGAGGGCGACGCCGACGCGACGGTAGCCATCGTTGGTTGGGGATCGACGTGGGGCGCGATTCGAAGCGCTGTGCAACGTTTCCGAAACGACGGTACCAAGATGGCCCACATTCATTTGACGCACCTCAATCCATTCCCTCGAGACCTCGGCGAGGTCCTATCTCGCTTCGACCACGTGCTCGTACCGGAACTGAACATGGGACAGCTCGTCAAGATGTTGCGCGCCGACTTCCTGATCGACGCCAAGTCGATCAGCAAGGTGATGGGTCAACCGTTCACTGCAGGCGAACTCGAGCGGGAGATCCTCGCGCAACTCGAAGGCTCGGAGGTCTGATATGGCAAACGCACCGGTAACAACCAAGAAGGATTGGGCGACTGATCAAGAAGTTCGGTGGTGCCCAGGTTGTGGCGACTATTCGATTCTCACCGCAATGCAACTCATGATGCCCGAACTCGATGTTCGGCGCGAAGACACGGTCTTCATCTCTGGCATCGGCTGCGCTGCTCGATTCCCGTACTACATGAATACCTACGGGATGCACTCGATTCACGGCCGCTCACCTGCCTTTGCCCTTGGGCTAGCGATGACTCGTCCGGATCTCGATATTTGGGTCATCGGCGGCGACGGCGACATGCTGTCGATCGGCGGCAACCACCTGATTCATGCGCTTCGTCGCAACGTGAATGTCAACATTCTGTTGATCAACAACATGATCTACGGCCTCACGAAGGGTCAATACTCACCCACTTCCGAGGTCGGTAAAGTTACGAAGAGTTCGCCCTATGGGTCGATCGATCAGCCATTCAATGCAGTGAGCCTCGCTCTAGGAGCGGAAGCATCGTTTGTTGCTCGGACGCACGACATGGACCGTAAGCACATGCAGGAGATGTTCACGAGAGCACGCGCACACAAGGGCACATCGCTCGTCGAGATCTATCAGAACTGCAACGTATTCAACGATGGCCAGTTCGACGCCATCAACAAGCGCGCTGTCCGCGATGCGATGCTCATAAACCTCATCGATGGCGAGCCGATTCGTTTCGGTGCTGAAAACGAGCGTGGTGTCGTGATTGATTCCGGTGGGAATGTTGTGATCGCAGAGGTTGCCGATGTAGGCGAAGATGCGCTGCTCGTTCATGATGAGAAACGTCCAGATCCAGCGGTGTCCTTCGCGTTGTCCCGTCTTGCCCTTAGCCCGCATTCCCCGACGCCGGTCGGGGTGTTCAGGGCCGTCGAACGCTCCGAATATGCCAGCGCCGCCACGAGCCAGCTCGCCGCTGCCCAAGAAACCAAAGGCCCGGGCGATCTTGAAGGCCTGCTTCGCTCAAACCCCACATGGGAAGTGGGCTAACGATCCTGCCGTGACGTGCCGACGAGATCGTATGACGATACGGCTGCTTGTGCGTTTCGATCTCGCAACAGTCACGCTCAGTGTTCTGACACGAGTCCTCGCGCTCCGTAGACTCTAGATGTGAGTAGGTTCTGGTTTCCGCGCTGGGTTTGGATGACCCTTTTTGCTCTGTTGACCATCAGCGCACTTGCACTTGTCTTTCGCCTTGGCAATCAGGCGTCCGCGGGCGTGGCGCTGAATGACCCAGTGGTATGGATCGAGGACGGCTCCCGAGGACGCATACTCCAGATCAACGGCAGTACACAGGAGATCACGGCGTCGATCGACGTCGGCGACTCCGGCGATGAGCTTGTTGCGCTCCCGCGCGGACGGGATGCTGTTTTTCTGAACAAGACGACCGGCGAGCTTGGTGTCATCGGCGCTATCTCGCTTGCGATCGACAACTCAGAGATTCTGGAGGACCGGTCAGGGCCGCTTTCGGGAAGTAATCTCGAGCTGCTCGGTGATTTCGACGCATCACCCGACGCGTACATCATCGCTGAAGATCGCTTGCTGATCTTTGAACCAGGTGCTGCCCTCAGGGCAGATATTCCAACCGCTGACGGTCTGGGGGACAGGGTTGTTGGCGCTGACGGTCGCCTTCTGGCGGTCACGTCTGACGCTTCGCGGCTCGGGGTATCGACAGACCAGGCGCTCGTGACCCTTCTCGATTTACCGCCACTGATAGAAGACGGCGCTCAGGCCCCCGGTCTCGTTCGCTCTGGTGACTCGGCGTACCTCGTCGACGCCGGCCGTCGGACCGTTCGCGAGGTTCTCGGAGAAGACGAACTCGGACCAACGATCTCGGTGTGTGGCTCGCTCACCAATGTTCGGATGGGCGGAAACGTGTTGACTAGTAGCGACGGACAACATCGAATCCTGGTTCACGACTCTGCTGCTGGAATCTTGAGTGTGAGTGAGCCCGCGCAGAGTGACTGCGTGCAGATTCCATTGGGCGTGACCGGCGACAATTTCGGCGACCCTGTGGCTGTCGACGATACGGCCTATCTCCCGAACTTTGAGACCGGTCAGATCATCGTCGTCGACCTGGAAGAACGCGTTGTTGTCGACGCGTTCAATTTCCGTCCTGGTACGGGAGTGGCCTTCGAGCTCGAGGTGTTCGATCGCACCGTGTGGGCAAACGAGCCGCAAGGGCAGAGCGCAGCGATCGTGACGAGAGGCGAACTCCAACGAATCTCGAAGCGCGGCTCGTTTGTGTTGAACGGCGGTGGAGCCGATGGGGGCGACGATGTCACCGTCGCAGCTGTCGATGGAAACAATGAAACTCGCTTCGTTGGAAACACTGGTGATGCCTTCAGCTTCAGCGATGGGGGTGGGAACCAGGGCAATGGTGAAGGCGAGGAGTTTGGGGTCGATGGCGCCGAGGGCGGCGACGGTGGCGAAGAGCCAGGGGCACAAGACGTCGATGTCGGCGCCCCGGTTCCTGATCCGGCAAATTCGCCGATCGTCCTCCAACCAATTGAAGAAGAGTTCACGAACATCCTCGACGAACTGATCGCGAACTTTGTGTTTTCCGCCGACACGGTGAACGTGGGCGAGGAAGTTCGATTGAGCGACGATTCTTCGGGCGTTCCGACCGCGTGGAATTGGGACTTCGGCGACGGAACTGGAGACGAGGGGCCCGACGTTGCGAAAGTCTGGGATACCGAGGGCATTTTCACCGTCACGATGCTCGTATCGAATGCTGCGGGCGATGATGCCCGGCAGACTCACGAGTTCACGGTTATTGCAGTCGACGTCGTTCGAGTGCCGACCGCAGACTTCACCTTTCAAAGCGACACGGCTGAGGTCGGTGAGGAGATCGTCTTCACCGACGCTTCGACCGGCGACCCAGATTTGCTGCTCTGGAGCTTTGGCGATGAGACAACCGATAGTGGCTCGCAGGTCGCGCACTCCTTTGCCGAGCCTGGGCTTTACGAGGTCTCACTAACCGCGAGCAACGAGGCCGGTCCCAACACGACCAGCGCACTGATCACCGTCGTCGCTGGAGTCTCTGCTCCCGACGCCATCATTGGACCGTTCGCCGGCGTAGTGGAGGTCGGACAGACGATCACTCTCACAAGCGAATCTACGAACTCGCCCACCGCGATCAGCTGGGCCTTTGACGACGGCGATTCGGCGGTCGGCCCAACGGTTCGCCACTCCTGGAATGCACCGGGTCGATATCGGATCCGACTCTCCGTTTCCAATTCAGCGGGAGCGAGCGAAGACTTCGCTGACATCGTCGTCGAGCCTCCTGTGAGCAAACCCGTTGCCCGCTTTGGTCAGTCGGCGCTCGAAATCGTGGAGGGCGAGGTCATCAGTTTTAACGACCTCTCGCTCAATTCGCCGACATCTTTGACCTGGGAGTTTGGCGACAACACCACCGCGCAGGGCGCCAACGTGAGACATAGCTGGGATTCGCCCGGCCAGTTCACCGTCACTCTTACGGCGCGAAATGACGCTGGCTCAGATGACGTGGCGAAGACGGTCACGGTGATTCCACTTCCGCCCAACCCGCCGAGCGCCTCGTTCATTCTGGCCAGTGCAACCGTTCCCGTGAATTCAGTGATCAGTTTCACGGACTCCTCGACGGGCGATCCAACCTCGTGGCAGTGGGACTTTGGCGACGGAACCAATTCGACCGCCCAGAGCCCACCACATGGATATTCTGCGCCCGGGACCTACACGGTGATGTTGACGGCATCGAACGCTGGCGGCTCGACGTTTGTTACGAAGACCGTCGTTGTCGTCAACCCACCGATCGCCTCGTTCACTCTCGTCGAAACAGAGTTGACCGTCGTGTTCGAGGACACGACGCTCGGGGATCCAACCTCTTGGGAATGGGACTTTGGCGACGGCGCGTCATCGACGTCCCAATCACCATCACATACCTACGACTCCGCCGGCGGTTATGACGTAACACTGATAGCGGCGAACGATGCGGGACTATCGGCTCCATTCAGTGAAACCGTCGTCGTAGCGAAGAATCCGGCAGCGGCCTTCTCTGTGATCACCGGTGGACTTACTGCGCAGTTTGCTGATGAGTCCACCGAAACTCCGAGCATTTGGTCGTGGGACTTCGGTGACGGCAATACGTCATCGTCGCAGAACCCAACGCATGATTACGCAGCCTCCGGGACCTACACCGTGTTACTGACCGTTTCCAATGGTGCAGGAAGTAGCTCAGCCAGCCAAGAGGTGACGGTTGCGCTCGCTCCTCCCGTCGCGAACTTCGTCTGTCAGATTGTTGGCGCGGGCGTCGCCTGTGACGGAACGAGCTCGACGAGCTCGTTGCACTTCTCTTGGTCCGCCCCGGGGTCAATTTCGAGCAATGGGACGGGCACCGCGAACGCGTCGTTCACCTACGGAGCGTCCGGAGCCTATGACATCACACTGACCGTGACGAATGTCGGCGGTGACATGGATTCGCTGTTCCAGAGCGTTACGGTCACCGTTCCCGAGCCGCCTACGATCACCTCGCTTTTTGTGGTTTCAAACAACAACGGCGTCGTGTCGGTCAGCGCTGCGGCATCGAATAGTCCCACGAGCTGGAGCTGGACGGCTCCGGGAGCGTCGGTCAGCGGCGGGACAACTTCGAGTCCGACGTTTACCTACCCGGTCGATGGAATGAAGACGGTGACGGTCTTCGCGACGAACGCAGTAGGCGACTCTCTGTCCCAGAACCTGGTCTTTTCGGTAAATGTCAACACCCCGCCTGTTGTGTTCAACGTTCTTGCCGTCTCGAACGGCGTTGGAAGCGTGTTGCTCTCCGCGAGCGCTACGAATCCACCGATTCTGTCGTGGGACTGGAGTCTCCCCGGGTCCGTGCAAGGAAGTTCCATCTCGGCGACACCGACCTTTACCTTCACCTCGAACGGCACCTACAACGGGTTTGTCACTGCGACAAACGCTGACGGAAGCTCGACACCCATTCCATTCAGCGTGACCATCAGCAATATCGTGAGTCGGCCTGTGATCACTGCGGTCAACCAAACGGAGGTGGCAGCAGGAAGTGTTGCCTTAAGCGCAACTGCCACGAACTCGCCGACGTCATGGCTCTGGTCCGTGGCTGGTTCGAATGAGCTGACGTCGACCGTTCCCAGCCCCACGTTCACGTTCGCCACCGATGGCAGCTACTCAGGAACGGTGACCGCCAGCAATGCGGGAGGGACATCGATCCAGTTCAACTTCACCGTGAACGTGACCGGATTCCCGCCGCCGGTGGCCGGATTTACGTGGGCGCTGACGGCCACACCAAACCAGGTGCAATTCACCAGTACCTCGACTGCCGGAGCAGTCCACAGTTACGCCTTCACTCTCGGAAGTCCGTCTAGTAGCACCACTCGCAATCCGACGGTGGACTTCGCGGCCGGACCCGGGTCGTATCTCGTGACACTGACGGTCTCGAACGCAAACGGCACTTCGACACAATTCTCGACCACGATAACGATTCCTTAACGGGAGAACATCGCGGGTGCCTGCGAACTAGTCGTCGTCAGCGACCCGGAGGGCGTGTGCGACTTCGTGATCGAGCGAGCATTCCTCAGCTGGTAGATGGTGCTCGCGAGCCCAGGTCTCGGTAAGGGCATCGCTACCAGCCATGCCGAGAAGGTCGCCACCGATGGACGGGTGTTTGAGGTATAGGCCGATTCGGCGGGTCACACCCGTGCTTCGAACCCATAGTTCGGCCGTCTCGCGACCGGCGACAGCGGCCGAGAGCGTGGCGACAACTCGAAGAAACGTGCCGAGATGGCTATCGATCTTCCCCACGTCGTGCAGAAGCGCGGCTGCGAGCACCGGACGCGTCGCGCGCTCAACGAGGTGGTCTTCGACCCGCAGAGCAACGCCGATGGAGTGCCGTCGATCTTGACGACTCATCCGGTTCCAGAGCTCGACTTCGCGCTCGATCAAGTGCGACTCCGCCCACTCGTTCTCCGCTCGTCGCGGGCCTAGCGGCCAGAGCGACCCTATGAATCGCTTCACGAGATGCATCGTGCTCATCGATGAACTCCAGGACGGCCGCTCGCTCGGGGGTGAGCACTCGTGTATGCCCGTACCAAAAGCTCGGTCGACACCTTGGTGTAGAGCTGCGTCGTCGAGATAGAAGCGTGACCGAGGAGTTCCTGCACGGTACGGATGTCGGCGCCGTGATCGAGCATGTGAGTAGCACAACTGTGGCGCAACACATGAGGGGTCAACCGCTCGGCAATGCCCGCGGTGAGACCATGTTTGCGAACGACGCCCCAGATTCCCTGTCGCGACAAACGCCCGCCTCGATGATTCAGGAACACCGCCATCTGGTCGGATCGGGTCTTCCAAACCTCGGGAGCCAAGCCAGATCGTCCACCAGGCTCGAGCCACTCGGCGAGCGCTGCTTCGGCCAAGCGACCCAGAGGTACCAAACGCTGCTTGTCCCCCTTGCCGGTTACCCGCAACAGCGCAGCTTCGATGTCGACATCGTCGAGCGAAAGTCCGACGCACTCAGATATACGCATGCCGGTCCCATAGAGCACCTCGAGCAGAGCTCGATCTCGCCGTCCAAATGGACCGTCGTTGCTCGCTGCGTCGATAAGGGCCGTGATATCGACTTCCGAGAGCGCCTTGGGAAGTCCCTTGGGGAGCCGCGCCGGCTCGACATCTGCAGTGGGATCATGGGGCAAAACGCCTTCGGCAAAAAGAAAACGATGCAGGCCACGGACAACGGTCATAGAGCGATTCACCGACGAGCGAGCGAGACCTGACTCGTTCAGATGTCGCAGAAAGCCGGTGACGTCCTCCGAAGAGACGACGTTGATCTCTCGGCCATCCAAGTAATCGACGTACTTGCGGAGGTCTTGACGATATGCGGCGAGCGTATTGGCCGAACGTCCCTTCTCGATTGCGAGATGGGTCAGAAATTCCTCGACGTCGAGGGGCAGCGTCCTGGTAGCCATGCGTCCACGGACACTACTGGCTAGGTTCGCGCCACACCTCGGAGGGCGGCGAGAACTCCGATGATCGTTTTCGCATCGGTAATCTCACCCCTGCCGATCATCCGCTCCACTTCGAGAATCGGAATGTGTACGATTTCCATCTCGAGTTCCTCGGGGCTATCGGTGAGAAGCCGCTCTGTCTCGGTCAGGTCGGTGCCCAAGAAGATGTGGATCTCTTCATCGCAGAACCCCACGGAGTTGTGAACACTCGTGAGGAGCTCGAGGGTTCCGGCGTGAAGGCCTACCTCCTCGATCAGCTCTCGCTGGGCTACCTCCGCGAGCGGTTCGCCCGGGATATCACGCAGGCCTGCGGGGATCTCGAGGATGCTCGTATCGAGCGCTGAGCGATATTGACGAACGAGCACGACAGCATCATCTATCAGAGGCACTACCGCCACTGCGCCAGGGTGATGAACCACATCGCGCTCGAAGATCTGACCGTCAGGTCCTTGGAAACGGCCCTTCGCGACCGTTATGACCCATCCTTCATACACCGTGTCTTCGTCAAGAGCCCGGAAACCGGCCACTACGTTCGAGAGCCCCTCGACTCATCCAGGCTTATCAACTGCGGATTCCGGCCGTTCTTTCGATCGACGACCGCCTCGATGAACGATCGAAAGAGGGGTGCGGGCCGGTCAGGGCGGCTCTTGAACTCTGGGTGAGCCTGCGTGCCGACCCAGAACGGGTGCGAACGAAGCTCAATGAACTCGACCAAACGGCCGTCCGGTGATTCACCGCTCGCCCAGAAGTCGCCATCGTCGAATTGGCCTCGGTATTTGGAGTTAACTTCGTAGCGATGCCTATGACGCTCCGAGACGACCTCTTCGCCGTACGACTCGGCGACCTTCGATCCAGGAGCGAGCTGCGCGACATAGGCACCGAGACGCATTGTTCCGCCCATCTCCGTTACGTCACGTTGATCTTCCATCAGGTTTACGACTGGATGTTTTGTCTGCGGCTCGAATTCGAGTGAGTTCGCGCCGGTCAGGCCGAGCTTGTTTCGTGCGTAATCGATCGTCATCACTTGAAGACCAAGGCAGAGCCCCAAACAAGGAATGCCGTTCTCGCGGGCGTATCCTGCGGCAGCAATCTTGCCCTCGACGCCGCGTTCTCCGAATCCACCAGGAATCACGATTCCGTCGAGGTTGCGGAGGCGTTCAGTGAGTAACCCTTCGACTTCTTCAGCCTGAATCCAGTCGATTTCGACCTTGGTGTGATGGTGGATTCCGGCGTGATTTAATGCCTCGACCACAGATAGGTAGGCATCTATCAGGCTGACGTACTTACCGATGATGCCAACTCGGACGGTTTGTTCGGCTGAAAAGACGCGATCGACGAGCGCCCGCCATTCAAGGAGGTCAGCGTCGGGAACATCTTCCATTCGAAAGTGTTTGCAGACGAACGAGTCGAGACCTTCGTCGTGCACGACCAAGGGAATCTCGTAGAGGCTCGACGCATCGGCTGCGTTGATTACACCTGCGACAGGTACATCGCACAAGCGTGATATCTTTCGCTTGAGCTCATCGGTTATTGGTTCGTCGCTACGACATACGATCGCGTCGGGCTGTATGCCCCGGCTGCGCAACTCGGTCACTGAGTGCTGTGTGGGTTTTGTCTTTTGTTCACCGGACGGCCCAATAAAGGGAACGAGGGTGATGTGGAGGTAGAAGACGTTCTCCGGACCAATGTCGAGCCGAAGCTGGCGGATTGCTTCGAGGAAAGGCAGGATCTCGATATCGCCAACCGTGCCACCCACCTCGGTGATCACGACATCGGTTTCATCGGACGCGAGCTGGCGAATTCGATGTTTGATCTCGTCAGTGATGTGCGGGATAACTTGCACTGTTCGCCCGAGGTAGTCGCCCCGGCGCTCCGCTGCAATAACCGCCGAATAGATCGAGCCGCTTGTGGCGTTGGACCGTCGTGTGAGGTTCTCGTCGGTGAACCGTTCGTAGTGACCGAGGTCGAGATCTGTTTCACCACCGTCATCGGTGACGAAAACCTCTCCATGCTCGAATGGATTCATCGTGCCGGGGTCGACGTTCAGATAGGGGTCGAGCTTTTGCATCGTGACCCTCAGGCCACGTGCCTTCAACAGCCGGCCAAGCGCCGAAGCTGTGAGTCCTTTGCCAAGCGAACTGACAACACCACCCGTAACAAATACATGTTTGGTCACGGGAGTTCACCCTAACTTGGACATATGCCTCGCGCGTGCACCCATGCGCGATTTGCTATGTTTCGCGGGGCTCATGTGCCCCATGATGCTGATGTTGCCGCGAGTAGTTCTTCAGCGTGTTCGTGCGCAGCGATCGAGTCGGGGGAGCCAGACAACATGCGCGAAACCTCGATCACTCGCTCTTCCGACGTGAGGATGCGTGCCTGGGACGCCGTTGCGCCCCGCCTCGTCGACTTGTCGATCACGATGTGATGCCCAGCGAACGATGCGACCTGCGCGAGGTGTGTGACGACGAAGACCTGGCCCGTGTCGCCGAGCGACGACAGCGCCTGCCCGACGGCTCGGGCGGTTTCGCCGCCGATTCCCGCATCGACCTCGTCGAAGACCTTGACGGGTGGACCACCAGCGAGAACCAGACGGAGTGCGAGCATTGTTCGGCTAAGTTCGCCACCCGATGCGTTCTTCCCCACGGGCAGCATCGGAAGCCCAGGGTTTGGAGCCAGAAGCACCGCCACGTCGTCGCCGGCTTCGCCGTCGACAGTTATTTCGACCTTCGCGTTCGCCATTGCGAGCTTCGATAACTCTTTCTCGACCGCCTTCGCCAACGGGCTGGCGGCGGTTGTTCGTGCGAGCCGAACACCATTCGAGATTGTGGCGAGATTCTCTGTGGCGGCGATTCGACGAATTGTCAGCTCGGCGACCTGGCCTTCATGGGACTCGAGCTGATCGAGCTGTTCTTGAAGTCCGCCAGCGTACGCCATGACGTCGCCGAGCGTTGGCCCGTACTTTCGTCGGAGCTCGACGAGGAGCTGCAAACGAGCTCGAACGATCGCCCGCGCTTCGGGATCATCCACGATGTGCTCGCTGATCGATCGAAGCTCGGCCGAGATGTCTGCAAGCTCCTCTTGAAGCGCTTGGATGCGGCCTGACGCAGAGGCGAATGGTGAAGCGTCAGCGATGATCGCGGCAGCTTGACCAAGTGCGTCGGCGGCTGGTCCATCGCTTCCGAGTAGGTCGCCAGCCTGTCCTGCAGCAATCTCGTGGTCGTAGGCGTTCGCGAGAACCGCTTCGCGTTCGACGAGACGTTCGCTCTCTTCGGGATCATCGAGTTCGGCGGCTTGCACTTCCTCGATCTGGTACCGCAGAAGATCGATTTGGCGAGCTCGTTCGGTGGTGTCACCGCCGAGGTCGACGAGGGCCGCGTCGATCGCGGCCACGTCTGCGCGCGCATCGCGCAACGGTGCCCGATCGATGCCAGCGAAGCGGTCGAGCGCGTCGCGCTGGGTCGCTGGTCGAAGCAAAGACTGTTGGGAATGTTGGCCGTGCAGATCGATCAGGTGACCTACGCGCTCTTGGAGGCCCGTCGCTGTGGCGAGGGAGCCGTCGAGGTACGCCCGCGAACGCCCGTCGGTCGGTATCACCCGCCGGGCAACAATCTCGGTACCGTCACGATCCACGAAGCGCCCCTCGACAACCGCCTCAGCAGCACCTATTCGGACCATATCGGGCTCGGCCCGACCGCCCATCAGGAGTTGAATTGCCCCGACGACCATGGTTTTTCCCGCGCCGGTCTCGCCGGTGACAGCGATCGACCCCGCGGGAAGGACAAGAGAGAGGTCTTCGATGACCCCGAGATTCTGAATGCGAAGTTCTTCGAGCATCGTCCGGAGGTGCCTAGCGGTCGGCGATGCCGAGTTTCGATTTCAACACCGCAAGATTGTCACGGGTATCGAAGATCACGAGTCGAGCGGTATGCGGCGAGCGGCGACACAAAATGGTTTCTCCAGGCTCCATAGTCATCAGTGTATTTCCGTCCGCTGACACGACCGCCGATCGATGCCCCTCGATCGTCAATTCGATCTCGGAATCCGGTCCGAGGACGAGGCTCCGGTCGAACAACATGTGCGGCGACACCGGAGTGATCTGGAGGGCGTAGTGCGTTGGAAACACGATCGGACCTCGAGCGGAAAGTGCATACGCAGTGCTCCCGGTCGGCGTCGAGACGATGAGCCCATCTGCTGGGTACGACGTGAACCTTGCTCCATCGATGGTTACGCCGATACGGACTGTCGTATCGCCCGGAGATCGTTCGACCACAATGTCGTTGAGCGCATGCATCGTCTGGCCGCTGACCTCACCGGAGACGAGCATCCGTTTCTCTATGTCGTGATCGCCGGCAAGTGACCGTTGTACAGCGTGCTCCAGCTCGTCACGGTCGACCACCGTGAGATACCCGAGGTCGCCGAAGTTCACCCCGAGGATCTTCACATCAGCGCCATCGAGCAGCGCCACTGTTCGCAAGATCGTGCCATCGCCGCCGAGGCTTACCGCGAGATCGAGACCACGAGCGAAATCGGCGGGTTCAACGCACGACATGTCGGTGACGCGTTGAGCATCCTCGACCAGTGCGACTACCTGGTGGCCCTGCTCGGTCAGTATCGATGCGAGTTCTTCGGCGTGCTCGAGCGCATCGCTGTCGGCTCCGTGTAGCACTACGCCTATTCGGGCCATCAGGGATTCTTCTCTTCTTCTGGGGTCACGTCAGTAAGTATGTCTGTCAAACGCAGATGAGCGAGGAATTCAACATTCCCCTTGCCACCGGTGATCGGTGACGTTGCCAGGTCGACAACCTCGAGCCCTGCGTCAACAGCGCGGTGAATGAAGTCGTGAAGTACTCGCTTCCAAATCTCGGGATTACGAATAATGCCCCGTCCTTTGCTGACCTCTTGGCGTCCTGCCTCGAACTGGGGCTTGACGAGGACGATCACATCTCCGTCGGGAGCGAGCAGCGGCGCGAGCACAGGGAGAAGCGAAGTGGTCGAAATAAAGGACAAATCGGCAACGATCACGCCAAATCCGCCGCTTCGTAAAGAATCATCGACGAACAAGTCGGGAGTGATCGTGCGAATATCGGTCGATTCGCGAACATCGACTCGTGGATTGGCACGCAAACGTTCGTGCAGCTGATTGGTGCCCACATCGACCGCCACGACGGATGCTGCGCCGGCCTGAAGAAGGCAATCGGTGAAGCCCCCCGTGGACGAACCAACGTCGAGTCCATGTCGTCCCGAAACGTTGATTTTGAAGGCATTTAGGGCCCCCTCGAGCTTCTGGGCTCCGCGCCCAACGAAGCGTGCCGGAGGCCCACGTACGAGCAGCGGCTCGGCGGGCGACACCTGTCGGGTGGCCTTGGTCGTAGACGCGCCACCGACGGTGACCCGCCGGTCCGCGATCAGCTCCTGGGCGTGCTGTCGAGAGGTCGCCAATCCCCTGGCGACGAGTTCGGCATCAAGTCGTCGACGGCTGATATGGGTTGCCTCCCTAGGCGAGCTGTATCGTTGGGTTGTCTGGAAGTGACGCGAGCAGCTTTGCGCGCCACACTTGACTCTAGAACGTCCCAGAGCGGAGAACCCCCACAGTGACTACAACGAATGCGGTTGAAGACCTCGAACTTGAGGTCCGCACGTACGCAGACCGTTTTCAACAGCTGGTGAACAACGTGGAACGAGTTATCCACGGCAAGACACGTGAGATTCGGCTGGCGTTCCTGTGCATGCTCGCTCAGGGCCACCTTCTCATCGAAGATGTCCCCGGGACTGGAAAAACTTCGCTCGCTCGTGCACTCGCTGAGTCCGTGGACGGAACCCTCACACGTATTCAATTCACTCCCGATCTCCTGCCGAGCGACGTCACCGGAGTGCAGATCTTCAACCAGTCGAATAGTGAATTCGAGTTTCACCCTGGAGCCGTCTTTGCCAACGTGGTCCTCGCCGACGAAATTAACCGCGCCTCGCCAAAGACCCAGTCCTCATTGCTCGAGGTGATGGAGGAGTACCAAGTGACTGTCGATGGTGTTCCTCGACCCGTACCCAACCCATTCCTTGTGGTCGCGACACAGAACCCTGTCGAGCATGACGGCACCTACGATCTTCCCGAAGCCCAGATCGACCGGTTCATGATGCGACTCTCTCTGGGTTATCCCAGTGCCGTCGCCGAGATCGATATCATCGACTCCGCACCAGCCGGACGCACCCGAGTCGATGTCGAGCCGGTGCTGTCGACCGAAGAAGTGCGTCAGATGGCTCGTGTGGCTGACACGATCTACATCTCTCCCGCTGTGCGTCAGTACATCGTCAGCATCGTGCGGGCCACACGCGAACTTCCCGAACTCCGACTAGGCGTGAGCCCTCGCGGCTCGATCGCCCTCGGTCGAACCGCACGCGCGCTCGCAGCCGCCAACGGGCGCCCCTTCGTGACCGCAGACGACGTGAAGGACCTGACCGAATCGGTCCTCACGCACCGCATGCTTCTCAAGCCCGAGGCCGAGTTTGAGGGAATCGATTCGCTCGACCTACTCCGCGCTATTCTTCAGGAGATCCCTACACCGAAAGAGCGCGTCGAGCGCTAGGGCACTCACACCGTGCTGACCAACGCAGGGAAGACCTTTCTCGCCATCGGCGTCGTGGCCTCGATCGCCGGCATCGCGCTCGGCTATCGAACGCTCACCGCGCTCGGAATTGCGTTCTTGCTCGCGGTTATCATCGGGCGGCTATGGATCGTGCGTCGACCACGCGTCGATGCAAGTCGCGTCGTCGTCCCCGAGCGGGTCCGCGCCGGGCGCTCTGCGCGGTCGGTGCTCACAATTACCAACACGGGCCGCCGTCGGACCGCTGGTGGAATCGCCCTCGAGAAGTTCGGGGACTCCCAGCTTGCGATCGAGGTGCCGAGTCTCGAGCCAAACGAATCAGCGACGATCACCACCGAGTTGCCCACGTCCAAGCGTGGGGTTTTTCGGGTCGGCCCCCTCGATGTGACCCGCGCCGACCCATTCGGCCTTGTGCGTTCGGGCGAAGCGGACGAGGGGGTCAGCCATCTGTGGGTGCATCCGGTCGTGCATCGCCTCGAGCCATTTCCGGTCGGTATTGCACGCGACCTCGAGGGACCTGATAGCGGCGAAGCTCTCGAAGGAGGGGTTACGTTCCATACCCTTCGCGACTACGTGCGTGGCGACGATCTGCGCCAGATTCATTGGCGCTCGTCGGCTCGGACGAACAAGCTCATGGTGCGCCACAACGTTGACACCAACCAGCCGCGCTCCCTTGTCGTGCTCGATACCCGTGCAGCGAGTTACTCGGCCGAAGCATTCGAGGATGCGGTGCGCGCTGCCGCATCAATCGTTGTCGCATCGATGTCGCGCAGTTTCGAATTCCGGCTTCTTACGACGGATGGAAAAGAACTGAACCAGCGGATGCCGCCCGGGCTGATTATGGATCGCTTGGCTGAGATCGCGCCCTCGTTCCGGGGAAATATCGAGGAAACTCTCGACACGGTGAAGTCTGATCTGGGCGGCGTGTCGATGGCCTTGATTACCGGGGCGATCCCCGAGGACGAGCTCGCTCGACTACACCGGTTCCGTGAACGATTCGAGGTCATCACCGTGGCGCAGTTCATGACGGGCACGAACGAGTGGGAGCGTGGCATTCCAAACGCGACCGTCCTCACGGCCGCATCGAGTGAAGAATTCGCACGCGCGTGGAACCAAGTGACGAGACGATCATGAGGCAGCAAGTCTTTCTTGGGCAGATTTCCGCTGCTGGGCTCTTGCTCACCGTGTCAGCGTTGTTCTATTCGCGTGTTTTTGGTGGTCCTGGGTGGGTTGGGCCGATCATCGGGGCGGTACTCCTCTCGGGAGGCCTGGCGGTCGCTCTCGCCCGTACATCGATGGGGCGGTGGCTTCGGCTCGCTGCCCTGATCGTCGCCGGCTTTCTGTTCGTGACGTTGACAGTGATCTTGCCAGGTACGAACTTCGGAGGACCAGGAGACATCTTCTCGGCGTTGCTCGGTTCGACCATCGATGGGTGGCGAAATGCGCTCGCGACGACATTGCCGATCAGCACCAACATCGCCGAGCCACTCGGTTTCATCGCGATTCTCGGTTGGATATCGGGCGCAACGACGGGGGTCCTCGTCGCTCGGTCGCCCAAGACCGCAAGCCCCGTCATTCCGCCGGTCATATTCGCCGCAATATCACTCCCTCTGGCAGCGCCGACTGGGCTCGCCGCGTATTTCCTCATCGCGACCCTGGTGGGCTCCGCCCTGTTGCTCGCGCTTGTCCGCGCTGTTCCGCATGCACAGATCTCCGATGCCGCACCAGGCCGAGTCACCGAGTTCGTTGGTGAACGGATGCTCAGTGAACGGCTGATCGCCGGAGCGCCTGTCCTCGTGCTTCTCGCGCTTCTCGCGCCGATCATGGCGGCGTTCTTGCCGATCGGCAACGACGAGCCGTTCGACCCTCGGCGACTTCGAGATCAAGAGGTCGTGACAGCGTCAGCGGTCAACCCGTTGGCCGAGATTAAGGCGCAACGCGAGACGGCCGTGCCCGCATTCCAGCTCGACCTGCCCGCCGCTCCAGCAGCGACGTTCTTCAATCGGATGCCATTGGTTTCGCTGGAAGACTACGACGGCGCTAACTGGACCACCGACTCGACGTATAGTGCCACATCGGCAAATATCATTCCGTCGTTCGCGGTCGATGTCGAAACGCTGCTCGTTCGACAGACCATCGAAATCGTCGATGCCGCCTCGCCGTGGATGCCAGCGGGTCAACCGGTGACCCGGATCGAAGCGAACGATGTTTGGTACGACGAGGTCTCGGGCTCGCTACTCAACCGCGGCGATAACGGTCCACGTACCTATACGGTCGAATCGCAAATCTCCGCTCCCACGCGCGACCAACTACTCGCCGCTTCGGTAGACCGTTCCGACCCCGAATATGTCCTTCTGCCGACCATCTCTGAGGACTCGCCAATCACCGTGCTCTCGAATCAGATGGAAGGGGCAACAGATTTCGAGCGACTCGAATCGCTGCAGAACTTCCTCAGCGAGAGACTCACGCTCGTGACCGATGAGGCTTCGGGCACTGCGCTCGGACGAGTCGAAGAGTTTCTGTCTGGACGCGAGGGCTATCGAGACCAGTTCGTCGCCGCGTTTGCCATCGCTGCACGCCAACAGCAATTTCCAACACGCATCTCCGTGGGTTATCGGATCGCTCAGCGCAACGACGACTCGACGCTCGTGTATCTCGAAACCGTGACTTCCGAACAATATGACGCGTGGCCAGAGGTGCTCTTCGAAGGTATTGGCTGGGTGGCTTTCGACCCCGTCCCGCGCACCAGTGGAGAAGGCGGAGCGAGCGACGATGATGCAACACCGATTCCCGTAGGGCAACCCGCACCCGAGGGCCCTACGCCGACCGAGTCGGACCCCGAACTCGACGATGAGATCGACCCCGACGATGTCGGCGCAAGCGGCACGGTCAAGGTGGTGGTCATTTCGGGCATCTTCTTGCTTCTGTTCCCACTCATGCTCATGTTGATGATCGTCTTGGCCAAACGTTTACGGCGCCGTTATAGGCAGAACCTCGATGACCCCGCAGAGCGGGTGTTGGCGGGTTGGCAGGAGTCGAAGGACCGATTGCTCGAAGCCGGCCTCGATATCCGTCCAGATATGACCGTCAAGGAGATCGTTTCAACCGGTCGCCGCGAGCTTGGAGTGCACGCGTCTTCATCACTGAGCGCCCTTGCTCCGTACGTCACCACCACGATTTACTCACAACTTGCGCCCGGAACGCAGGCGGCCGATGCAGTGTGGAACGAGGTCCAGCTGTTCGACCAGCAGCTGAGTCAGAGCCGATCGCGTGTGCAGAACATCAAGGCGAGGGTTGATCCTCGGCCTCTTCTCGAACGCGTCTAACAAAACAATCGAAAGTACGTGCCGCCCGGATCCCGCCCGGCAGGGAAAAGTCGGTACGATCGCTGCCGTGGCATTCGAGGTGGAAACCCAGGTCTTTAACGGCCCGTTCGATCTCCTCCTGCACCTCATTCTGGCCGAAGAGGTAGAGCTCTACGAGATTTCGCTCACCACGATCGTCGATGCCTATCTGACCGAGCTCGAGAAGATGGAGCACATCGACCTCGAGGTCGCCACCGAGTTCCTCCTCATCGCGGCGACGTTGGTCGAGTTGAAGGCGAGGCGACTGCTTCCAGACGACGATTCCTTCGACCTCGACGAGGAGCTCGCGCTCTTCGAGGAGCGAGATCTGTTGCTGTCGCGGCTCGTCGAATGTAAGACGTTCAAAGACGCTGCAGGAGTCATTCGCCAGCTCCACGATGCTGGCCGACGTACCTATCCCCGGGTTGCGGGCATGGAGGAACAATTTCTCGGTGTCGCACCCGACATGCTCGAAGGTATCGATGTCGATGACCTGCGGGCGGCCTGTATCCGGGCGCTTATGCCCCGACCCGAACCAGTTCTCGACCTCTACCACGTCAGTGCTGCCACGGCATCGGTTTCAGATGCCGTGCGCGAATTCGTCGACGAACTGCCGGGCGCAGGCGTCGTCAGCTTTCGCGATCTGACATCCGGACTGGTCGACCGCATCGAAGTCGTGGTTCGATTCCTCGCTGTGCTCGAACTCTTCAAACAAGGCCTGGTCGACATTGTTCAGGCCCGGGCATTCGGCGACATTCAGCTCGAGTGGATCGGCGGCGACCCAGACGATGCGTTGTCGGCCCTCGCGATCGATAGATACGACGGATAGATGGACAGCTCAGAAACGTCTCAGGAAAACGTGGTCACGACCAACAGCGATGTCTTGCCCGTGGGCCTCATGGCCGCGATCGAGGCCGTCCTCATGGTGGCTGAGCGGCCCATCGAGCCGCGTCTGCTGGCCCAGCTGGTCGAGACCAGCGTCGAGGCTGTGGAGGCGACGTGCGCTGACCTCGAGGCCACCTATCGTGAGCAGGGTCGCGGTTTCGTGCTCGCCCGCGTCGCTGGCGGCTATCGCTATCAAAGTCACCCCGAACAAGCCGCGTATGTAGAGAGGTTCGTGCTCGAAGGCCAATCGAGCCGACTGTCAGCCGCGGCGCTTGAGACGCTCGCGATCGTTGCGTACAAGCAGCCGATATCGCGCGCTCAGGTCGCGGCTATTCGTGGTGTGTCTGTGGATGCCGTCATGCGGACGCTGACACAGCGCGGTTACATCGCCGAGGTCTCAAGGGATAGCGGGCCCGGGCAAGCGGTCATGTACGGCACGACGGCACTTTTCTTGGAACGCCTCAACATCAACTCGATCGTCGACCTTCCTGAGCTGGGCGAGTTTGTCCCAAGCGTCGATATCGTCGAGGCGCTCGAGTACGGTCTTCGATTCGATCCTGCCGAACTCGAACCCACACCGGAGACCAACGATGCGTCGGAGGCCCCACTCATCGAGCAAAGCGCCGATGAAGTGATCATCGATCTCCGTGACTCGGTGACCGGGTACGTCGAATCCTCTGCGTCCGAACAGGAATGAGCGTCGAAGAGACCGCTCCGAAGCTTCCACGTCTGCAAAAGGCTCTCGCCGCAGCCGGGGTCGCATCACGTCGTGTTTGCGAAGACATGATCGAGGACGGTCGAATCACGATTAATGGCGTTGTCGCGACGCTCGGAGACAAAGTTGATTCGGCCGTTGATGAGCTTCGCGTCGATGGGGCAATCGTCTCGGTCGATACGACCCGGCGGACGGTTCTCCTCAACAAGCCGGTCGGCGTGATCTCCACGGCAGAGGACACACACGGACGTCCCACCGTGGTCGAGCTCGTCGGAGCCGAGGAGCGTCTATTCCCGGTCGGACGCCTCGACGCCGACAGCGAAGGGCTACTTCTCTTGACCAACGACGGAGGCCTAACGCAGCGTCTGACGCATCCTTCGTACGGTGTCGACAAGGAATACCTGGTGAGCGTCGAGGGATCACCGGCTCGTGGGGCGTTGCGCTTCCTCCGAGAGGGCGTAGACCTCGACGACGGCGTCACCGCTCCAGCGAAGGTCTCCGAACTCTCGCCTGGCCTCCTTCGCATCGTTCTACACGAGGGTCGCAACCGTCAGATCAGGCGGATGTGTGACGCTATTGGCCATCCGGTTACTCGCTTGGTTCGAACGCGGATTGGGCCTCTGTCCGACTCCACGTTGGCCCCTGGCGAATGGCGTGAGGTCGGAGTAGCTGAGGTACGCCGGATCGAATCAGCGATAGCGGCCTCGGCCCAGCTGGCCGACGAGGTGCCCGACGAGGTTGAGTAGCCGCCGTCCGGCGATCTCGACCGGGAGTGTCGAGCAGAAGATCTCCGTCGGGGAGCGGAGCGACCATGTCGGCGTGGGCAGGATCTCGACCGGGAGTGTCGAGCAGAAGATAGGCTCAGCGGCTATGTCGACGGACGGTGCGAGCACGAAAACTGCAGGTGTTGTGGGGCTGGGACTCATCGGCGGCAGCGCGGCTTATGCGCTTCGCGATCTCGGATATGTCGTAGGCGGCGTCGATGTCGATGACGATCTGGTCGCACGTGCAGTCGCCGAAGGTGCGATCGATCACGCTGGCTTGCCAGCCAATGCAGACCTGACCATCGTGGCGACTCCGGTGGATTCGATTCCCGAGGGTGTCGAGCTCGCACTGATGCAGACCTCAGGCTGGGTTACCGATACCGGGAGCGTGAAGGCGCCGATCGCAGCGGTCGTCGACAACGAACGCTTCGTCCCATCGCACCCCATGGCCGGCTCGGAACAGAGTGGCTTGGACGGTGCTCGTGCGGAACTGTTTCGCGGCGCCGCTTGGGTGATTACCCCCACACGTACAACGTCCGACGAGGCCTTCGCTGGAATGCACGATCTCGTCGTTGCACTCGGGGCCGATCCAGTGACGCTCGATCCCGTGGCTCACGACCGAATGGTCGCCACCGTGTCGCACGTGCCTCATCTTGCAGCCGCCACCCTGATGAACGTGGCGAGCCGTCGATCCGATGAGCATCTTGCGATGTTGCGGCTCGCCGCCGGTGGTTTTCGGGATATGACCCGCATAGCAGCGGGGGCGCCCGACATCTGGCCTCCGATCTGCCTCCAGAACAGCGATGCGATATCGGAAGCGCTGGGCGAGGTCATCGAGAACTTGGCGGGCTTGCGACAGGCGATCAACAACGGTGATGGCGATGCCATCCGTGATGCCCTCAGCACCGCTCGTGAAGCCCGTGTGAACCTCCCAACAGCCGTTCCTTTGCCGCCAGGACTCTCCGAGGTTCGCGTCCGTATCAAGGACGAACGAGGCGAACTCGCTGCAATTACAGGCCTCGCCGCCGAGCTCGACGTAAATATCTTCGATCTGGAGATCGCACACAGCGCTGAAGGGCCGACGGGGGTCATCGTGCTCCTCGTTGATTCTGAGGTTTCCGATGTACTTCGAGGCGGCCTGTTGGCACGCGGGTATCGCCCTTCTGTGAGACCGCTGTCGTGACCGGTCCCGACCCGTTCATCGTTCAGCCAATAGTAGGAACACTCGACTCGACGGTGATTCTCCCAGGCTCAAAAAGTCTGACCAACCGTGCGTTGATCGTCGCTGCTCTAGCCGACGGGACCTCGGTTCTCCGAGGTGTTGGTTTGTCCGACGACACCGAGGCCATGATGGGCGCGCTGCGAGGTCTCGGGATTCAGGTAGAGGTCGCAGGGACGATGGTGACGGTGCATGGTCGGGGTGGTCGCGTCGACGTGCCTGCGGAGTCGCTCGACGCGAACATGTCGGGCACGAGCGCTCGCTTTTTATTGCCGATGCTCGCCGTTGCGGGAGCTGGCACGCTCACCGGGCATGCTCAGATGCGAGGCCGTCCAATGGCGGATCTGACCGAGGCACTTCGCGGACTCGGCGCGGCGCTAGAAGGTGACGCTCTGCCGATAACCGTCGGATCGGGGATAACGACGCGTTCGGTGTCGATCGGAGCGGAGATCTCCAGCCAGTTCATCTCAGGTCTCCTCCTCAGCGCCCCCGCCTTTCCTTTCGGTTTGGAACTCACGCTCGTCGGCTCGCCGGTATCTCAGCCATATATCGACATGACGATCGCTGTAATGCACGCATTCGGCGCCGAGGTCGACGTTGAACCCAGCCGAATCATCGTGGCACCGGTCGCTTACAAGGCCATTGAATATCTGATCGAACCGGACGCATCGACCGCCTCCTACCCGCTCGCAGCTGCCGCGATCGTCGGCGGTCGAGTGACGGTCGCTGGTTTGGGATCAAGGTCGGTACAGGGCGACGCCGACTTCGCGAACAGAGTGTTGTCACCAATGGGTGCTTCGGTGTTCGTGGACGAAACATCGATCGAGGTGCGGGGAAGTGGCAATCTCGACGCCTTGACGGTAGATCTTCGTGACATGAGCGATACCGCTCCTACGTTCGCAGCGCTCGCCGCGAAAGCCCGGGGTAAGAGCAGCGTCCACGGGATTGGGTTCATTCGTACGACGAAGGAATCGGATCGTGTCCAAGGCTCGGTGGACGAGCTACGTCGGCTCGGCATAGCGGCCTCGGTCGATTCTGATGGTTTCAGCGTCGTCGGGGGCCCCCATATGCACGCCGCGATCGAGACCTCTGACGACCACCGCATGGCTATGGGTTTCGCGCTCATCGGCCTCACAGGTGGTTCGTTGGCAGTGGACGATCCAGATT